>NZ_JBYTBE010000020.1:0-99346 GCF_058788955.1 Roseateles sp. FW301-B2
ACCCCGCCCAGCCCCAGGGCGCAGCCGAGCAGGAACTCGCTGGCGCGGCCGCCACGGCCGGACTTGTCGCGCACCGTCACGGTGGTCTCGCCGCCGGAGAGGATCACGCAGGGCCGGGCAAAGGGCGTGCCGTGCAGGGCCACCGAGCGCGCCAGCGCCGCATGCATGGCACCGATCTCGCGCGACTCGCCCTCGATCTCGTCGGACAGGATATGCGCCGCCAGGCCCAGCTCGCGCGCCTGGGCCGCCGCCGCCTCCAGGCTCATGCGCGGCGTGGCCAGCATGCGCAGGGTCTGGCCCTGGAAGCAGGCGGCACCGGGCTTGGGCGTTTCCAGCGCGCCGCTCTGCAGGCCGGCCAGCGCGGCCGGCGGCAGCGCGATGCCGTAGCGCGTGCAGACGCCCAAGGCCTCGGCGCAGCTCGTCGGGTCGGGCAGGGTCGGGCCGGAGCCGATCACCGCCGCGTCGTCGCCCGGCACGTCGCTGATCAGTAGGGTCAGGACTTGCGCCGGGTGGCAGGCCGCCGCCAGCCGCCCGCCCTTGATGGCGGAGAGATGCTTGCGCACGCAGTTCATCTCGGCGATGGTGGCGCCGCTCTTCAGCAGGACGCGGTTGACCGCCTGCTTGTCGGCCAGGCTCAGGCCCGGGGCGGGCAGGCTCAGCAGCGCGGAGGCGCCGCCGGAGATCAGGCAGATCACCAGATCATCGGGGGTCAGGCCTTGCGTCAGTGCCAGCATGCGCGCGGCGGCCTGTTCACCCGCCGCATCGGGCACCGGGTGGGCGGCCTCCACCACCGCGATGCGCCCGGGGCGGGCGGCATAGGCGGGCGGGGTATGGTCGTAACGCGTCACCACCAGGCCGCTGAGCGGGGCCTCGGCCGGCCACAGCGCGTCCAGCGCTTCAGCCATCGCGCCGCCGGCCTTGCCGGCGCCCAGCACCAGGGTGCGGCCATGCTGCGGGGGCGCCGGCAGTTGCCCCGCCATCACCTGTAGCGGCTGGGCGCGCGCCACCGCGGCGTCGAAGAGCCGGCGCAACAGCTCGCGCGGCGGCAGCGTCATCGGGCGGGCAGCGCCTTGGGCGCAGCGTCCAGCGGGAATTTGCTGCAACCCAGGCGCGCCGAAATGTCGCGGCTGGCGGCGGTGAGCATGGCAATGATCTCCGGGGCCTTGGCTTCGTCGTAGCGGAAGCTCGGGAAGGACACGCTCATGCCGGCAATCGGCTGGCCCAGGCGGTCGAAGATGGGGATGCCCAGGCAGCGGATATGGTCGTCGAACTCCTCGCGGTCCTCGCCATAGCCCTGCGCCTTGACACGCTCCAACTCGGCCAGGAACTCGCTTCGATCCACGATGGTCTTGTCACGAAAGCGCTGGAACTCGGCGCCGTCGAGCACCCGATCGCGCCGCTCGGGATGCTCCCAGGCCATCAGCACCTTGCCGATGGCGGTGCAGTGCAGGGGCGCGCGCCGGCCGATGCGTGAGTACATGCCCAGGGTGTGGCGCGAGTCGATCTTGTGCACATAGATGATCTCGCTGTCGATCAGCGTGCCCAGGTGCACGGTCTCGCCGGTGGCGTCGGCCAGCATCTGCATATGGTGCTTGGAGAGGTCCACCAGATCCGGGTACTGCAAGGCCTTGGCACCCAGCTCGAAGGCCTTCATGGTGAGGCCGTAACGCTCGCTGCCCGACTCCTGGCGCACGTAGCCCAGGGTCATCATGGTCTGCAGAAAGCGGTAGACCGTGGCCTTGGGCATGGCCAGCCGTACCGAAAGCTCGGAGATGCCGGTTTCGCTGCGCTCGGAGAGCGCCTGCAGGATGGCAAACACCTTGAGCACCGCGGCCACCGATTCGGGCTGCTGCTTGGATGAATCAATCGAATCGTCGTCCATGCGCTGATTGCTGCTTGTTGAATGCTTCGGTCGGGTGTGTCAGATTCAGAGCGACATTGTCCACTGTGTGCGGCCCCGCTACAGCGCCGACTGGTTGCGGTATTCGCTCAGGCGCTGCGTCGCCGCGTCAAAGGGGCGCCTCGAGGTGGAGGGCCCCCAGCCGCGCAGGTGCGGGCCGAGCTGGCTGTCACGGATCAGGGCCTGCCCGTTCGGCGACACGCCCGCCTGCCAGGCGCCACGCGCCACGCCGGCATCCCAGGCCCGGCCGAGCGCGATGCTGGCCGCGGCCACACCGGGCTCGGCCAGCAGGCGGCTGCCGTCTACCAGGATGCCGAAGGGCTGCTGCGGCGCCGTGCTGGGCGCCAGCAGGTAGCCACCGCTGCCCGGCACGCGGCGGCCGGCGCGGCTGAGGACGGTGCTGTCGCTGATCACCAGCGTGCCATTGCCGAAGATGAAGTCCACGTCGCCCGCGATCAGGCTGGCCCGCAACCACACGCGCGACGGTCCGCCCCGCGGCTTGGCACGCACGAAGAAAGTGTCCTGGTGGCCCAGCAGGCGCACGTCCTGCATCTGAACTCGGTCGCCCTCGGTCATCAGGGCCACGGCCTGGGCGCCACCGCTCTCGCCCACCGCGGCCGGGTAGCCCTGGCCCTCGCGCACCGCGTCCATGGCATCGTTGACCACGCTCAGGTGCGCCAGCTGCACATCGTCGCTGAAGATCGCCAAGGTGGTGCTGCCAGCGGTGCCGTACTGGCTGGCGGCAAGGTCCGGCGTGCAGGGGTTGGCGGGCGCGCCCACCGGCTTGGGCTCCGCCGCAAAGTGCCCCTGCACGATCTGCACCGCGGCCGCATCGCCGGGATAGCCATAGAGCGTGAACGGCGCCTTGCCCTGGATGCACAGCTGCTCGCGGTAGCGGCCGGGCTTGAGCCGGATGTAGTGGCGCCGGCCCTGGGCGGGCAAGGCATCGATGGCGGCCTGCAGGCTGCGGTGGGTGCCGCTGCCATCGGCGGCCACCACGAAGTCCGCTGTCCAGGTGCTGGCGTCCAAGGGGGCAGGCTGCCAATCACCGAGGTAGTCGGCCAGCCGCATCGCGGCGGCCTGCGCCTCGCTCAGCTGCGGGCGTTCCTGGGCCTGCACCGGGCTGACCCACACCAGCAAGGCGACCAAGGCGGCCCGCATCAGAGATCGGCCAGGAACAAGGCCGGCTCGCCGTCGCAGTCCGAGCTGTAGAGCACCTGCTGCTGGTCGGGCGTGAACGAGGGATGCGGGTGCGTGACCTGGCGGTTGCCCTTGTAGACGCGCCAGCTGCTGTCGTGCCGCGCGACCTTGCGCTCCGTGCCCGCCTTGAGATCGAAGAGATGCAGGTAGGGGTCGGTCTGGATCTGGTGGCTGCTGGTGTCGGCCACATCGGCAGGCGAGTCGCAGCCATCACCGATCAGCAGCGTGCCGTCGAAATTGCTCATCAGGTGCGAGCAGGGCGGCATCAGGGCCAGGCGCTTGCTCTCCAGCGTGACCGGGTCCAGCGAACAGATCCAGCGCTCGCTCTGGCCCTTGAGGTAGGAGACATAGATCATGGCCGAGCCGTCGGGCACCCAGAACTCATGCGTGCAGGCCTCACCCTCGAGATGCTGCTTGCCGCAGCGCATGTTCGTGCCGTCCTCGTTGATGAACCACATGCGCGCATCCACCAGGTCATGCGGGCCTTCGTGGCAATAGGCCACGGTGTGATCGTCAAAGGGGCGGTACTGCGGATGGCCCAGCCAGCCCTGCTTTTCCAGGATGATCTCGCGCGCGCCGGTCGCCAGGTCGATGCGGATCAGGCGGCAGCGCGGCTTGGCGTGGAACATCTGGTGGAACTTCTGCCAGTCGGAGAGCGGGAACCAATCGTCCGCATGGATCTCGATGCCCACCATCCGGGTGCAGGCGCTGTTGGACACCCAGGTGCCATAGCCCACCCAGCCCTGCGGCACGGTGTAGACCACCTCTTCGCTCAGATCACTCAAGGCCAGGCGTATCAGCTGCCGCTCGGCGCGCACGAAGTAGAGGTGACGGTCGTCGGGGCTGAGAAAGCCGCCAAAGGTGTTCTCGCCGGCCTGGTCGGTGAGCCGGGTGGCCACCTGGGTGCGCAGATCCAGCAGGTGGTAGTTCCAGGCGCTGCCCGGCCCGAATTCGGCACCGAAGATCAGGCGCTCGCCATCGTTGCTGAAGCACTTCTGGTAAAAGTAGTTGCGATGGCAGGTGACGTCCGCCGGCGTCAGGCGCGTGACGCGTGCGCCGGTGTCGGGATCCTCGCGGGTCTCAAAGCTGAGTTGTCGGCTGTGGTGTTTCATGGTGCTTCGCTATTTGATTCGCTTCAACAGGGCATTGCCCTCGTCGACCAGGCGACGCGCCGCGGCCTCGTTGCTGGTCTTGCCATAGGCGACGGTCTCGAACACCTCGCGCATGAACTTGTGCAGGCGCGCATGCTCGAACAGCGGCGCCGGCACCGGCACGCGCCCGGCCTCACGCTGCGCCTTGATCTGTTCATGGGCAGCCAGCTCCATCGCGGGCAGCTTGTGGGCCTTGGCCAGCACCTCGAACTGCCGCGCCGCGGCCGGCACGCCGCGCGTCTTGCCCAGGATCAGGGCGGCATCGGGGTCGGTGAGCAGGTAGTTGATGAAGCGCGCCGCCAGTTCGGGCTGCTTGCTGTGGCGCCCCAAGGCCAGCATCACGGTGGGTCGGCCGAACATGCCGCTGGTCTTGGCATCCGGCAGGGTCGGGAACTCGCCCAGCACCAGCTTCTGCTCGCGGTTGAGCGTCGCGGCACGCAAGGGGATGGCCGAATCCCAGGTGAAGTTGCCGGCCCAGTTGCCCACCACCCAGTCCTGCTGCTGTTCGGTGGGCTTGTCGGCGCCCCCCAGGCTGGCGCGCAGCGGCAGCGGCGTGGCCACATGCTCGTCCACCAGGCGGCGGTAGATGCGCACCCAGTCCAGCGCCGCGGCCTCGCTCATGGCCACGCGCGGGCTCAGCGGGTCAACATAGGGCGTGCCGTATTTCTGCTGCACCCAGGCCTGGGCCAGCAGGATCATGTCGTAGAGCTCGCCGTCCAGCGGATAGGCCTGGGCCCCTAGCCGCTGCTTGAACAGCGGGCCGGCGGCGAAGAGATCGTCCCAGCTACGCGGCAAGGGCACACGGGCGCGCTGGAAGGCGGCCTCGTTCCACAGCATCACACGCGCGCTGTAGGCCGTGGGCAGGGCGTTGAGCTTGCCACCCACCATGCCGGCGGCCAGATCGTCGGCGCGGAACTGGTCCAGCGCCAGCACGTTCGCATGGCGGTTCAGGTCGGCAAAGCCATTGCCGCGCTTGCTGAACATGGCCAGCCAGGCCCAGTTGATCTGCATGATGTCGGGCTCGGAGCCGCCCGCGATCTGGGTGGTGAGCCGCTCCAGATAGCCGTTGAAGCCCATGTACTCGGCCTTGATCTTGAGGCCGGGATGCTGGCGCTCGAAGGCGGCGATGGCCTTGAGCGTGGCCTCGTGCCGACCGGCGCCGCCCCACCAGGCGAAGCGCAGCACGGTGGGTTCGGGCTGGGCACGCACCAGCAGGGGGCTGAGCGCCAGCGCGGCGCTGAACTGTCGGCGCTTCACAGCAAGAGGTTCGCGCCGGTCTCGGCATCGAACAGATGGCAGCGCTCGAGCTGCAGGTGGAACACATGCGCTGCACCGCGCGTCTTGCCGGCCAGCTCGCCCAGCTGATCGGCCGGCACACGCGCCGTCATGGCGGTCTCGCCGATGCTGAAATGCACGAACACCTCGCTGCCCATGTGCTCGACAAAGCGCAGACTGCAAGGCACGGCCAGGCTGCCTTCGCGCGGCAGTGCCGTCACATGCTCCGGCCGCAGGCCGAACTTGACGGCGCCGCTGCGGCTGCGCAGTGGCTGCGCCTTGGCAGCCGGCAGCGGCAAGACCTGGCCCCCGAGCACAACAGCCAGACCCTCGCCCTGCGGCTGCAGCTGCGCCTCGTGGATGTTCATCTCGGGCGAGCCGATGAAGCTGGCGACGAAGGCGTTGGCCGGATGGTCGTAGAGCGCGGTGGGCGTGTCCACCTGCTGGATCACCCCCTCCTTGAGCACGCAGATGCGCTCACCCATGGTCATGGCTTCCACCTGGTCGTGCGTCACATAGACCACGGTGGCGGGCTGGCCCGACTCGCGCAGATTGCGGTGCAGTTCGGTGAGGCGCACGCGCATCGAGGCGCGCAGCTTGGCATCCAGGTTGGAGAGCGGCTCGTCGAACAGAAACACCTCGGGCTTCTTGACGATGGCGCGCCCCACCGCCACGCGCTGGGCCTGGCCGCCGCTGAGCTGCTTGGGATAGCGCTCCAGCAGATGCTCCATCTCCAGCAGCTGGGCGGCATGGCGCACGCGCTGCGCCACCTCTGGCTTGGGCGTGCCGGCCAGCTTGAGCCCGAAGGCCAGGTTCTCGTACACCGTCATGTGCGGGTACAGCGCATAGTTCTGGAACACCATGGCAATGCCGCGCTGCTTGGGTGCGAGTTCATTGACCTTCTTGCTGCCGATGTGCAGCTCACCGCCGGTGATGCTCTCCAGCCCCGCGATCATGCGCAGCAGGGTGCTCTTGGCGCAGCCCGAGGGGCCCACGAAGACCATGAACTCGCCGTCGCGCACCTCCAGGTCCACGCCATGCACGGCCTTGAAGCCATTGGCATAGACCTTCTCGATTTTCTTCAGGCTCAGATGGGCCACGACTCTATCCTTTGATTCCGCTGCTGGAGGCGCCTTCGATGAAGTGCTTTTGCGCCATGAAGAACACGGTGACCGAAGGGATCAGCGCCACCACCGATATCGCGATCACATTCGCCCACTCCACTTCCTCGGTGGCACCGATGCTCATCTTCAGCGCCAGCGAGACCGGGTATTTCTCCACCGAGGCCAGGTAGATCAGCGGGCCCATGAAGTCGTTCATGGTCCAGATGAACTGGAACACGACCACCGAGATGATGGCCGGCTTGAGCAAGGGCACGATGATGTGCCAGAGCAGTTGCAGCGCGTTGCAACCGTCGATCTGCGCGGCCTCTTCCATGTCACGCGGGATGCCGCGCAGGAACTGCACCAGCATGAAGACGAAGAAGGTGTCGGTGGCAAAGGCGGAGGGAACGATCAAGGGCAGGTAGCTGTCCAGCCAGCCGAGCTCCCGAAACAGCAGGTACTGCGGCAGGCGTAACACGATCAGCGGCAGCATCATGGTGCCGACCATGACGGAGAACAATAACTTCTTGCCCCAGAACTCGAAGCGCGCGAAGGCATAGGCCACCAGCACGCAGGAGATCACCGTGACGATGATGCGTGGGATGGTGATCAGGAAGCTGTTGAGAAAGTAGGTGGCGAAGCTGTATTCCGTGCTCGTCTTCCAGCCCTTGGCATAGGCGGAAAAATCAAAACGACTGGGCCAGAAGCCGATCTCGCTGAAGATCTCGCCATTGCTCTTGAAGGATGCACCCACCAGCCACAACAAGGGGTAGAGCATCACCAAGGCCACCAGGCCCAGCGCCAGGTAGCGCAACCAGGGGCGGCCGCGCTCGCGGTTGAGCACCAGCGTCTCTGTGCTGCTCGTCATTTGCGCTCCTTCTCACCGGCGTAGAAGACCCAGTATTTGGAGCTCCAGAAGGAGAAGGCGCTCAGGCCGCCGACCAGGGCGAACAGCACCCAGGACAGCGCCGCGCCGTAGCCCAGATTGAAGAAGCGGAAGCTCTGGTCGTAGATGTAGAGCGCCAGCACATAGGTGGAGCTCAGCGGGCCGCCCTCGGTGATCAGGTAGGGCCCGTTGAACTCCTGGAAGGCATGCACCATCTGCATGATGAGGTTGAAGAAGATCACCGGCGTGATCAATGGCACGGTGATGCGCCAGAACTGCTGGAACTTGCTCGCGCCATCGCATTCCGCCGCCTCGTACAGGGAGACCGAGACGTTCTGCAGCGCCGCCAGAAAGATCACCATGGCCGAGCCGAACTGCCAGGTGAACAGCAGCACGATGGTCCACATGGAGTAATGCTCGTCGGCCAGCCAGGCGATGGGCTCGATGCCGAGCTGCGAGAGCAGCAGGTTGACCAGGCCGTTCTTGGAGAAGATGAAGCGCCACAGCACCGCCACCGCGATCGAGCCGCCCAGGATGGAGGGCAGGTAGAAGGCCGCGCGGAAGAAGTTGATGCCGCGCATCTTGAAGTTCAGCACATGGGCGATGAAGAGCGCAAAGCCCACGCGCAGCGGCACGGCCAGCGCTGCGAACAGCAGCGTCACGCCCAGCGATTTGCGGAACAGCGGGTCACCCGTGGCCAGCTCATGGTAATTCGCCAGGCCCACGAACTCCGGCGGGTCGATCAGGTCGTACTGGCTGAAGCTGAGCGCGAAGCTCGCCACGAAGGGAAAGAGCTTGAACAGCAGCACGCCCAGCACGAAGGGCAGGACGAACAGGAAGCCGAGGCGTTTGTTCTCGTACATGGCATGCGGCCTCGGCCGCCTCAAGAGGTGTGATCAGCGCGCAAGCCAGCCGCCGTCGACGGCGACGGTGTAGCCGTTCACGTAGTCGGAGGCCTGCGAGGCCAGAAACACCACCGGCCCGGCCAGATCATCGGGCACACCCCAGCGCCCGGCCGGGATGCGCTCCAGGATGGAGGCATTGCGGCCCTCATCGGCACGCAGCGCCGCGGTGTTGTTGGTGGCCATATAGCCTGGCGCGATGGCATTCACATTGATGCGGTGGGCCGCCCACTCATTCGCCATCAGGCGCGTGATGCCCATCACGCCGCTCTTGCTGGCGGTGTAGGACGGCACGCGCACACCCCCCTGGTAGGACAGCATCGAGGCCACGTTGATGATCTTGCCGCCACCGCCCTGGGCCAGGTACTGGCGCGCCACCGCCTGCGAGAAGAAGAACACCGTCTTCAGGTTCAGGTCGATGACGTCGTCCCAGTCCTTCTCGCTGAACTTGATGGCGTCCTCGCGGCGGATGATGCCGGCGTTGTTGACCAGGATGTCCACCCGGCCGCTGAGGCTCTTGGCCTGCTCCACCAGGCCCTCCAGGCAGCTGATGTCGGAGAGATTCGCGCGCAGGTCCAGGAAGCGGCGGCCCAGCGCCTCGACCTGGGAACGGGTTTCATCCGGCTCGGAGACGTTCACGCCCACGATGTCGGCGCCTGCCTGCGCCAGCGCGCGGGCCATGCCCTGGCCCAGGCCGGTGTTGCAGCCAGTGACGATGGCCACGCGGCCGTGCAGTTGGAAGTTGTCGAGGATCATGCTGCGGCCCTTCTCTCAACGCAAGGCCGTCATCGGGACATGGTCCATGTCCTTGAAGACCTGGTTTTCACCCACCATGCCCCAGATGAAGGTGTAGGCCTGCGTGCCGACGCCCGAGTGGATGCTCCAGCTCGGGTTGATGACGGCCTGTTCGTTGCGCACCACCAGGTGGCGTGTCTGCGTCGGCTCGCCCATCATGTGGAACACCGCGGCGTTCTCGCTCATGTCGAAATAGAAGTAGACCTCCATGCGCCGATCGTGCGTGTGGCAGGGCATGGTGTTCCAGAGGCTGCCGGGCTCCAGCTGGGTCATGCCCATCAGCAACTGGCAGGTGGGCAGCACATCGGGCACCAGGAACTTGTAGATGGTGCGGCGGTTGCTGGTTTCGGCGGCGCCCAGGGTCTCGGGCGAGGCCTCGGCCAGTGTCACCTTGCGGTGCGGGTAGGCCGTGTGTGCCGGCGCGCAGTTGAAGTAGAGCTTGGCGGGCACGGCGGCATCCACGCTTTCGAACTTCAGCTGCCGGGCACCCTGCCCCACATACAGGGCTTCGCGCGGGCCGATCTCGAACACCTGGCCGTCCACCGTGGCGCGTGCAGCGCCACCGATATTGATGAGGCCCAGCTCACGGCGCTGCAGGAAGAACTCGGTGCCGGTGTGGCGCCCCAGCTCGGGCGAAAAGCTCACCGCCTGAGTCACCGGCATGATGCCGCCGACGATGATGCGGTCGATCTGGCTGTAGGTCAGCGTGGCCGCATCGGGCTTGAACAGGTCTTCCACCAGAAAGTGGCGGCGCAGGCCTTCGGTGTCCAGCGTGCGCGCATGTTCGCTGTGGATGGGTTGGCGGATTTCCATCGTGCTTTTCCTTGCTCTGGCAGGGTTCTTGGCGGCCCTGCCGAGGCGGCAGGACGGGGTGATTGGACGCAAGCTTAGACAGCTCGGGACTTTCCCGGAATTATGGTTTCTATTTAGTGAACCACTGTTTCATTTTTCTGCGCAGCCGCTATAGTGATTCGAAATCGCAGCGCCAGGAGTGCCCGCATGAACCCGTTTTTCGACGCCGCCACCACCCCTTGGGAAGAACTGGGCGACGGCATCCGCCGCAAGATCGTGGGCCACACGCCCGGCTTGATGTCGGTGCTGGTGCAGTTCGACCAGGGCGCCATCGGCACCCCGCATGCCCATGACGAGCACGACCAGATCGCCTACGTGATCAGCGGCTCCTTCGAAGCCGAGGTCGCCGGCCAGAAGCGCGTGCTGCGTGCCGGCGACGCCTTCATTGCCCCGCGCCTGCACGCGCATGGCGTGGTGGCCCTGGAAGCCGGCAGCACCTTGCTGGACCAATTCACCCCCCGCCGCGAGGACTACCTCTAGCCCTCCTAGCCACACAGCGGCGGGCGGCACTGCAGCAGCTCTCCGAGTCACCCCAGGCGCCCTGCGCGCGCCCCCATGGTCAACCCGACCGAGCCACGGACACAGAAACCGGGCCAGGGCAAGACTTGCAAAACAATCGGAGACATCGCACATGCAGACCCGCCAACGCCACACCCCGCCCCGCCTTTCCAAACTGAACGCCTGCCTGCTGGCCGGCAGCAGCCTGCTGATCGCGTCCGCCGCACAGGCCCAGCAGACCGCCAAGAGCGAACCTGCTGCGCTGGACCAGGTGGTCGTCACCGGCCTGCGCGCCTCGCTGGAAAGCGCCCTGCGCACCAAGCGCGATGACAGCGGCATCGTCGATGTCATCAAGGCCGAGGACATGGGCAAGTTTCCGGACACCAACCTGGCCGAATCGCTGCAGCGTGTGCCCGGCGTGGTGATCGACCGGGATGCCGGCGAGGGCCGCAGCATCACGGTGCGCGGCCTGGGGCAGGACTTCACCCGCGTGCGCATCAACGGGGTGGAGGCCCTGGCCACCACCGGCGGCACCGACAGCTCGGGTGGCGCCAACCGTTCGCGCGGCTTCGATTTCAATGTGTTCGCCGCCGATCTGTTCAGTTCGCTGACGGTGCGCAAGAGCAGCTCGGCCGATGTGGACGAAGGTTCGCTGGGTGCGACGGTCGACCTGCAGACCGCCCGCCCCTTCGACCTGAAAGGCTTCACCGCCGCGGTGTCGCTGAAGGGCGTGTACAACGATCTCTCGGGCAAGACCAATCCCAAGGCGTCCTTCCTGGTCTCCAACACCTTCGCCGACAACAAGGTGGGCGTGCTGCTCTCGGGTGCGTCATCCAAGCGCCAGTTGCTGGAAGAAGGCTTCAGCACGGTGCGCTGGGACAACGGCCCCTCCTCGGGAGGCTGGTGCCCGCCGCAAGGCATCACCACAGGCTTGCCGGCCGGCTCCACCGCCACCACCTGCGGCCCGGCCGCCCAAGGCGTGACACGCCTGCCGAACACGCCGGAGAACATCGCCGCCTTCAACGCCGCCAGCAAGGCAGAGAACTTCCACCCGCGCCTGCCACGCTATGGCCGCCTCACCCACGACCAGGACCGCCTGGGCCTGACCGGTGCGATCCAGGTCAAGCCGGCCGAGGGCACCCTGCTGACGCTGGACATGCTGTACTCCAAGCTCAAGGCGACGCGGCAGGAAGACTTCCTGGAAGCGATCTCCTTCAGCCGCACGCTCTCGCAGGGCGGCAAGCCACAGACCAGCGTGCTGGCCACGGAATACGGCCCGAACGGCGAGTTGCTCTATGGCAAGTACAACGGCGTGGACATCCGCTCGGAATCGCGCTTCGACGAGCTCTCCACCACCTTCACCCAGCCCACGCTCACGCTCGAGCAGGACATCGGTGATTCGCTCAAGCTCACCGCCCGCGTGGGCCGCGCGACCTCGAAGTTCAGCAACCCGATCCAGACCACCACCACCCTGGATGCGGCGAACGTGAATGGCTACGAGATCGACTTCCGCGCCAATGACCGCGCGCCGTCCATCACCTATCCCTTCAGCCCCACCGATCCGAACGGCCCGCTGAAGATCCTGGGCGTGCCGGTGGGCTCCAGCAGCATCACCAATTTCACCCCCAGCGAGATCCGCATCCGGCCCCAAGGTGCCACCAATATCAACGACATCGCGCACCTGGACCTGGCCTGGGAGCTGATCCCCGACCGGCTCACCCTGAAGGGCGGCGCCGACTACAAGAAGTTCAGCTTCACGACCTTCGAGTCGCGCCGCACGGTGGAGACCATGAACACCCTGCCGGCCGGCGTCAGCCAGGCCAGCCTGGTCACCGCACTCAACGGTTTCGGCAAGGGCCAGAGCCTGCCGGCCGGCACCGCCACGGCCTGGCTGATCCCCGACCTGAATGCCATCGCCGCCGCCTACGACATCTACTGCAACTGCCTCAAGACCGGTGCGGCCGGCGGCCCGGGCGACTTCACTCTCACCTCCATCACCAACGGCAACGCGCGCGGCAACAACCGCGCCGTGGTGGAGACGGACACCGGTGGCTTCCTGCAGGCCGACTTCAACACCAGCCTGGCCGGCGTGCCGCTGCGCGGCAATGCCGGCGTGCGCTATGTGAAGACCAATATGACGGCCGATGGCTACCTGGCCACCGCAGGCGGCACCGCCGTCACCGCCGAGAACAGCTACAGCGACGTGCTGCCTGCGGTGAATGTGGCCGCCACGCTGAGCAAGGACCTGATCCTGCGCGGCGCGGTGGCCAAGGTGATGTCGCGGCCGCAGCTGGGCAATCTGAGCCCGGGCGGCACGCTCAACACCACCGGCACGCTTTCCTACACCGGCGGCAACCCCCTGCTCAAGCCCTTTCGCGCCACCACCTACGACACCAGCCTGGAGTGGTACCACGCGAAGAATGCCTTCGTCGGCCTTGGCCTGTTCCAGAAGAACATCAAGACCTATATCCAGACCCTGCGCACCAACATCCCCTACAGCCAGACCGGCCTGCCGATGGCCCTGCTGCCGCCCGGCTTCACGGGTGAGGAGGTGTTCCAGGTCTCGGCCCCGATCAACACCGATGGCGGCAAGCTCAGCGGCTATGAGCTGAACGTGCAGCAACCCTTCAGCTTCCTGCCGGGCTGGGGCAAGAACTTCGGTGCGCTGCTGAACTACACCTATGTGAAGTCCAAGATCCAGTACGTGGTATCGCCCACCAGCAACACCACCATCACCGACGATCTCATCAACCTCTCGCCCAAGTCCTACAACGCCACGCTGTACTACGACGACGGCACCTTGAGCGCGCGCCTGTCGGGCTCGCAACGATCGAGTTATCTGACCCGCGTGCCGGGCCAGAACAACAACGATGTCGAAGGCAAGAACAAAACCTTCAACGTCGACTTCTCGATCTCCTACAAGGTGACACCGCAGCTGGACGTGACCCTGGAGGGCGTGAACCTGACCAACCAGCCGAACGACCAGTTCATCAGCCGGGCCCGCGACAGCGTGGTGGTCAACAACGTCACCGGGCGCGAGTACCTGATCGGCCTGCGCTACAAGTTCTGAGCCGCGTGATCCGCAGGCTGGCACTCTCCGCGGCCCTGCTCTGCAGCGTGGCGCTTCCCGCCCACGCGCAGACGCTGGGGCTGCGCATCCTCCTGGTGGGCGACTCCACCATGGCGCCGCGCAGCGGCTACGGCAATGCGCTGTGCCAAAGCCTGGACCAGCTCGCCTGCCTCAACCTCGCGCGCGGTGGCCGCAGCAGCAAGAGCTACCGCGCCGAGGGCCTGTGGGGCGCCGTGCTCACCTTGCTGCGCGACGGCGGGCAGCGCGATCTCGTGCTGATCCAGTTCGGCCACAACGATCAAGCCGGCAAGCCCGGTCGCTCGACCGATCTGGCCACCGAGTTCGGCCCCAACCTGGCCGCCTATGTGCAGGAAGTGCGCGCCCTGGGCGCCCATCCGGTGCTGCTGACGCCGCTCACACGGCGCAGTTTTGCCCAGGGCGTGTTGCAGAACGACTTGCGCCCCTGGGCCGAAGCCTGCCTGCGCGTGGCGGCAGAGCTCGATGTTCCCGTGATCGACCTGAACGCAGTCAGCGCCGCCGCCGTCGAGGCCTTGGGGCAGGCCGGCGCCGACGCACTGGCAATGGCGCCGCCGCAGTTCGACCGCACCCATCTGGGCAGGCAGGGCTCCGCCCTGTTCGCCGAGCAGGTGTTGCAGGCCCTGCTGGCTTTGCATCCCGAGTTGCGGGCGGCGCTCAGCACGGCGCCGTGAGCGCCAGCCACCCACCGCGCGCCATCCGCCTCAGTGCCGCGACGACCAGCGTTCGTAGGCCGCCAAGGCCTTCAGCGGCCAGGTGCCGAACCAGGCATAGCCATTGCGGCGCTCCGCGCTGATCTCGTTGACGTCGTCGTGCAGGGTCTTGTCGCGGTCGCCGAACACCGGCTTGAGCGTGCTGGCGTCGTAATAGCGTGCCCACAGCGGGCTGGCGCCCGACTTGTGGCTGAGGCGCCTGCCCTGGCTGTCGTCCTGCCGGGCCCACTGCACATCGGCAAGCGCCAGCTCACGCAAACTGGCGATGCCGGCCTCGACGGCCTGCTTCAACTCGGGCGACGGTTGCGGTTGGCGCATCAGGTAGAGCAGCACATCGGCGCTCTCGCCGCTGCACAAGGAGGCAGGCTCGTAGTTGCGCGCTGCCACTGGCGCCAGGCTCAGGGCATCGTACTGCTGTGCCCAGATCAGCTTGCGGCGCTGGCCGCGCACTTGCGCCGCCAGCAGCAAGGCGATGGCACGCTGCTCGGCAGCCAGCGCCTGCGCGCGCAGCGCGCCTGGCACAAAGCGCCACTCGGCCGCCCCCTGCCCGGCCTCGCCCAGCAACTCGGCCACCTCCACCACGGCGTTGTCGTTCAGGGTGATGGCGTCGTGGTAGCCGCCTTGCAGGGGCCAGACCTGCGGCCAGCCGCCGTTGGGGAACTGGGCTGCCAGCAGGTAGGTCAGACCCTTGAGCGCGCTGGCCCGATAGGCGGCTGCAGCGGCCGCATCGGGCAATTGTGCCGCCACCTTGGCCAGGAAGCGGATCTCGCTGATGGTGGCGTCGTTGTCGATGGTGCCCACATAGCTCCAGCGCGGGTTCTCGGCCAGATCGAAATCGCCTGACAGCGCACGCAGCGAGTTGTTGTCGGCCACGTAGTCCTGGCCGGGCAGGCGCGGCGCTCGGTCGCGCGGCTGGTTCTTGCCCCAACCGCCCGCCGGGGTCTGGAAGCTCACGATGTTGTCCGCCACCTGGCGCGCCGCGGCGCTGGCGTACCAGTCCGGGCTTTGGTTCAGCGGCATGCTCTTGTCAGCATGGCCACCCTCGGGTGCGGGCGGCACCGGGGTGCCGCTCGGCAAGGCGGCGCGCTCGGCGGCCAGCGCCGCACGGTCGGCCTCGCGCTGCTGCTGCGAGCGCGCCAGATAGTCCAGCCAGGGCGCACGCTGATCAGGCGCCAGCGCCGCTTCGACGCGCGCCACCGTCAGCGAGTTCGCGGGCACATTGATGCCGATGACGGCGGCCCGCACCGCGCCCACCTGCAACAGGCTCAGGCCGAACAGGCCCGCAAGCACCAGGCGCGCAGCCCTCATGTCAAAGCCTCCTGCATCAGGTCGCTCATCGCCGCGAGGGGAATCACGGCGCCACGGTGCTGGATGACGCGCGCAGCCAGGCGGTTACCGAACCGGGCGGCCTCCAGTGCCGAACGCCCCAGCAAGCGCCGACTCAGGTAGCCGGCGGCGAAGGAATCGCCCGCGGCGGTGGTGTCCACCACCTGGGCCACCGGTTCGGTGGCAGCTTGCTGCCAGCCGGCATCCGCAGCGCCGCGCACCAAGGTGGCGGCAGCACCGCGCTTGATCAGCAGTTCGGGGCTGGGCAGCGTTTGCGCGGCTGCCACGGCAGTCTCCAGGTTGGGCAGGCCGAACAGGGCCTGGTGGTCGTCGGCCGTGACCAGCGCGATGCTGGCCAGCTCGAAGGCGCGAGCGAAGGCCGCGCGCGCCTGCGCCGCATCGGGCCAGAGCCGCGGCCGGTAGTTGTTGTCGAACACCACCGCGGCGCCGCGCTCACGCAGCGCCTGCATCAGCATGAACAGGCGCTCGCGCCCGGCTGGCGGCAGGATGGCCAGGCTGATGCCGCTGAGGTAGAGCGCATCCCAGTGGTACAGCCCCTGCTCCAGCGGCGTGATGCCGCCGTCAAAGTAGGCCTTGGCGGCGCTGTGCTCGCGCCAGTAGCTGAAGCTGCGTTCGCCGCGCTCGTCCACCTCGATCAGGTACTGGCCTGGCAGGCGGCCGGGAATCTGCAACACCAGATCCAGGGCCAGTCCATCGCCGGCCCAGCGCTGCAGCAGCTTGGCGCTGAGGGGATCGTCGCCCAGCGCGGTGGCGTAGTGGCAGCGCAGGCCGGCAGCGGCACCACAGCGCGCCAGGTAGACCGCGGTGTTGAAGGTGTCGCCGCCATAGCTTTGTGTGAGCGTGCCCAGGGCCTGGCCCTGCAGCTCCAGCATGCACTCGCCCACCAGGGCCACCTGCTTGACGCGATCGGCTGGGATGCCTGCCTCCATGCAATCACCTAGTTGTTTTGAAACACTGTTTCGTTATTCTATTTTTCCCAGCGGATTTTCCGAAACGGTAGTGACCCTGATGCCCACCTCACCCGCCCCTGGCCTGCTGCTGCTCACCGGTGCCGCCGGCAGCCTGGGCCGTCTCCTGCGCGAGCCGCTGGCCACGCTGTGCGGGCCGGCACAGCGCTATGCCGGCCTGCGCCTGAGCGATCTGGGCGCTGAAGCCGCCACGCCCGGATGGCAGCGCTGTGACCTCGGCGAGCGCGCCGCCACCGAGCAGCTGCTGCAAGGCGTGGCCGCGGTCGTGCACCTGGGCGGGGTGGCGCTGGAGAGCCCCTTCGATGGCATCTGCGATGCCAATATCCGCGGCGTGTTCCATTTGTACGAGGCGGCACGCCTGGCCGGCACGCGCCGCATCGTGTTCGCCAGTTCCAACCATGTGACCGGCTGCTACCCACAGGGCGACATGCTGGACCCGTCCAGCCCACCACGGCCCGACGGGTTCTACGGCGTCAGCAAGCTGTTCGGCGAGGCCATGGCGCAGCTCTACTGGGACCGCTACGGCATCGAAAGCGTGTGCCTGCGGCTGGGCTCGGTGACGGCCCGGCCCGAGGACAGGCGCGCACTCGCCACCTGGCTCAGCCATGGCGATCTGCTGCGCCTGGTGCGCGCCGCACTGCAGGCGCCCGCGGTGGCTTGCCTCACCGTCTATGGCGTCTCGGCCAACCCTGGCCGCTGGTGGAGCGAGGCGGGCTGGGCGCAGCTGGGCTACGCGCCGCAGGACAGCGCCGAGCCCTGGCGCGCGACCCTGCAAGACCTGACCCCAGCGCCCGACTCACCGATGGCGCGCCTGCAGGGCGGCAGCTTTCTCGGCCTGGGACCCTTCCCGCGTGAGCCATGAGGATCGAGCGCTTCTGGTCCGGCCGGGCCGACCTCGCCGAGAGCCCGCTCTGGGCGCCGGCCGAAGCGGCCTTCTACTGGGTGGACATCGAGCGCGGCCAGATCTGGCGCCATGATGGCTCGACGCGCCCGGCGCGCTGCTGGCAACTGGACCAAGCGGTGGGCTGCATCGCCCTGCGCACCGGCGGCGGCCTGCTCGCGGCGCTGCGCGACGGCGTCTATGCGCTGCGCCTGCAGGACGACGGCAGCCACCATGCCGAACGGATCGCCGCCGCGCGCCACGGCCCGGGCCTGCGCTTCAACGACGGGCGTTGCGATCGTCAGGGTCGCTTCTGGGTCGGCAGCATGGACGACAGCAGCGGGGCCGCCGCGCCCCTCGGCAGCCTGGCCCGGCTCAGCAGCGCGAGCGAAGCCGGCGGCCAATGGCAGCCCCCCTTGCGCGGCGATCTGCGCGTACCCAATGGCCTGGCCTTCAGCCCTGACGGGCGACGCCTCTACTTCAGCGACTCACATGCCTCGCAAGCCATCGTCTGGGTCTGCGAGTACGCGGTAGAGAGCGGCCAGGCCGGCCCGCCACGCCGCTTCATCGAACGCCTGCCCGCAGGCCGCCCGGACGGCGCCGCCGTCGACGCCGAAGGCGGCTACTGGATCTGCGCCAACGATGGCGCGGCCGTGCTGCGCTACACCCCCGATGGCCAACTGGACCGGCGCATCGCGCTGCCCATGGCCAAGCCCACCATGTGTGCCTTTGGCGGCCATGACCTGGCGACCTTGCTGATCACCTCGATGCGACCCGCGTGCGGGCCCGGTTCGGAGCACGATGGCCGCCTATGCGCGCTGCGGCCAGGCGTGTGCGGCCTGCCCGAGGCCAGCGCTATCTGACGCGTGCCTCGAACCAGCGGCCCAGCAGGGCCCGCTCATCCTCGGTGATGCCGGTGGCATTGCCCAGCGGCATGGTCTTCTGCAGCACCGCCTGCTGGTAGAGCGCGGCGGCGTTGCGTTCGATCAGCGCGGCCGTGTGCAGTTGCATGCCCTTCTGCGCCAGCTGCTCGTTGTGGCACAGCACGCAGCGCTGCTGCACGATGGCCTGTACCTGGGCCAGGCTGGGCGCCGCCGCCACGGCCGGCCGCGGTGCCGGCGCCATCCAGGCGATCAGCCCGGCCAGCAGCGCCAGCGCGGCGACGATCAGGCCCCAGGCGTTGACGCCCTTGTGACGCTTGACGAACCAGGTGCGCACCAGCACGCCCACCGCCATCAGCACGATCAGCGTTAACCAGTTCTGGGGGTGGTTGAAGAGCATGCCGTAGTGGTTGCTCAGCATCGCGATCAGCACCGGCAGGCCGAAGTAGGTGTTGTGCACGCTGCGCTGCTTGCCGCGCTGGCCGAACATCGGGTTCACCGGCCGGCCGACGCGCATGTCGGCAATCACCTGCTTCTGGCCGGGGATGATCCAGAAGAACACATTGGCGCTCATGATGGTCGCGATCATGGCGCCCATCAGCAGGAAGGCGGCGCGGCCGGCAAACAGCTGGCAGGCGCCCCAGGTGGCGGCGGCCACGAAGGCAGAGATCAGGCCCAGCACCAGGCCGTCGTTGCCGATCTGCCCGTTCTTGGTGTGGCCGAAGCGGCGGCAGATCTGGTCGTAGAAGATCCAGCCCGCGGCGAGGAAGCCCAGCGCCCCGGCCACCGCGGCCGGCGCGCTCCAGTCGTGCACGCGGCGGTCGATCAGAAAGCTCTCCGCATTGAAGAGATAGAGCACCACGAAGAGCGCAAAGCCGCTCATCCAGGTCCAGTAGCTTTCCCAGTAGAACCAGTGCAGGTGCTGCGGCAGATTGGCCGGCGCCACCATGTACTTCTGCGGGTTGTAGAACCCGCCGCCGTGCACGGCCCACAGCTCGCCGTCCACGCCGCGTGCCTTCAGGTCGGGCGCCTCGGGCTTGGTGAGGTGGTTGTCCAGCCAGACGAAATAGAACGACGCGCCGATCCAGGCGATCACGGTGACGAGGTGCAGCCAGCGCAGCAGCAGATTGGCCCAGTCGAACAGATAGGCTTCCAAGCGCATCCTTTCCATGCGGCCCACCACAGGCGGGCGCTGTGGGCTGCGGTAGGGGTCGCGCCTTCCCGGTGCTGGACGCGGGCGCCGCTGCGACGGGCAAAGTGTATACAGTTTTGCCGCAAGCAAGCAGGCAGGCGGGCGATGCGGGCTGCGTCCGGCCCTCGGGTGTCAGCGCCGGCAATTTGGTTGATATTGCTACATGACGTAGTAATATCTACTTCATGAAATGGCTGCTACTGATTCTTTCGCTCCCCACCGAGAACGCCACCGCGCGCATGCGCTGCTGGCGCGCGCTCAAGGCCTGCGGCGCGGCGGTGCTGCGCGACGGCGTCTATCTGCTGCCCGAGCAGGGCGAGCACGCGGCCACGCTGGCCGCGATTGCCGAGGATCTGCGCAACAACGCCGGCACCGCGCACCTGCTGCCCACGCAGAGCGAGGAGCCCGAGTTCAAGGCCTTGTTCGACCGCAGCGCCGAGTTCGGCGCACTGTTCGAGCAGATCGCCACATGCCGGGCCGGGCTGAAGCAGGACGACGACGGCAGCGCGCTCGATGTGCTCAAGCAATGCCGCAAGCTGCGCAAGAGCCTGGAGCAGTGGGTGGCCATCGATTTCTTTCCGGGCGAGGCACAGCGGCAGGCCGACGCCGCCCTGCAGGCGCTGGAGCACGACGCCATGCGCGTGCTCTCCCCCGACGAGCCCCACAGCACGCAGCAAGGCATTGCCCTGCTGAACATCGAGGACTATCGCGGCCGCACCTGGGCCACGCGCGCGCGCCCCTGGGTGGATCGCCTTGCCAGTGCCTGGCTGATCCGGCGCTTCATCGACCCCGACGCCCGGTTTCTCTGGCTCAAGGCGCCGGCGGACTGCCCCAGGAAGGCGCTGGGCTTCGACTTCGATGGCGCCACATTCACCCACGTGGGCCCGCGGGTGACCTTCGAGACGCTGCTGGCCAGCTTCGGCCTGGAGACGCCGGCCCTGCTGCGTCTGGGCCTGCTGGTGCACAGCCTGGACGCCGGCGGGGTGCAGCCCCCCGAGGCGGCCGGCGTCGAGCGCGTGCTCGCCGGCATGCGGGAGGCGATCACCGACGACGACCAGCTGCTGCTGGTGGCCGCGGGCGTCTTCGAGGGGCTGCTGACCGCCTTCAAGCAAACAGAGGACAAGACATGAACGCCCTGCCCAAGGACCTCCCCTTCGACCCCAGCCAGTTGCAGGGCCTGTCGGAGCATTTGCTGCGCAGCCATCACCAGAACAACTACGGCGGCGCCGTCAAGCGGCTCAATGCCATCCGCGCCGAGCTGCGGCAGGCGCGGCCCGGTGCCATGGCCGGCTTCCAGCTCAATGGCCTGAAGCGCGAGGAGCTGATCGCCAGCAACTCGATGCTGCTGCACGAGCTCTACTTCGACAGCCTGGGCGCGGCGGGTCAGCCGATGGCGCCCGCGATGGCGCTGGCCCTGGCCGGCAGCTTCGGCAGCGTCGAACGCTGGCGCGAGGAGTTCGTGGCCATGGGCAAGGCGCTGGGCGGCGGCTCGGGCTGGGTGCTGCTGAGCTTTCAGCCGCGCGAGGGCACGCTGGTGAACCAATGGGCGTCCGATCACGGCCATGCGCTGGCCGGCGGCACGCCCGTGCTGGCGCTGGACATGTACGAGCATGCCTACCACCTGGACCACGGCGCGGCGGCGGGCGCCTACGTCGACGCCTTCATGGCGCAGATCGACTGGGGCAAGGTCTACCAGCGTTACCAGCAGGCCGTCCACGCCGGCAGCGCGGCCTGCGCCGCCGACCTGGCAGGGCTGGAGCTGGGCCGGCTCGTCGTCATCGACGTGCGGCGCGACGCCATGTTCGAGCAGGCGCAGACCATGCTGCCCGGCGCGCGCTGGCGCGATCCGGCCAGCGTGGCCGACTGGGCCGACGAGCTGCCGCGCGACGCCGAGGTGCTGGTCTATTGCATCTATGGCCACGAGGTCGGCCGCGCCACCGCGCTGAAGCTGCGCGCGCTGGGCCTCAAGGCCAGCTACCTGCCCGGCGGCATCGACGCCTGGGCCACGGCCGGCAAGCCCCTGCAGGCCAAGGAGCCCGCGGCATGAGCGACGCACAGCCGGGCGGCGCTGCGCCCTCTTCACCGCGCTACACGCTGTGGCAGTTGCTCGCCTACATGCTGGGCCTGGGCAGCTGGGGCTTCGGCGGCCCGGTGGCCCTGGTCGGCTTCATGTACCGCGACCTCGTCGAGCGCCGGCAATGGATAGGCGAGGCCGACTACAAGGAGGGCCTGGCCCTGGCGCAGCTGATGCCGGGGCCCCTGGCGGCGCAGCTGGCCATCTACCTCGGCTATGTGCATTACCGCGTGCTGGGCGCCACGGCGGCCGGGCTGGCCTTTGTGCTGCCCTCCTTCTGCATGGTGCTGGCGCTGGGTGCCGCGTACAGGGCCTTTGGCGGCATCGGCTGGATGCAGGCGGTGTTCTACGGCGTTGGCGCCGCCGTCATCGGCATCATCGCGATGAGCGCCTACAAGCTGACGAGCAGGAACATCGGCAAGGACGGCCTGCTATGGGCGATCTTCCTGCTCAGCGCCGGCGTCACGGTCATCACCAAGTCGGAGCTGGTGTGGCTGTTCCTCGGCGCCGGCGTGCTGGTCTGGCTGCTGCGCGCGCCGCCCCGGTTCACCGGTCGGCTCAACGGCTGGGCGGCCTCGGCCCCGATGGCCGGCGCCGCACTGCTCGCCGGCGCGGACTGGCCCAAGCTGGTCGAGCTCGGCGCCTTCTTCGCCTACGCGGGCAGCTTCGTGTTCGGCAGCGGCCTGGCCATCGTGCCCTTTCTCTACGGCGGCGTGGTGCAGGAACACCATTGGCTGAATGACCGGCAGTTCGTCGATGCGGTGGCCGTTGCCATGATCACGCCCGGCCCTGTCGTTATCACCACCGGTTTCATCGGCTATCTGGTGGCGGGTTTCTGGGGTGCGGTGGTGGCCGCGCTGGCCACCTTCGTGCCCTGCTATCTGTTCACGATCCTGCCGGCGCCGTATTTCAAGAAGCATGGCAAGCGGCCCGGCATCGTCGCCTTCGTCGATGGGGTGACGGCCGCGGCCATCGGCGCCATCGCCGGCGCCGTCATCGTGATCGGCCAGCGCTCGATCACCGATGGGCCGACCGCCGCGCTGGCGATCCTCACCGTCGCCTTGCTCTGGCGCTTCAAGCAGCTGCCCGAGCCGCTGATCGTCTTGGTCGCCGCCGTGGCCGGGCTGCTGCTGTACCCGCTGAGTCATGCCTGAAACCAGGAGTCCGCCATGCCATCCATCGCCTTGCTCTACCCCGGGGACCGCGCCGCACGGGATCGCAGCGCCCCCAAGGAGAGCCGCTTCGCCGCGCTCTTCGAGGCCTTCGCCAAGGCCGGTGTCGCGGCGCAGCCGGCGGTCTACAGCGACGAGTTCGCAGCCGAGGTCGCCGCGCAGCTGCGCGGGGTCGACGGCGTGCTGGTCTGGTGCAATCCGATCGAGTCGGGGCACCGGCGGGAGCGCCTCGACGCCCTGCTGAGGGAGGCCGCCGCGGCCGGCGTCTTCGTCAGCACGCACCCGGACACCATCCTGAAACTGGGCACCAAGGATGTGCTGCTGGACGTGCGCGAGCTGCCCTTCGGCAGCGATGCGGTGCGCGTGGACAGCCTCGCCCAGCTGGCCGCCGAGCTGCCGACGCGCCTGCAGCGCGGCGCGCGCGTGCTGAAGCAGTACCGCGGGCACAGCGGCATGGGCATCTGGCGTGTCGAGCGCGTCGAGCAGCCGGCGGGCTCGTCGCTGCTGCAGGTCAGGCACGCGCTGCGCGGCAGCGAGGAAGAGCAGCTCGACCTCGCCACCCTGCTGCAGCGGCTGGCCGGCTACTTCGAGCCCGAGAACGGCGGCCACATGATCGACCAGGCCTGGCAGCCGCGCCTGGTGGAGGGCATGGTGCGCGCCTACCTGGTCGAAGACCGCGTCGCGGGTTTTGGCCACCAAGCCATCAATGCGCTCTACCCGGGCAAGCCCGGCGAGCCCGCGCCCACGCCCGGCCCGCGCATCTACCACCCGGCCGACCTGCCGCAATTCCAGCCGCTGCGGCACCTGCTGGAGGCCGGATGGGTCGAACAGCTGCGCGCCTGCGTCGGGCTGGCGCGCGAGCAGCTGCCGATGCTGTGGGACTGCGACTTCATGCTTGGCGAGCCCACGGCCGAGCAGCCGGAGCGTTACGTGCTCTGCGAGATCAATGTGAGCAGCGTGTCGCCCTTCCCGCCATCGGCGATTGCACCGCTGGTGGCGGCCGTCAAGGCAAGGCTCGCCAGGGCCCCGCGCTGAGGCTGCCGCGATGCGCACTCACCCGAGCTCACGCCCGCTGGCATGCCTGCTTGCCAGCCTGTCTGGCTGCTTGATGGCCGTCACCCTGGCGGCCAGCGCCGTGGCTGCCCCCACCGGCGCGGACGCGCTCGCGATCCGGTCGCATGTCGAGTTCCTGGCAGACGACCTGCTGGAAGGCCGTGAGGCGGGCACGCGTGGCCACGACATTGCGGCGCGTTATGTGGCGAGCCAGTTTGCCCGCAGCGGGCTGCTGCCGGCTGGCGACGCGGGCGGCTTTCTGCAGCGCCTGCGATTGCGCGCCACGCGGCTGCTGCCGGACGCGGCCGAATTCGAACTGGCCGGGCCGGGCGAGCCGCAGCGCTACAGCTACGGTGCAGACTTTGTGCCGCTCCCCAGCCGTGATGCCGGCAGCACCGACGCCAGCGCCGACATCGTCTATGCCGGGCATGGCATCGTGGCGCCCCATCTGGGCCTGGACGACTATGCCGGGCTGGATGCCAAGGGCAAGTTTGTGCTGGTCCTGGCAGGCAGCCCACGCCTGATGTCGGGCGACCAGGCGGCCCACTTCGCGAGCCCGCGACTGAAGCAGGCGCTCGCCGCCGCACACGGCGCCATCGGTCTCATCACGCTGCAGACCCCGGCCAACGAAGCGCAGTTTGGTTTCGCGCAACTGCTGCGGACGCTGCAGGACTTCCGTTCCTACGCCTGGTTGGACGCCAGCGGCAAGCCGCAGGGCGGCGCCACCGCCGTGCCGCACCTGGCGACGCTGTCTGTCACCGGGGCCGAAAAGCTGCTGAACCGCGCGGGCATGCGGCTGGCGGAGCTGATCGCGCGCGCCGACCAGGGCCTGCCCCCGCCACGTCTGGCGTTTGGCGCCAAGCTCCGCATCGCGCGCAAGAGCCAGCTGCAGGACATGGCCAGCGCCAATGTGCTGGGCCGCATCGAAGGCAGCGACGCGCTGCTCAAGCACGAGCATGTGGTCGTGACGGCGCACCTGGACCATCTGGGCACGGCGCCCGGCGCGACGGGTGACAAGGTTTACAACGGCGCGCTGGACAACGCCACGGGTGTGGCCGTGATCAGCGAGGCCGCCCGCCTGATCGCCGCCCTGCCGGCCCGGCCACGGCGCTCAATCCTGTTTGTCGCGAGCACCGCAGAGGAGGCCGGCCTGCTGGGTTCCGAGTACTTCGTGAACCAGGCGCAGGCGGCAGGGCTGACGCTGGTGGCCAATCTCAATGTCGACATGCCGATACTGACCTATGACTTCCTCGACGTCTGCGCCTTTGGCGCGGAGCACTCGAGCATGGGCGAGTTGCTGCTCAGCGTCGCGCAATCACATGGTGTACCGGTCTCGCTGGACCCCAAACCGGAGCGGCGCCGATTCACGCGCTCGGACCAGTACTCCTTCGTCAAGGCAGGCATCCCGGCCGCCTTCCTCAACACCGGCCTGCACTCGCGCAGCGAACAAGGCGCCGGCCAACGCGCCCGCGACGAGATAGAGTCCAAACACTATCACCGCGTCAGCGACGACAGCACCCTGCCCATCAACTACGACGCAGCTGCCAGATTCGCCGACCTGACCGCGGCCATGCTCGTCGAATTGGCGAACACGCCGACACGTCCGCAATGGAAACCAGGCAACTTCTTCGGCGAGACCTTTGGCCGTGGCGCCAGCCGCGACGATGGCGATGACGAACAGCGCATGCGCATTGGGGCTTGGCCGCCAGCGCCTGCCGTCCGTGGCAAGTAGACACCATTGCCATGTGCATGCCCCTTCGGCCGGGGTCCGTTGACGCCAAATGTCGCGACTGGCCGATTGGTGGGAACGCTAACGCTGTGCGCCGATGCTGTGGAACTGCGACTTCATGTTGGGCGAGCCCACGACCGAATATCCGGAGCGTTATTTCTAGTGGGCGTCCGACGCCGACGTCCATCTGGTGGATCGCGTCATTCGACTGCCGCAGGCTCGTTCTCCGTGTGCCGCTCAGGCTCCGTGGTGCGGAGGATTTCATTCAGTACGGACGTGGCGTAAGTCCCGGCGGGCAAGGAGAACGTGAGCACCAGTTGATCGGCTTGCGGCCATTCCCATGACATGTCCACCGGGCTCGCCACCAGGGCGCGGCGCTCCTGATCCAGGCCGGCGTGTTCCATGCCGTCGCACAGGGTGGCGTGA
The DNA here is from genome assembly GCF_058788955.1 of Roseateles sp. FW301-B2. NCBI lineage: Bacteria > Pseudomonadati > Pseudomonadota > Betaproteobacteria > Burkholderiales > Sphaerotilaceae > Roseateles > Roseateles sp. FW301-B2. Next base: position 26,104 of record NZ_JBYTBE010000020.1, read on the forward strand.
CGTTCAGCCACGCCGTTCTCCAGAGCCTGCGCTTGATCGGTGGTGATCACGCGGCCACGGCCCCAGAGCGGCCCGGTGGGTCGGCCCGCCTCGTCCATCACGTCACCGGGCAGGGTCTTGCCCCAGAGTCCCTGCTGAATGCGCAGCGCCAGCACTTCATTGAAGACGAAGGAGCGCACCGCCGACAGGTAGATGCCCTTCTTCTTCGGGTTGCGCACGCGGATCTCGCGCGCCAGCATGGCGCGGCCCTGCTCGACGTTGCCGCCCTCAAAGCCGAAACGCTGGGCGCCGAAGTAGTTGGGCACACCCTGTGACGAAATAGCCTTCAGATTGGCCTCGATGGCGGCAATGGCATCGGGGCCGCCGCTCAGCTCACGCAGCACGATGCGAAACCGGTTGCCCTGCAGATCACCGGGGCGCAGCTTCTTCACATGGCGGCTCTGGCTCAACACCTTGAATTCCGGATGCTGAAGCAGGGTCAGGTCGGGCGTCTCGCCCTTCGGAAAATAGATGCTGAACCACTGACGGGTGATGGCGTAGCGGTCCTTGAGGCCGGCATAGCCCACGTCCCATTCCTGCACGCCGGCGGCCTCGGCCAGCTGCTGGGCGACGAAGGCGGTGTTGGCGCCGTTCTTTTCGATCTCCAGCCAGATGTGTTCGCCCGCACCGGAGGGCAGCTGCAGCGGCAGTTCGGTCACGCCGAAATCCTCGTTGTGGCCTTTCAGGGTGGCGCTGGCGCCGCTGGCCGGATAAGCGTGGGGCCACTGCGGCAAGGTCGTGTATTGATAAGCGTCGGTCATGAGCGGTCTGAGGGCAGCAGTTGTAGGTCGGGACAGGCTGTCAAACCGACCAGGGGCAGTCCAGACCGTGATTCTCGCCCTGCCCGCATGCCTTGATGAGCGTCAGGCCTGACCGCTTAGGCGATGCCCGCCACGCCATCGAGGTACCGGGAAGGCTGTTGGTCGATGCGTCCCCGAAAGACGTAGGATGACCCCGGGGCGTCCGGTCGCTTCGATGGTACCCGTGCCCAACCTCGGTGGTTCACCGCCTCTGAGCATGCCCTACCTGGCCTACTTGCCAACTGAATGGAGGTCAACATGGTACGTGTCGACATTCGCACTTCATTCTCACTGCTTTGTTTGCTGCTTTTCCAAGCGGGTGCGGCCGTTGCGCAGGCTGATAGCGGTGCTACATCCAATGAGGCGCTTGCGACAATTTCCGGTTTTGCGCGAGAGTTTTGCCTCTCCGCCGATTCGACCTCCCGCAGCACCTCTGTGGAGCTCTCTGGTGATGCGAAGGTCAAGCTCAACGCCGTAATCAGCAAGATAGTGGGCCTCGAAATCGGCGGCGGCGGCAAGTACATCGACACAAATACAGAAGGTGTCCTGCAAAAGGACCTTGCCGCCGCGTATCAGGACACGAACCGTTGTCGAATGGCGGTTTTGGAACTGCTAGGGAATCGCCTGCTACCGGCGCAAGCCCCAAGTGCGTCCGCAGCCAGGATGGCTGGCCGATGGCGCGACGGCACGGACGATAAGGTCTTCATAAATGTCGTCGTTCGCGGCCGAGATTTTCATTCAATCGAGTACAACCGATTTGGTCAGCCGACCGGCTCCATTGATGCCGTTGTCGCGGAGGGCAATGTCGAAGGCATGTATTTCATAGAGCCGACGCAGCCAGGGAACAAGACCTTCGTTGTCGCAGAGCGAACCATGGTAGGGACTGTGACGATGCGACTGTCGCAAGATGAACAGCGGCTCGTCGGCACGTTCGTGACTAAGAAGGCCAACATGGCGGTTCCGTTCGAATGGGTTCGACCGTGAAACCCATATCAGGGCACGGCACAGAGGAGAGGCTCCGCCCTCCTACAGTGAGGCGAAGCACCATGGGTCCCACGATCGTGCGGACCGGCCTCAGGAGCCAGTCACCCAACTGACTGGGCCGAGGGTCGGCTCCTGGCCGACCCCGTGCCCTCGACACTGGCAGTCCAGTCGCGCCCCTCAGCAGCAGCGCCCTCCCGCCGCGCAACACCCCGACTCCGTGGCGCCTGCGCCCTGCCCCAGCAGCGTCGACGCCGCGATGATGCCTGCCTTGACGATGAGCGCTTCGGGAATGGCCTCGAAGCTGACGCCATCGACCTCCATGGTGCGGCAGGGCAGGTCGCCGCAGACCTCGCAGCAGGGGCTGCTGCCGGCGCGGGCACCCAGCCATTCCTCCATGGGCTTGCCGCCGATCCAGATCCGGTTCGACTCGGCCGGATGGGCGCGGAACGCCGCCTCGTCCAGGGTCTGGGTTTCAAGCGCCGGCGCGATCCCCAGCGGGCCGAGTGCGGCCTGCAGCTTGGTCATCGCCGCGGCCAGGTTCTGCTGCGTGGATCCGCAGCGCGGGCAGGTTTCGCCCTCGGTGACGAGGCGCTTCCATACGATGGGCAATGGCTGCATCTGAGACTCCCGCTGCGTGCGATCGACCCCCAGCATAAGCGCAAGGCCCCGCCGCTAGGGTAGCCCATGGCGCTGGCGCGCCGCCAGGCATTTGGCATCGCCGGCCACCACCTCGCGGCAGGGCGAGGGGCGCTGCGCGTAGACGCTGCAGGCCACCGCGCCGCCGATCTCGCCTTGCAGGGCGGCACAGCGCGGCGCCTTGCTGTGGGTGCCCGCCATGCAGCTGTAGAGCGGGCTCACGCGCTCGGTGAGCGCATCCGGCAGGTCCGACGCCTCGGCCCAGTAGAACGAGACACGGAAGCTGGCGCAGCAGGCGCCGCAACTCATGCAGGGATTGACGGCAGCGGCAAGGGGGCGGCAAGCGTTCGCATCAGCCATGAGCAAGCGTTGGCCGCGCCCTTGACGCCGGCCTCATCAGGCGTCCACACACCTGGCGGGCAGATTCTAGAAAAATCGACAGGCGGGCCGTGCTGCCGACGAGCGTCGCGGCGCATCGTCAGTTTGACGGGGATCAAGGTTTGCCTTGCCCTCGAGTCGCAAGATGGACTTGCACGCCCCACCGGGGCCGGGCAGCGCGAGCCCATCATGACCACGATGCTGAGACGAACCACCAGGCAAGGCCTAGCCACAGCCATGCTGTTCGTCTGGATGTTTGCGCTGGTCAGCGGCATGGCCAATGCTTGCGCCCTCGGCAAGGGGAGTCCCCTCGAGAGCAGCCCGATCACGGCGACCTATCGCCACAACGACGCGGCCGGCGTGCATGAGCATGATGACCACGGCGCGGCGGGTTCCACCGCCCCGCGCTCAAGCGATCACGAGGATGCCTGCCAGCGCTTCTGCGACGACGAATGGTCGACGCTGAATCCACTCTCCAAGGACCTGGGCAGCCCGGCCAGCATGCTCCCGCTGCTGTTCGAGTCGACCACCTTGGTCTGGACGTCGGAACAGGTCCTGGCGCCGGCGGCCCCTGCCCGTGCGATGCCGGTGCGTGAGATGGGGCCGCCTATCCCGATCCGCTTCCTGAGACTGACGATTTAGCAACCATCCACCGGGCACGCCGGGCCGCGCCCGGAGCTGCCGGTATCGCACGCCCGTGCAGGCGCGTGCTGGATGGCGAAACAGCGCGCGTGCATTCGACCTGGAATTTGCAGGTTCTTTCCTTCTCTTCGCCGCAGCCCATCGGAGCGCACCATGAACAAGCTCGTCGTCACTGCTTCCGCGCTGCTCATCGCAGCCGGCATCGCCACCGCCCAGTCCAAGGATGAAGAAGATCACCAGGCCCATCACCCGGACGGCGCGGCCTCGGCCGCCATCGTCAAGGCACCCGTCAAGGCACCCCTGAATGCACCCGTCAAGGCCGGCGCAGTCGCGGCCAGCATGAAGGCCATGAAGGACATGCACCAGAAGATGATGGCCGCGAAGACGCCCGAGGAGCGTCAGGCTCTGATGGCCGAGCACATGAAGGCCATGCAGGCCGGCATGGGCACGATGAAGCAGATGTCCGAACAGCCCGCGGGCGGCGCTGGCGGCATGAAGGGCATGCCGGCCGACCCCAAGGCCCGCATGCAGGCGCTGGAGCAGCGCATGGACATGATGCAGACGATGATGGAAATGATGCTGGATCGGATGCCGGCCGCGCCTGCCCAGGGCGGCAAGTGAGCCGCTCAGCTGCATCGGGAGATCATCATGGATCATCGCGACCCGCAACACCCGCCCTTCTGGCGCTCGCGTTTCGGCATCGGCTGGATCGTCATGGCAGCCGTGGCAGGCTGGTTCCTCTGGGAGGAGCACCGCGCCCATCTGCTGGGCTTCCTGCCCTACGCGTTCCTGCTGGCCTGCCCGCTGATGCATGTGTTCATGCATCGTAGGCACCATCATGGCGGCGGCCACCCGTCCCATCGGGACGAGCACGGCGAAGGAGATCGGCCATGACACACGACGCCCCGGCCTATGGTCTCTGGTCCCTGGTGATCCTGAACTCGGCCGTGTTCCTGATGTTCGCGTTCAGCTTCTTCAAGCCGCAGACGGCGCGGGACTGGCGCAGCTTCGGAGCCTTTGCCGCCTTCATCGTGGCCCTGTTCGTCGAGATGTACGGCTTCCCGCTGACCATCTATCTGCTGTCCGGCTGGTTGCAGACGCGCTATCCCGGGCTCGACCCGCTGACTCACAATGCCGGCCACTTGTGGTCGACGCTGCTGGGCGAGCAGGGCGACCCGCATTTCGGTGCCCTGCGCATCGCCAGCTACATCCTGCTGGGCGGTGGCTTCTGGCTGCTGTCGAGCGCCTGGCATGTGCTGTACCACGCGCAACGCCGCCGCGGCCTGGCCACCGTCGGGCCCTATGCGCGCATCCGCCATCCGCAGTACGTCGCCTTCGTGCTGATCCTGCTGGGCTTCCTCGTGCAGTGGCCGACGCTGCTGACCCTGCTGATGTTCCCCGTCCTGCTGCTGATGTATGGCCGTCTCGCCGTCAACGAGGAGCGCGAGATGGCCCGTCAGTTCGGTGCCGAGTACCGGCATTACGCCGAGCGCACGCCGCGCTTCCTGCCGCGCCGGTCGGCGAACGCCGACCGTCCCAATCGGGAGGCCAGATGATGGACACGCCGACGCTCTACACCTGCCCGATGCATCCGGAGATCCGCCAGGATCGGCCGGGCAACTGCCCCAAATGCGGCATGACGCTGGAACCGCTGCTGCCCGAGCTGGAGGCGGACGAGAACCCCGAGTTGCGAGACTTCCAGCGGCGCTTCTGGTGGACCTTGCCGCTCACCGTGCTCGTGACCGTGCTGGCCATGGCCGGCCACCGGCTGCAATGGTTCGAGATGGGCACGCAGAGCTGGATCGAACTGGCCCTGACCCTGCCCGTGGTGCTGTGGGCCGGCCTGCCGTTCTTCCAGCGCGGCGCGCAGTCGGTGCTGCACCGCAGCCCGAATATGTGGACGCTGATCGGCCTGGGCACCGGCGCGGCCTTCGTCTACAGCGTCGTCGCCACGGTGGCGCCGCAGGCCTTCCCGGCCTCGTTCCGCGCCATGGGCCGCGTGGCCGTCTATTTCGAGGCCGCGGCCGTCATCATCTCGCTGACCCTGCTCGGCCAGATGCTGGAGCTGAAGGCACGCTCGCAGACCTCGGCGGCGATCAAGTCGCTGCTGGGCCTGGCGCCCAAGACGGCGCGACGCATCGACGCGCAGGGCCAGGAAAGCGATGTGCCGCTGGCTCATGTGCATGTGGGCGACCTGCTGCGCGTGCGCCCCGGCGAGAAGGTGCCGGTGGACGGCGTCGTCGTCGAGGGCCGCAGCGCGGTCGACGAGGCGATGCTGACCGGCGAGCCGGTGCCGGTTGTCAAGAGCCCCGGCGACAAGCTGATCGGCGCGACGCTGAATACCAATGGTGCGCTGGTGGTGCGCTCCGAGCGCGTCGGCTCGGCCACCATGCTGGCGCAGATCGTCCAGATGGTCGCGCAGGCCCAGCGCTCCCGCGCGCCGATGCAGCGCATGGCCGATCGGGTGGCGGGCTACTTCGTCGTCGCCGTCGTCGCCATTGCCGTGCTGACGCTGCTCGCCTGGGGCTTTTTCGGCCCCTCGCCGAGCTGGGTCTACGGCCTGGTGAATGCGGTGGCCGTGCTCATCATTGCCTGCCCCTGCGCGCTGGGCCTGGCGACGCCGATGTCCATCATGGTGGCCACCGGCCGCGGGGCGACCAGCGGCGTGCTGTTCCGCGATGCGGCCGCGATCGAAAACCTGCGCAAGGTGGATGCGCTGATCGTCGACAAGACCGGCACCCTGACCGAAGGGCGGCCCGTGTTCGAGCGCGTGGTTCCGGCCCCCGGCGTCGAGCCGGATGAGCTGCTGCGCCTGGCCGCCAGCCTGGACCAGGGCAGCGAGCACCCCTTGGCCGAGGCCATCGTCAAGGCAGCACGCGAGCGCGGCCTGCAGCTCGCCAAGCCCGAAGGCTTCGAGTCCAGCACCGGTATCGGCGTGCGCGGCGTGGTGGCCGGGCGCAGTCTCGCACTGGGCAACACGGCGCTGATGCGGCAGCTGGATGTGGCGGCGGACGCGCTGCTGCCCCAGGCCGAAACCCTGCGCACCGAGGGCGCCAGCGTGATGTACCTGGCCGCCGATGGCCAGCTGCTCGGGCTGCTGGCCGTGTCCGATCCGGTCAAGGCCAGCACGCCCGAGGCCCTGGCCTCGCTGCGCGCCGCCGGCATCCGCATCATCATGGCCACCGGCGACGGCCTCACCACGGCCAAGGCCGTCGGCGCCCGGCTGGGCATTGACGAGGTGCATGGCGAGGTCAAGCCGGCGGACAAGCTGGACCTGGTGTCGCGGCTGCAGGCCGAAGGGCGCATCGTCGCCATGGCCGGGGACGGCATCAACGACGCACCGGCGCTGGCCAAGGCCGATGTCGGCATCGCCATGGGCACGGGCACCGATGTGGCGATGAACAGCGCCCAGCTCACGCTGGTCAAGGGCGACCTGCGGGGCATCTCGACAGCGCGCGCGCTGTCAGAGGCGACGGTCGGCAATATGAAGCAGAACCTGATGTTCGCCTTCCTCTACAACGCGCTGGGCATCCCGGTGGCGGCCGGCCTGCTGTATCCCTTCACCGGTTGGCTGCTCTCGCCGATGATCGCGGCGCTGGCCATGAGCCTGAGTTCCGCTTCCGTCATCAGCAACGCGCTGCGGCTGCGGCGCGGCTGACGCGATGAGCTACAGCGATCAATACCGCGCCGAGGCGCGGCGGCAGGGTCATGCGCGCACGGCACGGACCGGCTGGGCGCTTGCCCGCGCTGCGGCGCGGGCGTAACCTGCGCGGGCCTGGCAGGGCCTCATTTGTCACCATCACCACCATGCCCGCCGGCAAAGCGAGGTCGAGATGCGCGCGAGTTGGTATTCGAAGAATGGCGCCGCCCGTGATGTCCTGGTCATCGGCGAACTGCCCACGCCGACGCCCGGCGAGGGTGAGGTTCGCGTCCGGCTCGCGGTCTCGGGCGTCAACCCCTCCGATGTCAAGTCGCGCAGCGCGCGCCCGCTCGGCGAGGGCGTCGAACGCATCGTCCCGCACAGCGACGGGGCCGGGGTGATCGATGCGGTGGGCGATGGCGTGTCGCCCGGGCGCATCGGCGAACGGGTCTGGATCTGGAATGGCCAATGGCAGCGCACCATGGGCACCGCGGCGCAGTTCATCGCCCTGCCCCAGGCGCAAGCGGTGAGGCTGCCCGCATCGACCGATTTCGACGCGGCCGCCTGTCTCGGCATTCCGGCGATGACGGCGTTTCACGCCATTCGCCTGCTGGGCGATATCGGCGGCAGGACGGTGCTGGTGATCGGCGCCTCGTCCGCCGTCGGCCACTATGCGGCGCAGCTCGCCGCCCTCCGGGGCGCGCAGGTGATCGGCACGGTGGGCTCCGAGGCCAAGGCCCGCCATGCGCTCGCTGCGGGCGTGGCGACGACGATCAACTACAAGACGGAATCGGTGGCGGAGCGCGTGCGGCAGCTGACGGCCGGCCGCGGCGTGGACGCGATCGTTGACATGGATTTCTCGACCACGGTTCAACTGCTTGCTGCCAACGGGCTGGCGCCGCACGGAACGCTGGTCTGCTATGGCTCGAACGCCTATGGCGACATTGCGGTGCCATTTCGCCCGCTGTTGTGGAACTCGCTGAGCCTGCGCTTCTTTCTGGTCTACGAGCTGACGCCGCCGGACCGGCGCGCGGCGCTCGATGGCTTGAGCGACTTGCTGGCGGCCGGACGGCTGTCGCACACGATCGGCGCGCGCTTCGCGCTCGACGAGATGGCGGCCGCGCATGAGGCCGTCGAGGCCGGGCGCCTGATCGGCAACGTCGTGGTGACGCTGGACTGATCTCTCAGAGCGCGGTTACGGCCGCGCTGGCGCCATCAACGTCAGCAGCTGCGCCGCCACCGCCACCGCAATCACCTCGGGCTGCTTGCCCGCGATGCCCGGCACGCCGATCGGCGAGGTGATGTGCGCCAGCTCGGCCGCGCTGAAGCCGCGCGCCTGCAGGCGCTGGCGGAAGCTGGCCCACTTGCTCTGGCTGCCGATCAGGCCCACATAGGGCAGATCGCCGCGCTCGCGCTGGCGCGCGAGGCAGGCCGCCACCACGTCCAGGTCTTCGGCATGGCTGAAGCTCATGATCAGCACATGCGAGCCGGGGGTCAGGTCTTGCACGGCGGCCTGCACCGGGTCGGAGTATTCGGCGCGGCAGTTCTCGGGCAGCTCGGCCGGAAAGACCTCATCACCTCGGCTGTCTACCCAATGAACCCGCATCGGCAGGCGCGCCAGTACCTCGACGATCGCTCGCCCGACATGGCCGCCGCCAAACAGCGCCACCGGCATCCAATGCTGCTCGCCGCCCAGGCGCTCGCGCAGGCTTGAAATGTCGGCCGGGCCCAGCCACTCGTAGCGCAGCCGCACCACGCCGCCGCAGCATTGGCCCAGGCTGGGGCCCAGGGCATAGCGCTGTTCCTCCGCCGGCCCGACGGCGCCGCGCACCAGCAGGGCGCGCGCCTGCGCCAGGCCCTCGTACTCCAGATGCCCGCCACCGATGGTGCCGATGAAGCCCGCCGCGGTGACGGCCATCCAGGCCCCCACCTCGCGCGGGCCACTGCCCTGCACCTGGGCGACCGTCACCAGCACGGCGGGTTCGCGCGCCAGCGTGGCGGCCAGGCGCTGCCAATCGCGCATCAGCTGCCTCGGTAGGTCGAGTAGGACCAGGGGCTCGCCAGCAGCGGCACGTGGTAATGCGAGGCCGCGTCGGCAATGCCGAAGTCCAGCGGCACCTCGCCCAGAAAGGCCGGCTCCGGCAGGGCCACGCCGCGCCCGCGGAAATAGGCCTCCACGCCGAACACCAGGCGGTAGCGGCCGGGCTGCAGGGCCTCGCCCTCCAGCAGCGGCGCATCGGCGCGGCCGTCGTGGTTGAGCGTGAGCTGCTTGATGAGCCGGCCGGCCTGGCCGGCTTCCAGCCGGTAGAGCATGACCGACATGCCCGCGGCCGGGCTGCCATGCATGGTGTCGAGCACGTGGGTGGTGAGTTTTCCCATGGTGGATTCCATTCAGGTTTGCACAAAGTGTATACACTTCTGCACACATCATGAGCGCCGCCCCCACGCCAGACAGCAGCACGGACCGCATCGCCGCCTCCATCACCGAGGCCATCGTCGAGCGCCGCCTGATGCCCGGCACCAAGCTGGCCGAGCAGAAGCTGGCCGATGTCTTCCAGGTCTCGCGCACCCTGGTGCGCCAGGCGCTCAACCAGCTCAGCCGCGACCGCCTCGTCACCCTCACGCCGGCGCGCGGCGCCTATGTGGCCGAACCCAGCGTGGAAGAGGCGCGCCAGGTCTTCGAGGTGCGCCAGATGCTGGAGACGCAGATGCTGGCCAGCCTCTGCAAAAGCATCACACCGGCGCAGATCAAGCAGCTGCGCGCCCACCTGAAGCAGGAGCGTGCCGCGGTGGCGCGCACCGATGTGAGCGGGCGCACGCGCCTGCTGGCCGACTTCCACGTGCTGCTGGCGCGCCTGCAGGGCAACGAGGTGCTGGCCCAGCTGCTCAACGAGCTGCTCTCGCGCTGCTCGCTGATCGCGCTGATGTACCAGAGCGCCCATTCGGCGGCCGAGTCGCAGGCCGAGCACGAGGCCATCGTCGACGCGCTGGAGGCCGGCGATCAGCGCGCCCTGCTCAAGCTGATGCAGGCCCATCTGGGCCATGTTGAATCCAATCTGCGGCTCAGGCCGCGCCTGCGGGACGACCTGAAAGCGCTACTCAAGCCATGAACACCCCTCGCTACCCCAGAGACCTGATCGGCTACGGCGAACACCCGCCGCATGCGCAATGGCCCGGCCAGGCACGCATTGCGCTGCAGTTCGTGCTGAATTACGAGGAGGGCGGCGAGAACTCGGTGCTGCATGGCGATGCCGGCAGTGAGCAGTTCCTCTCCGAGCTGTTCAACCCGACGGCCTACCCCGAGCGGCACCTGAGCATGGAGAGCATCTACGAATACGGTTCGCGCGTGGGCGTGTGGCGGCTGCTGCGCGAGTTCGAGAAGCGCGCCCTGCCGCTCACGGTGTTTGGCGTGGCGATGGCGCTGCAGCGCCACCCCGAGCTGACCCGGGCCCTGGTGGAGCTGAACCACGAGATCGCCTGCCATGGCTGGCGCTGGATCCACTACCAGTCCATGCACGAGGACCAGGAGCGCCAGCATATGGAGACGGGCATGGACATCATGCAGCGCCTCACCGGCGAGCGCCCCTTGGGTTGGTACACCGGCCGCGACAGCCCCAACACGCGCCGCCTGGTGGCCGACTACGGCGGCTTCGAGTACGACAGCGACTACTACGGCGACGACCTGCCCTTCTGGCTGCAGGTGCGCAAGAGCGATGGCGCGCTGGCCCCGCATCTGGTGGTGCCCTACACGCTGGACTGCAACGACATGCGCTTTGCCCTGCCCCAGGGCTTCAGCCATGGCGACGAGTTCTACGAGTACCTGCGCGACAGCTTCGATGTGCTCTATGCCGAGGGTGATGAGGCCCCCAAGATGATGAGCATAGGCATGCACTGCCGGCTGCTCGGCCGGCCCGGCCGGATGCGCGCGCTGCAACGCTTTCTGGACCATGTCGAGAAGCACGAGCGCGTCTGGGTGTGCCGGCGCGTGGACATCGCGCGCCACTGGCGCGCCACCCATCCCTTCGACGCAAGCAAGGCCTTCGTATGGGAATGAGCATCGAACAACTCAACGCGGCGGACCCAGCCGGCTTCGTCGCCCTGCTGGACGGCGTCTACGAGCACTCGCCCTGGATCGCCGCGCGCGCGGCGGCGCAGCAACCCTTCAGCAGCCTGGCCCAGCTCAAACATGCGCTCGCCACGGTGGTGCGCAGCGCCACGCGCGAGGAGCAGCTGGGCCTGATACGCGCCCACCCCGAACTCGCGGGCAAGGCCATGGTCAGCAAGACGCTCACCAAGGAGTCCCGCAACGAGCAGAGCAAGGCCGGCCTGACGGACTGCTCGGCCGCCGAGTTCGAGCGCCTGCAGCAGCTCAACCGCGACTACAACGCGCGCTTCGGCTGGCCCTTCATCCTGGCGGTGCGCGGCCCGCGCGGCCTGGGTCTCACGCGCGGCGAGATCATCGAGACCTTTGCGCGCCGCCTGCAGGGCCACCCGGACTTCGAGCTGGCGGAATGCCTGCGCAACATCCACCGCATCGCCGAGATCCGGCTCAACGACAAGTTCGGCCTCGCGCCCAGCCTGGGCAATCTGGTGTGGGACTGGGCCGAGCAGCTGGCCGTGCATTCCGACCCCGGCTACAAGGAGCAGGGCCAGCTCACCGTCACCTACCTCACGCCGGCGCACCAGACCGTGGCACAGCGCCTGATGGGCTGGATGCGGCAGGACTGCGGCTTCGACGAGGTCCACATCGACGCGGTGGGCAATGTGGTGGCCCTCTATCACGGCAGTGACGCGAGCGCGCCGCGCCTGCTCACCGGCAGCCATTACGACACCGTGCGCAATGCCGGCAAGTACGACGGCCGGCTGGGCATCCTGGTGCCGATGGCCTGCGTGCGCGAGCTGCACCGCGCCGGCCGCCGCCTGCCTTTTGGCCTGGAGCTGGTGGCCTTTGCCGAGGAGGAAGGCCAGCGCTACAACGCCACCTTCCTGGGCTCGGGCGCGCTGGTGGGCCGCTTCGATCCGGCCTGGCTGGCGCAGCAGGATGCCGAGGGCATCACGATGCAGGACGCCATGCGGGCCGCCGGCCTGCCCGGCAGCCTCGACGCGATCCAGGCCCTCAGGCGCGACCCGGCGCGCTACCGCGCATTCGTGGAGGTGCACATCGAGCAGGGGCCGGTGCTGAATGCGCTGGACCTGCCGCTGGGCATCGTCAGCTCCATCAACGGCAGCCTGCGCTATCTGTGCGAGGTCAGCGGCATGGCCAGCCATGCCGGCACCACGCCGATGGACAGCCGCCGCGATGCCGCCGCTGCGGTGGCCGAGCTGATCCTCTACGTGGAGCAGCGCGCCGCTTCCGCTGCGCCCGATGTGGTGGGCACGGTGGGCATGCTCACGGTGCCCGGCGGCTCCATCAATGTGGTGCCGGGGCGCTGCCAGTTCAGCCTGGATCTGCGCGCCACCACCAACGCCGCGCGCGATGCGCTGGGCCGCGATGTGCTGGCCAGGCTGGACGAGATCTGCGAGCGCCGCGGCCTGCAGTGCAGCGTCACGCCCACGCTGGCCGCCGATGCCGCGCCCAGCGACCCGGCCTGGCAGCAGCGCTGGGAGGCCGCCGTGCAGGCGCTGGGCCTGCCCCTGCATCGCATGCCCTCGGGCGCCGGCCACGACGCGATGAAGCTGCACGAGGCCGTGCCGCAGGCCATGCTCTTCATGCGCGGCGCCAACGCCGGCATCAGCCACAACCCCCTGGAAGCCATCAGCAACGACGACACCGAGCTGTGCGTGCGGGCCTTCATGAACCTTCTGGAAGCACTCCGATGAACTCCTCCTACGCAGCGCTGGATGCCTGGATCGACGCCCATTTCTACGCCGAGACGCGCTTTCTCCAGGCCCTGGTGCAGGTGCCCACCGACACCCCGCCGGGCAACAACGCACCGCATGCCGAGCGCACCGCCGAGCTGCTGGAGGCCATGGGCCTGGCCACCGAGAAGCATGTGGTGCCCGCCGATGCGGTCAGGGCCCAGGGCATGGCCTCGATCACCAACCTGATCGTGCGCCGAAAGTTCCAGGCGGGCGGCCCGGTGATCGCGCTCAACGCCCATGGCGACGTGGTGCCGCCCGGCGAGGGCTGGAGTCACGACCCCTATGGCGGCGAGGTGGACCATGGCCGGCTCTACGGCCGCGCCGCCGCCGTCAGCAAGAGCGACTTCGCCACCTACACCTTCGCGCTGCGCGCGCTCGAATCGCTGGGCGTGCCGCTGAAGGGCGGCGTCGAGTTGCACTTCACCTACGACGAGGAATTCGGCGGCGAGCTGGGCCCCGGCTGGCTGCTGCAGCAGGGCCTCACCAAGCCCGATCTGCTGCTCGCAGCCGGCTTCAGCTACCAGGTGGTGACGGCGCACAACGGCTGCCTGCAGATGGAGGTCACGGTGCATGGCCGCATGGCCCATGCCGCCATCCCGCACACCGGCGTGGACGCGCTGCAGGGCGCGGTGGCGATCCTGAATGCGCTGTACGCGCAGAACCAGCTGTACCGGCAAGTGAGCAGCCAGGTGGCCGGCATCACCCACCCCTATCTGAACGTGGGCCGCATCGAGGGCGGCACCAATACCAATGTGGTGCCCGGCAAGGTCAGCTTCAAATTCGACCGGCGCATGATCCCCGAGGAGCAGCCGGAAGCCGTCGAGGCGGCGCTGCGCGAGGTGATCGCGCAGGCCGCCGCCGCCCTGCCCGGCATCACGGTCGAGATCAAGCGCCTGCTGCTGGCGCGCGCCCTCACCCCCCTGCCCGGCAACGCGGCCCTGGTGGCGGCGCTGCAAAAGCATGGCGAGGCGCTGTTCGGCGAGCCCATCCCGAGTTCGGGCACGCCGCTCTACACCGATGTGCGGCTCTATGGCGAGCAGGGCATCCCGGCCGCCATCTACGGCGCCGGCCCGCGCACCGTGCTGGAAAGCAATGCCAAGCGGGCCGACGAGCACCTCGTGCTGGAAGACCTGCGCCGCGCCACCCAGGTGGTGGCACGCACCCTGCTGGATTTGTTGCACGCTTGAGCAAAGGCAAGGCGCGGCCGCGCAAGCGCGCCGCAAGGCGCTAAGCTGAGCCAGCCATGTCCATCCATCCGGCTCCGCTGTCAGCGCTGGCGCATGCCCTGCGCGCGGCCGCCTGCCTGCTGGCCTGCCTGGGCGCGAGCCTGCCGGCGGCGGCGCGCGAATGCGAGCGCGTGCTGATCACGGCCGATCCGGCCTATCCGCCCCTGCATTGGTACGACGGCCAGACCCTGCGCGGCGCCAGCATCGACCTCACCGTGGAGGTGCTGCAGCGCCTCAAGCTGCCCTATGAGGTGCGCTATCTGGGCCCGCTGAACCGCGTCATGCGCGCCGCCCAGGCCGGCGAGGTCGACATGGTGGTGACGCTCAAGGACACCCCCGAGCGGCGCGAGTTCCTCAGCTATCCGGCCACGCCCGCGTTCGTGAATCCGATTGCGGTGTTCGTGCACCGGGCGCGCAGCTTCAGCTACCACGGGCCCGAGGACCTGCGCGGCCGGGCCGGTGGCATGGCGGCGGGCAACCGCATGGCCGGCGCGGAGGGCCAGCGCCTGATGGACGAACTCAAGATCGAGCAGGCGCTGGACGCCTCCGCCAATTTCCGCAAGCTGCAGCTGGGCCGCATCGACTATTTCATCACCGGGCTCTACACCGGCCTGGCGACGCTGTCGACCCGCCCCGACGGCGCCGACTTCATGGCGCTGCGCCCCTATCTGCAGGAGTCCTTCAACTACACCCCCTTTGTGAAGGCCAGCCCCTGCGCCGTGCATCTGCTCGATTTCGACCGCGAGCTGCGCCTGCTGCTGCGCACCGGCGCCGCCGAGCGCATCCTGAGCAGCAACCTCGAGGCCTGGCGCAGCAAGCCGGTCGTGATGACGGCGCCAACGCATTGAAGCCGAAGCCGCCGCGCGGCCCCCATCGTCTATGACCTTGGTCAAGCGGCCGCGCGCCGGGGCCTCGCTAGAATCGCGCCGTGCCCCCTCGCCGCTCCCACCGCCCCGCATCGCTGCTGTCACGCTGGCTGGTCGTCCTGACCTTCTGGCTGGCGGCCTGCGTGCCCGCGGTATCGCTGGCACTGGCGGCCGAGCGCGGCGATCTGCCGCCCTGGACGCAGCTGTGCCGCGCCAGCCTGGTGGGCCCGCGCGCCCAGCCCGCGGCCGCCGCCATCCAGCCGGATGCGCAAACCGGCACCCATGGCCTGTTCGCCGGCTGCGCCTGGTGCGGCCTGCATGTGCAGGACCTGAGCCTGCCGCCGCCGCCCGCGCCGGCCCTGACCCTGCGCCAGGATCTGCGCGGGGCCCTGCCCGCCTTGGGCCTGGGCATGGCCATGCGGCCGGCTCCCTGGCCCAGTGCGCCGGCGCGTGCGCCACCGCAAGGCGTCTGAGATCCGTTCGCGCGGGCGTCCATGCCCGCAAGCTCCGCTCGGGCGCGCCCGCCTCCGAGTGCTCAGTCCCCTCTCGCTTGCCAGGAGCCTCCGCTCATGAAATCCATCTTCAAAATTTCGCTCGCCATCGCCAGCCTGGCCCTCGCCGGCCATGCGCTCGCTCAGGTTGACGTCAGCCAGGCCTGGGTGCGCGCCACCGTGGCCCAGCAAAAGGCCACCGGCGCCTTTCTCCAGCTCAAGGCCAAGCGCGACAGCCGCCTGGTCGAGGCGCACAGCAAGGCCGCCGGCGTGGTCGAGGTGCACGAGATGGTGATGGACGGCAGCACCATGAAGATGCGCGCCGTGCCGGCGCTGGAGCTGCCGGCCGGCCAGCTGGTGGAGCTCAAGCCGGGCGGCCTGCACGTCATGCTGATGGACCTGAAGCAGCCCATCAAGGCCGGCGACAAGCTGGTGCTGACCCTGGTGTTCGAGGACAAGGCCAGCAAGCAGCGCGAGAGCGTCGAGGTGCAGGCCGAGGCGCGCCAGCTGGGCATGCCCGCGCACTGAAAAAGTAAGCCCATGCTGCTGCGCCGCCCCGGGTTGACGAGCCGCTGGCTGGTCAATCTGTGCCTGCTGTTCGCGATGCTGGCCCCGGCCGCCTCGCAGGCGCTGGCCTGGGCGCGCGGCGATGCGCTGGCCTGGAGCCAGGTCTGCCGCAGCAGCGTGGTGGCGCCGCGCGCCGAGAAGCGCGACCCTGCCGGCGCGCGCGAACAGGACCCCACCCATGGGCTGCTGGCGCATTGCCCGTTCTGCGGCCTGCAGGCGCAAGACCTGGCACCACCACCCGCGGCCGCGCTGCCGGCGCTGCAACTGCTGCCGCTGCACTTCGAGATGCCGGCACGCTTCTACAGCGCGCCAAGAACCCCCTTCACCTGGCGCCCGGCGCAATCGCGCGCGCCTCCGTCTCTGCTGGCCTGATTCACCAGCAATCCCTGGCAAGTTGCCAGGGCCCACATCCGCTCGGCCGATAGGTCGACGCACATTCGAATCGCCATGAAGTTTCCCTCCATGCCCAGGCTCTTGTGCCTGGCAATCACGGCCGCCCTGTCCACCGCCCAGGCCTGCGAAGACTGCGGCGATGACGCCGTGGAAATTGCCGCCACGCCCTCCGCCTCCCCCGCCGCCAAGCTCGGCATCGTGATGATCGTCGGCCAGGCGCCCAGCTCGCTGCCGACCCACATCCCCACCACCATGGAGGGCATCACGGCCGAGGAAATCGCGCGCAGCATCAACGCCACCGATGCGCAGGACGCCCTCAAGTACCTGCCCAGCCTGCTGGTGCGCAAGCGCTATATCGGCGACTACAACCACGCCGTGCTCTCCACCCGCGCCTCGGGCACCGGCAACAGCGCGCGCTCGCTGGTGTTTGCCGACGGCATCCAGCTCTCCAACCTGCTCGGCAACGGCGCCAGCTTCACGCCGCGCTGGGGGCTGGTGACGCCGGAGGAGATCGCGCGCGTGGACGTGCTCTACGGTCCCTTCTCGGCCGCCTATGCAGGCAACTCGGTGGGCGCAGTGGTGGACTACCAGACGCGCAGCCCCAAGGCCTTCGAGGCCCATGCCAAGCTCGGCCTGTTCCACCAGCCCTTCAAGCTCTACGGCAGCGACGCCACCTACGGTGGCCAGCATGCCAGCGCCTCGCTGGGCGACCGCGCCGGCGCCTTCTCCTGGTGGATCAATGTGAACCGCCTCGACAGCGATGGCCAGCCGCTCACCTTCATCACCAAGCCGCTCTCCAGCAGCGCACCGGCCGCCGGCGCCCCGCCACTGAGCGGCAGCATCCTGAACGCCGACAAGAGCAACACGCCCTGGCTGCTGCTGGGCGCCGGCACCCAGATGCACACGGTGCAGCAGCACGCCAAGCTCAAGCTCGCCTACGCGCTGAGCCCGAGCCTGCGCGCCAGCTACACCCTGGCTTGGTGGGGCAATGAGACGCGCAACCAGAGCCTCAGCTATCTGCGCGACGCCGCCGGCATGCCCTTCTATGCCGCGGCCGCCAACAGCGGCACGGCCAAGGCCACGCCCGTCAGCCTCGATGGCAAGGGCTACAGCCTGGGTGCGAACGATTTCGGCCAGTCGCGCGACGCGCTGCAGCACCTGATGCAGGGCCTCTCGATCAAGAGCCACGGCGGCGGCGCGTTCGACTTCGAGCTGGCCGCCAGCGCCTACCAGTACGACCGCGACGAGTCGCGCGCGCCGCTGCTGGCGCGCCCCGGCGCCGATGCAGGCGGCAGCGGCCGCCTCACCGACCAGGGCGGCACCGGCTGGTCCACGCTGGCGGCCAAGGGCGTGCTGCGCCCCGGCGCCGGGCATGTGCTGGACTTCGGCCTGCAGCAGGACAGCTACCGCTGGCGCCAGCGCGTCAGCGAGCTGGCCGACTGGCTCGGCGGCGCACCCACGGCGCTGTTCACCGCCTTCAGCGGCCGCACCGAGCTGCGCAGCGCCTACGCCCAGGATGCCTGGAAGCTGAGCCCGGCGCTGCAGGCCGTGCTGGGCCTGCGCGCCGAGGAATGGCGCGCCAGCGAGGGCAGCAAGACGGCAGCGCCGGCCTCGGACGGCAAGACCCTGGGCTTCGCCACGCGCGTGGCGCGCGCGCTCTCGCCCAAGGCCGCGCTGGGCGTCGAGATCAACGCCGACTGGACCGCCAAGCTCTCCACCGGCCGGGCCGTGCGCTTCCCCACCGCGGGCGAGCTCTACCAGGGCGGCGTGAGCGCCGGCGGCGCCTATGTGCCCAACGACCCCGTCACCAACCCGGATCTGAAACCCGAGCGGGGCTGGACCAGCGAGCTCAGCCTGGGCTGGTCGGACGGCACGCGGCAGCAGCTGCGCGGCACGCTGTTCCATGAGGACACGCGCGACGCGCTGTACGCGCAGGCCGCTGTGATCGAGGGCAGGTCGGTCAGCAGCACGCAGAACATCGGCCGCATGCGCACGCTGGGCATGGAGCTGTCCTACCAGGGCAGTGATCTGTTCACGCGAGGCCTGGAGCTGGCCGCCAGCCTGACCTACGCGGACTCCAAGATCCTCGCCAACGAGGGCTTCGTCGCGCAGCCGGGCGACACCATCGGCCGGCAGCAGCCGCGCGTGCCGAAGTGGCGCGCCACCGCGCTGCTGAGCTACGCGCTGACGCCGGCGCTCTCGGCCGCCTACGGCCTGCGCTACTCGGGCCGCCAGTACGGCACGCTCAACAACAGCGACCCCAACGGCTTTGCCTACCAGGGCTTCTCCAAGTTCTTCACCACCGACCTGCGCATGCAGTGGCAGATCAACAGGCAGTGGACCCTGGCCGGCGGCATCGACAACCTCAACAACTACCAGTACTGGAACTTCCACCCCTATCCGCAGCGGACCTTCCATGCGGAACTGAGCTTCAGCCTTTGAACGGAGCAAGCACCATGCGAATCAAACCCATCCTGTTCAGCGCCCTGCTGCTGAGCGCCGCCGCCCAGGCCCATGTCACGCTGGAGCAGCCCGAGGCCCCGGCCGGCAGCCCCTACAAGGCGGTGCTGCGCATCGGCCATGGCTGCGAGGGCTCGGCCACCACGCGCGTGAGCGTGATCCTGCCGCCCGGCTTCCGCGGCGCCAAACCCATCCCCAAGCCGGGCTGGACGCTGGCGCTGCGCCGCGAAAAGCTCGCCACGCCCTACGAGAGCCATGGGCGCAGCGTCACCGAGGAGCTGGCCGAGGTGAGCTGGACCGCCAGCAGCGAGGAGTCCTATCTGCAGGACGACTGGTACGACGAGTTCGCGCTGCGCGGCAGCCTGCCGGCCACGCCCGGCACGCTCTGGTTCAAGGTCAAGCAGACCTGCGTGAAGGGCGAATGGGACTGGAGCGAGGTACCGGCCAGCGGCAGTAGCACCAAAGGCCTCAAGGCCCCGGCGGTGCGGCTGGAGCTGCGTCCGACGGCGCCCTAGCGGGCGCGCCCAGCCAGCGCTCGAGCAGCTGCGCCGCCGGCATCGGCCGGCCGAAATGGTAGCCCTGCACGGTGTCGCAGCCGGCCTGGCGCAGGAACTCGGCCTGGTGCGGCTGCTCCACGCCCTCGGCCACCGTGTGCAGGCCCAGCGCGCGGGCCAGCGCGATGACGGCGTGCACGATCGCCTCGCCGCCGCTGTCTTCGCCGATGTCGCGCACAAAGGACTGGTCGATCTTGAGCCGGTGCAGCGGCAGCCGGCGCAGATAGGCCAGGCTCGAATGGCCGGTGCCGAAATCGTCGATCGCGAACTCGACCCCCAGGCTCAGCAGCTCCTGCAGATGCCGCTGCGCCTGCTCGGGCTGGCGCATGATCAGCGACTCGGTGACCTCCAGCTCCAGGCGCGCGCCGGCCAGGCCGCTGTGTGCCAGCGCCTGCGCCACCCGCGCCATGTGCTGCGGGTCCTCGATCTGCTGCACCGAGAGGTTGACGGCGATGCGCGGCACGCGCAGGCCCTGGGCCTCCCAGGCCACCATCTGCGCGCAGGCCTGCTGCAGCACCCAGTCGCCGATCTCGCTGATCAGGCCCACCTCTTCGGCCAGCGCGATGAACTGCGCCGGCGACACCAGGCCCAGCTGCGGGTGCTGCCAGCGCACCAGTGCCTCCACGCCGGCCAGGGCGCCGCTGCGCAGATCGATCTGGGGCTGGAAATGCAGCCGCAGTTCGCCGCGCCCGGCGGCGCCGCGCAGCGCCGTTTCCATCATCAGGCGTTCCAGCACCCCCGCGGCCAGGCCGGGCTCGAAGAACTGGTAGGCATTGCGCCCCTTGGTCTTGGCCTCGTACATGGCGCGTTCGGCATGCCGCACCAGGGTGTCGGCGTCGCTGGCGTCCTCGGGGAACAGGCTGATGCCCAGACTCAGCGTCACCACCAGGGCATGGCCACCGATATGGAAGGCGCGCTCGAAATCGAGCAGCAGGCGCTGCGCGCAGGCCAGGCAGCCATGCACGCTGGCATCGTCGTCCAGCACCAGGCCGAACTCGTCGCCGCCCAGGCGCGCCAGCAGCGTGGTGGGCGGCAGCAGCGCGCGCAGGCGCTGGCTGGCGGAGCGCAGCAGCTCGTCGCCGAGCGGATGGCCGAGCGTGTCGTTGACGTTCTTGAAGCGGTCGAGGTCGACGAAGATCATCGCCAGCACCCGGCCGTCGCGGCGGGCACGCTCGATCGCCTGCTGCAGCCCCTCGCGGAACACGGTGCGGTTGGGCAGGCTGGTGAGGGCGTCGTGGCCGCTCAGGTAGTCCAGCTGCTGCTGCGCCTCGCGCATCAGGCTGAGGTCGTTCAGCACGCTCACATAGTTGGTGACCTCGCCGCGCTCGTTCTTCACCACGCTCAGCGTGACCCAGGCCGGGAAGATCTCGCCGCTCTTGCGCCGGTTCCAGATCTCGCCATGCCAGCGCCCGGTGTGGAGCAGGCTGGTCCAGAGCTCGCGGTAGAAGCCGGGCGACTGGCGGCCCGACTGCATCAGGCGTGGATTGCGGCCCAGCACCTCGGCCTCGGCGTAGCCGGAGATCTGGGTGAAGGCGGGGTTCACCGCGACGATGCGGGCCTGCGCATCGGTCAGCATGATGGCCTCGCTGGTGCTCTCGAACACGCTCGCGGCCTGGCGCAGCTTTTCCTCGGCGGCGCGCCGGCTGCTGATGTCCTGGATCACCGTCACGATGCCGGGCGCGGGCACGCCCTCGGCGCCCATGCTGGCCACCGTCAGCGACAGCCAGATCGTCGTGCCATCGGCGCGCACAAAGCGCGCCTCGGTTTCGAACTCGTGGATCTGCCCCTCCCGCAGGGCTTCCAGTTGCGGCTGCAGGCGCGCCAGGTCCTGCGGGTCGGCCAGCTCGCGCCAGGCCTTGCCGCACAGGTCCGCCTGGCTCCAGCCCAGGATCTGCGCGCAGCGCTGGTTGACGCGCTCCACCCGCCCCTGCGCGTCGGTCTGCGCCACGCCCACGGCGGCGAGCTCGAACAGCGCGCGAAAACGCTGCTCGCTCTCGGCCAGCGCCGCACCGGCGGCCAGGCTCTCGGTCTCGCGGCGCTCCAGCGCGCCCAGCATGCTGTCGAAGCCCTCGCCCAGGCGGCCCAGCTCGTTATGGCGCTGCGCGCCGAGGCGGAAGCCGCGCTGGCCCAGGCTGACCTGGTCGAGTGCATCCACCAGGCGCTGCAGGCCGCGCGTCAGCCCATCGGCGATCAGCACCGCCACCACGCCGCCCAGCAGCAGGGCCAGCAGCAGCATCCACAGGGCCTGGGTGCGCGCCTGCTCGACGCCGCGCTGCACCGCCTCGTTGCCCATGCCCACGCGCGCCCAGCCAAGCTGGCGCGCGCCCGCCATCACCGGCGCCGCCATGTCGGTGAAGGTCTCGCTGGCCGCCACGATCTGCACCCGCGCCGGCTGCGCCAGCAAGGCCCGGCTGGCGGCGTCGCTCATGAAGCGGCCGGTATGGCCGGCCTGGCTGTGCGCCATCACGCGCCCCTGCAGCGACACCAGCATGGCATAGCGCACCTCGGAGGCCTGGGCCACCGAGGCAATCACCTCCTGCATGCCCGCCAGGTCGTCCGCCATCACCCAGGGCGCGGCGCTGACCGCCAGCGCGCCGGCCAGGTCGCGCGCCTGGGCCAGATGCTGCGCGCGCAGCAGCTCGCTCTGCGTGCGCAGCTGCTGCCAGGCCAGCAGGCTCACGCACAGCGCCAGGCTGGCCGCCATGCCCAGCATCAGCTGCATGCGGATGGAGATGCCACGCCACCAGGCCAGCAGCGGCCGCAACAGTCGCATCATCCCTGCACCCCGCGCACCGAGCGCTCGAATTCGTCCATGAACTGGCGCACCGGCCGATAGGTCGCCTCGTCGGCGCCCTCGAACAGCGTCAACGGGATGCGCGCCAGCAAGACCTGACCCTCGGCGTGACGATGCAGCTCCAGCAGCAGCTGGCGCAGCCGCGCCACCAGCACGGGCGGCACGTCGTCGCGCGCCACCAGGGCGTTGTTGGGCAGGGTGTCGGTCTGCCAGGCCTGCACCAGCCGGGCGGCCTCGTCGGGATGCTCGCGCTGGAAGGCGCGCCAGGGCAGCGGCCAGGTCGACGCCGCCGCGGTGTTGCCCAGCACGGTGTTCATGATGGCCGACTCCTGCGAGCCGACGTAACGCTGCTCATAGGCGGCCAACGGCAGGCCGTGGCGGTGCAGGAAGTACTGCGGCATCATGGTCGCCGCCAGCGCGCTGCGCGCCGGGAAACTGATGGCGCGGCCACGCAGATCGGCAATCGCGTGCACCGGCCCGTCGCGCCGCAGCAGCAGGATGCCGCGGAAGGACTCGTCGTCGCCCATCTTGGCGAACACGCGATAGCCATGCCGGCTGGCCAGCAGGGTCTGGTAGGGATTGGGCAGGGCGAAGGCGAAGCGCCGCTGCTGCAGCTGGCGCTCGAACTCCTCGTAGTTGCGCGAGGCCTGCAGCTTGAGCCTGGCCTCGGGCAGCTGGCGATTGAGCCAGTCCACCAGCGGCCCGTAGACCTCGAACAGCTTGGCCGGGTTGTGCAGGGGATGGACCGCGAACAGCAGCTCGCCCTTGGCCCCCGCCGGCGCATCGGCATAGCTGGGCTGGTAGTCGCCGGCCGGCGCGGGATCGCGGCCGCAGGCCGCCAGGCTCGTCAGGCCGGCCAGGCAGGCGCGCCTCGTCCACATCCGCAAAATCACGCCCCTCTGGTCAGGATCGGTCGAAATAGCGGGAAAAACAGACCATCAAGATTGCCTCGATAGTGGTGCCTTCTTCGGCGCAATACCCCGCTTGCCCTTGGCCGATGATAGCCTCATGCGCTTTCGCAACAGCCGCCCCGCCCCCGTCCGCGTGCCGTATCACCGGCCCGCTCCACGTCGCGGTCTGGCGTCTGTGCCGGCCATGCCACTGATTTCATAGCGCCCGGGCCGCGTGCCGCCCGGCGGCTCGCTCTTGCCTGCGCATTTGCGCTCGCCTCCACACCGCAGCCCCACAGGCTTTTGCCATGTCCACGGGCGGTGTCTTATTCAGCGCATTTGGGCGGACCCCTCACCGGGTCCGCCCTTCTTTCTTTTGCTTGGCCAGCGCTCAGCGCAGCAGCTTGGCCGCCGACAACTCGCCGACCTTGTTGCCCAGCGCGCGGCCGACCTCGCCCGAGTTGCGGTAATGCACGCCGTCATAGACGCGCGCATTGATGACCTCCTGCATGAAGGCGTCGATGCTGGTCCATGAGCGCGTCACGCCGGGCAGGGTCGGGCTGGTGGTGGACAGGCGCGGCGTCGGCCCGTTGCCGATCTCGGCCTTCAGCACCGCCCCCAGCGAGCCGGCGATGGTGCAATGCGCGCAGGGGTACTCGGGGTGCATGGGCGTGTCGATCAGGGGCAGCCAGCCGGCATCGCGCTCGGTGGCGTCGTTGCCGTCCCGGTCGCCGTTGCGGATCGCCGTGAAGGGGCGCCAGAAGTGGTAGTGGTACTTGGCGTCGAAGACGGCGTCGATGGCGTCCACCATGGCCTGCCCGCTGGCAGCCAGCAGGCGCGCGTTCTGCGTCGGCTCGCGCCCGGGCTGGTTCGCCACCGAGCGGGCGATCGGGTAGTAGATGGTCGGCGTCGTCGCGGCCCAGAAGCGGGCGATCTCGGTCTGCTCGGCATCGCGCTGGCTGCCGGTGCGCGCACCGAAGGCCTTGACCTCGTTGTAGTCGCGCGCCCAGACCGCGCTCTTCAGATCGGGGGGCGGCCCGGGGCGGAACTGATCGGGCCGCTCGAGCAGCCAGCATTTCCCGGGCGGCAGGTCGGCCATGACCGGCAGCACCGTCGGCACATACTGGCCGGGGCCGGTGACGGGGCGGTAGAACACCGGCGACGCGCCCGTGGGGGCCCGCAGCGCCAGGATGCCGGCCACGGCCTTCTCACCCAGCGCGATGCCGTCCGCCTTGGCGGGCCCGTCCGGGATCGCGGCCAGCGCCGCCTGGTAGGCCGCCTCGATGGCCGCGGTCTGCGTCGTCGCCATGCGGTTCAGCACGACGCGGTTGGCCGCGGCCACGGCGGCGTCGATCGAGGCCCCGGCCGGCGCCTCCAGCTTCAGGTAGCCGGCCTGCGGAAAACGCCGCGTGATGGCATTCACGGATTCGAACACCGCCGCCTGGATCAGCACCATCGGCGCCTGGCCCCAGGGCCCGGCCTGGTGGGCCACGGTGATCTCGCTGGCCCTCTGGTTCCAGTCCGTCACCACATCGGCTCGCGCGCCCGCAGCCAGCAGGACGGGCATGGCAACAACACTCAGACGCAGCAAGGTGTTCATGGTCGCTCCCGGTTTACGAAGGAGCTTCGATCATGGAACCCTGGCGGCGTCGCGACAAAACCCTGCTTGTCCCTTCTTCTGCCGCCCGCCGCCTAGGCCGCGCACAGCAGGCTCTCCAGCGCCTGCTCGCGCACGCCGTAAAAGCGCTTGATCTCGGCGATCTGGTCCAGCAGCTCCTGGCGCCGCGCCGCCGGCAGCGGCACGGCGCGCTTGACCGCCAGAATCATCTTGTTCTTGCTGGTGTGCTCCAGCGAGATGAACTCGAACACCTGGGTGTCGTAACCCTCGGCCTCGAGCAGCAGCGCGCGCAGGCCGTCGGTCACCATCTCGGCCTCCTGGCCCATGTGGATGCCATGCTGCAGCAACGGCCGCAACAGCGCGGGCGACTTCAGCTGCGGGCGCAGCTGCTTGTGGCAGCAGGGCGAGCACATGATGATGGCGGCGCCGGCGCGCAGGCCCAGGTGGATGGCGTAATCGGTGGCGATGTCGCAGGCATGCAGGGCGATCATCACGTCGAGCCGCGCCGGCGTGTAGCTGCGCACATCGCCCTGGTCGAAGCGCAGGCCCGCGAGGCCATGGCGGGCCGCGGCCGCGCCGCACAGCTTCACCATGTCGTCGCGCAGCTCGACACCGGTAACCTGGGCGTCCTTGCCCAGGCCGCGCAGATAGTCGTAGGTGGCGAAGGTCAGATAGCCCTTGCCCGAGCCGAAATCGGCCACATGCACGTCCGGGCTGTCCGCCAGGCGCGAGGCCTTCAGCGCGGCCGCGAACACCTCGATGAATTTGTTGATCTGCTTCCACTTGCGCGACATCGCCGGCACCAGCTGCAAATCGCCCTTGACCGAATGGGTGAGGCCGAGATCGGCCCAGAACGGGCGCTGCAGATCCAGGTAGCGCTGCTTGTCGCGGTTGTGTTCGTCGGTGCCGGCCTCGGCAGCACTGGCATCGGCCGCTGCGCTGAGCTTGCCGACCCGCAAGCTGGCCTTGCCCTTGCGGCTGAAGCTCAGCTGCACGTCCTCGCCCTGGGTCAGCAGATGGGCATGCAGGAACTGCCGGCCCAGCAGCCCATGCAGCAACGCCAGGCCCTCGTCGAAGCCGTGGTTCTTGGTGACGTCCTTGGTGCGATGGCGCCACACCATCGAGAGCTGGCGCTCGCCGCGCAGCTGCACCTCGCGCACCAGCAGGCGCTCCAGATCGGCATCGCCGCCCTGCGGCTTGCCCAGCATCAGCTTGCCGAAACTGCCGGTCTGCAGGGACAGGGCCAGCAGATGCATGAAGCGCTGGAGGGCATCCGGGGCGGCAGGGGCTTCGCTGCGCAGGAGTTGCTGGAAAAAGGAAGGGGACACGGGCGGTGCTGGTGCTAGGGCGGGTCCCGATTGTCCGCCATCGCGCACAGGCGCTGCCCGGGCTCGCGCGCCCAGCGCTCCAGCCCGGCCCACAGGCGCTGCAGATGGTCGCCCCCCGGCGACTGCAGGCCATGATCGCCCTCGGGCACCGGCCAGTCGCAGAAGGACTCGGGACGGCGCACAGCGGCCAGCGCCGCAAAGCGCTGGTAGGCCAGCGGCGGCACCAGCGCGTCGTGGCCGCCCCAGGCACGCAACAGGTCTGCGTCGCCGGCCAGCAGGGGTTCGGCCACGCGCCAGGCCAGCAGGTCGCGCCAGTAGCCGAGGCTGCGGCCATCGCGCAGCGTGGCGTCAGCGAGCGGCCCTTGTGCGGCGGCGCGCAGGCTGGCCCAGGCGCGCACCTCGCCCAGGCGCCGAGCCTGCAGCTCGGCCGCCTCGGCCGGGTCCAGGCCCGAGCCGCCAATCATCACCAGTCCGCGCAGCCCGGGAATCTCGGGCGCCAGCTCGGGCAGCAACTCGGCCCCCTCGGAGACGCCGATCAGCAGCACCGGCAGGCCTGCGGGGCCAGACTCGGACTGGGGCCGGCGCACCCAGGCCTGCAGGGCCGCGCGCGCGTCGGCGAGCCAGGTGCTCAGGCGATCGGTCCGCACGAAATCGGCGGGGCAATCCTCCGCAGCGTGGCGCTCCCAGGGCTGCACGCCGGGCTTGTGCAGCAGCAGCAGCTCGGCATGGCCAAGGCCACGGAACATCGGCTCGGCCACCGCCGCCCAGCCACTGCAGCCCGAGCCGGGCAGCACCAGCACCTGGTAGCGCGCCGGCGCCAGCAGGGCCGGCCGGTGCCAGGCCAGCAAGACCTGAGCCGCACGCGCCGTCGGCAATTCCAGCGGCGTGAATAAAGCAGAAGGCCCGGCCCCCCAGCCGGGCGTGCCCAGCAGCAGGAGCCAGGCCATGCAAGCCCGGCGCAATGCGCGCGCAACGATCACTTCAGGATCACGGTGCCCTCGTTGGAGGCCGGCGGCGGCATCGCATTGCCGCTGCGGCGCGGCGTGTTGCCGCTCTCGGGCAGGCCCGGCAGGCCCAACTGGTCGGCCATCTGCTCGTAGACGTTCTCGGCCAAGCTCTTGGAGGTCTCGCGTATCACCTTGCCGCGGTTGGGCGGTTGCACGTCGCCGCGGTTGGAGAGCAGCTTGGTGTCGTTGCCGGCGCCCTGGGCCGAGAACGAGGCCTTGATCTCGTAGGTCTTGGTGCTGATGAGCGAGAAGTCGGCCACCAGGTCCAGGCTGAACTGGTAGGAGGCGCTGGTGGTGCCCTGCAGGGGCGAGAGCGAATCGCGGAACTCCAGGCTGGTGAGGGTGCCGAACAGCACATAGTCGGCGCCGTTGAACTCACCCTTCTTGATGCGCGCGATCACGTCCTTGACCTCGGGCTGGCGCACCGGCTTGGCCATCTTGCCGGTCTGGATCTGGTTGAGCGCCTGTTCGGCCTTGGTAGGCTGCGGGTCACCGGCATCGAAGCGCTTGCCCTGCACCAGGCGGAACTGGCCGCCCTTGAGCATGGCGCCGCGAATGTCGTTGCTGAAGGAGCCCAGCTCCCGCTGCTCCATATAGCTGTAGGTGCCCGAGACATAGGTGCCCGAGCTCTGCTGGGTGGCGACGATGCCATGCTGGTTGGCCGTGACGCCACCGCTGCTCTTGACGGTGCCGGCTTCGAAGTACTGGGCCACCGCCTGGGTGTAGGCAAGGTCGGTGACGGCCACCTTGGGCGGCTGGCCCTGCTGGGCCTGGGCCACGCCGGCCAGAGCGGCCAGCGCGGCCAGGCAGGCGCCGGTGATGATGTTGCGACGGTTCATATGCTCTTCTCCCTGCTCAGCGCTTGCTGGTCTTGCGGATGTCTTTTTCTTCCTGCCATTCGATCGTGCCTTCCTGCACATCGAACATCTTCAGCGTGAACTTGTAGTACACGTCCTTGGTCTGCGAATTCTGCTTCACGATGGAAGTCAGCTCGCCTTCCAGGCTGTACTTGGCGGCCGTCATCTGGCCCACCTTGGCGGTGGTGTTCTGCTTGTAGAGGCCGCTCTGGTTCTGGCGCTGCAACTCGTCCACACCCTGCTGCATCTCGTTGATCGAGCGGGTGAAGCGCACCTTGCCCGACTTGACCAGGGCGGTCTGGATCGAGTTCATCACATTGGTGGTGTCGATGTATTCGCTGGTCTTGTTCTTCACCGTCGAGATGGTCACCGTGGGGCGGCCCTGGAAGATGCCGGTCTCGAGCAGGCTGCCCACCATCTTCTCGGCAATCATCTGCAGGTCGGTGGAGCCGAACTCGTTGGTGACCAGTTCCACCGCCTTGGAGTCGCCATAGTTCACCTGGCGCTGGAAGCGCACCACCGGTGAGGAAACATGGGTCTCGCAGCCGGCGAGGACGGCGCTCGCCATCAGGGCGGCGAGCGTGAGGGTCGTACGGATCGTGAGCTTGGTCTTCATGTTCTTGTCCTTCCTTGTTCTGTCTGTGCGCGCCGGGCGCTCACTTGCTTTCCACGCTCATCTCGAGCTTGAGGTCCACGGCCGAGGGATGCTGGGCCACGCCCTTGAGGGTGACGGTCTGCAGGCCCAGCACGGTGGTCTGCTTCCAGCCCTCGCCATCGCCCACTTGATTGCCCACCGAGTCGAGCCAGCGGAAGCGGTGGAACACCACGCGGTCCTTGTTCTCGACGTTCTGCAGATCGGCCTGCACCACCAGGGTGTCGTTCTTGCGCTGAATGCGCATCTCGGCCACCTTGATGCCCTTGGGCGACCCGCGCAGGTCCAGCTTGGCGGCGATGGCGGGCGAGGTTTCGTCGGCCTTCTGGGCCTGGGCGCCGGTGCCGAGCAGCAGGCCCAGGGCGAACAGGGCGGCGCTGACGGGTTTGATTGCCTTGCGTTGCATCTTCTTGATCCTCACTTCAGTTCTTCGTCGGCGTGGCGGTGGCGGCTGCCGCGGGCTTGGCGGCGGCCGGCTTGGCAACGGGCTTGGCGGCCGGCTTGGCCGCGGGCTTGACGGGTTCGCTCACCACCGCAGCGGTGGCGGCGGGTGCGGCGGCCGGCGGCGCGGCGGCCATCAGGCGGCCGAACTGCGACACGTCGCCGACCAGGAATTGCTCCTCGTAGACGCGCAGCGGCACCACGGCGTACTGGCCCGCCACCTTCACCGGTGCATCCAGTGCGCGGCCATTGATGCTCACCTGATGCTCACCGGGCGGCAGATAGCCGCGGGCCAGATAGACGCGACCGGGCAACATGCGCCAGATGCGGTCGTCGGCCTGCTCGGTCACCGCCGAGGCGGCGATGCCCACCAGCGCGCCGAACATGCCGGCACGCTTTTCCAGCTCGTTCTGCACCACTGCCTTGGCGACCGCGCGGGTCACGCCACGCAGCACCATGCCGGGCATTTCGTCCTTCAGCGCCCGGCGTGCCATCACGTTCACGTCCACCACGCGCTCGAGCTTGAAGTCACGGCCGCCGGCCTGCAGATTGCTCAGCATCGCGTCCTTGGACGGGTCGATCACCGGGTAGGAAATGCTCACCGTGCGGAGCGAACCGCCCACCGGCACCGGGATGGTGAAGCCCTTGGGCTTGCGCGCCGGTGCATTGCCGGCCTCCACCACGAACAGCACGTCGGTCATCTGCTGGCGGCGCTTGTGGGTGAAGCTGGTGCGGTCGTCCAGGCCGCGCAGGCCTTCTTCCAGCAGCGGCGTCTCGGGGCGCAGCTCGATGGCCTTGCGATAGCCCGGTGCTGCCAGGCCCGGCTCATTGGTCACCTCGTAGATGAAGCCGGCCAGGTAATGGCTCAGCGCATTCTGGTAGCCGTTCTTGAGTTGCAGCACCTCGGGGTCGTTGAGCGTCTCGACCGGATAGCCGTTGAGCTCCTTGCCCTTGGAATCCACGCCCTTGGACTTGGCTTCCTCCTCGGCCGCCGCGGTGTCCTTGGCGCGCAGCTCGGCAATCACCGCCTCGCGCTCGTGGGTGCGCTTGACGTCGACGCGCGCCTTCTCCAGGTCACCCTCGGAGAGGCGGTTCAGCGCCAGGCGCGTGGTCAGCCAGACCTTTTCATAGTCCTGGCCTTCGTAGACCTTGAGGCGCTCGCTGATCAGCGCCGCACCGGCCATGCCCAGCAGCTTGCTGGGGTTGGTCTTGGCGGTCTCTTCCCATTGCTGCACCTTCTGGTCGGCCAGCAGGAAGGCCTCGGTGCTGTCGGCATAGCGCTTGTTCAGGCGCAGCAGCTCGCCGCGCTCCATATTGAACAGCAGCTCGGCCTTGGCGTCGGCCGAAGTGGCGGAGGCCTCATGCTGGGCCAGCGCCGCCGCCACGCCGCCGGTACGGGCGGTGGCCTGCACGGCCGAGGCATGCTTGTCGTGGCTCTGCATGGACGCGCAGCCGCCCAGCAGCAACAACGCGCCGGACAGGCTCAGGGCACCCCATGAGCGCAAGATCTTGTGATTATTCAAATTACTCTCCCAGCTCGATCGGAGAGAGCAAGGCCGATCCGCTTGCACGGACCCATCCCGGCGCGCCCTGCATCCTCTCGTGAGCATTGCATTGAACATGCCGCCAATGCAGCGGCGCCGTTGTCCAAGCACCCCGGCCTTGCGCGGCCGGAACGCGTCAAACGGCGGAAAATGTAGCACGCTGTTACTTTTCGTATATCCCATGAAGGGGGTAGAAATTGGGGAGAAAGTCACAGGGCAAGACCTGACACTCAAGCAGGGTTTTCGGCAGGCACGCACATCGCCCGGCGGTCGGATCATTGGGCTCATGCATCTGCCCGCATTCCCATCCATCGCGCCCCCGGCCGTTGCCGGCCTGCTGCTTTGTTGCGCCCTGCTGGGGGGCTGCGCCGGCGGGCGCATGGCGCCGCCCGAGCGCAGCACCAACAGCCTGGGCATGCACTTCGTCACCATCCCGGCGGGCGAGTTCATGATGGGCAGCGACGAGCGCCCGGACACCCTGGCCCAGGCCTACCCGCAATACCCGCGCGAGCGCTTCCTGCTGCTGGCGGACGAGGCGCCGGTGCATAGGGTGCGCATCACACGCGCCTTCCAGATGGGCCAGCACGAGGTCACGGTGGGCCAGTTCCGCCGCTTTCTGCTCGCCTCCGGCTATGTGCCCGACGCAGAGCGCGACGGCACCGGGGGCTATGGCTACAACCCCAGCTACGACCCCGCCAGCAGCGCGCGCGGCGATGCCTTCGAGGGGCGGCAGCGGCGCTACTCCTGGCGCAACCCCGGCTTCACGCAGAGCGAAGAGCATCCGGTGGTGAACGTGACCTGGCACGACGCCCAGGCGCTGGCGGCCTGGCTCAGCCAGACCGAGGGCCGGCGCTACCGCCTGCCCACCGAGGCCGAATGGGAGTACGCCTGCCGCGCCGGCAGCCGCACCCGCTATCACAGCGGCGATACGCCCGCGAGCCTGGCCCAGGTGGCGAATGTGTTCGACCAGGACAGCGCCCGCCTCTGGCCCCAATGGCGTGCCTTTGCGCTGCCGCAGCACGATGGTTTCTCCTTCACCGCGCCGGTGGGCAGCTTTGCGCCGAATGCCTGGGGCCTGCACGACATGCATGGCAACGCCTGGGAATGGGTGTCGGACTGGCATGGCGACGACTATTACGCCCACTCGCCGGTGGACGATCCGCAGGGCCCTGCCGAGGGCGGCGTGAAGGTGCGGCGCGGCGGCTCCTGGCACACCTGGAGCTTCTATGCCCGCGCGTCCTACCGCAACTGGAACGATCCGGACACGCGCTACACCCTGGTGGGCATGCGACTGGTGCGCGAGCTGCCCTGACAGGCTGACCCATTCAGACCTGACCCCAATCTGCCGATACCCCATCATCCGGATCTGACGGAATGACTTAGGGAGAGCATGGAGCGTTTGGTCGAACAGCTGGTGGCCTGGCACAACCGGCATCCATTGGCGTTGCGCATCACACCCGGCGATGTGCACACCCTGGGTGTCGTGGCCCTGCCCTTCATGCGCGGCAGCCGGCCAGCGGAGGCGAGCGAGCCGACGCTGACCGACGAGGTCAGCGAGGAGGAGGCACAGGCACGCGCGGCCGATGCGGCCAGCCGGGCGACCGCGGCCTTCGCTGCGCCGCAACCCTGGTGGAAGGCGCTGGACCCGCGCCAGCTGTTTGCCAGCCCGACCCGCGGCCTGCTGGGCGAACTGCCCTGGCCGGTCTTCAGCGAACGCTTCATCCCGGGCCTGCGGTCGGCCCAGGTGGCCCAGTTCGCGCTCGCCCATGGCTATACCGCCCAGCCCGGCGAGGCCGATTGGCCGCAGCGCATCGTCGCCATCGACGAAAGCCTGGTGGCCAGGGCCAGCCAGGGGGCCTGGCCGATGGAGCTCTACCTTGCCAGCGCCGGCATCGATGTCGGCGACGCCCGCACGCGCGTGCTGATCGGCCAGGGCGATGGCAGCGAATTGCTGATGCTGGGGCGGCGCTGCTTGGACAAGCGCCGTGTCGCCGCGCTGGGCCTGCTGCTGGCCGCCCTGCTGGCCCTGCCGGCCTGGCTGCTCTGGCCCTCGGCCGGGCCGCAGCAGGAGGCGCCACCAAGCGCCGCCTCCGCGCCCAGCCTGGCCGCCAGTGCCGCCAGTGCCGCCAGTGCCGCCAGTGCCATCAACGCCGGGAGCAGCGCGGCCAGCGCGCCCGCCAGCGCCGCAGCCGAGCCAGTGGCCGCGCCGGCCAGCCAGCCCAGCATACCGGCGGCCACGGCCGCTTCCGTGCCGGCATCGTCACCGGCATCGGCATCCATCCCGGCATCGGCGCCACCTCCGGCAGCCGTGGGCGTGACGGCAGCCGAGCTGCCGAACGAACTCGCGCCGGCCGGCACCATTCCCAGCATCAGGCCGAATATGGTGAGCACGCCGCGCACCCGCAAGGCGGCCGCCGAAGCAGCCAGCCAGGCCGCCAGCCAGGCGCCCAGACCGGCGATGGCGGCCGCGGCGAGCGCGCCCGCGCCCAAGCCGGCCCCGGCCAAGAAGCGGGAGCCCGCGCCCGCCGCCTCCGCGGCCGGCACGCTTTCGGGCGAAGCGCCCTCGGAGGCCGCCAAGACGGCCACCGCCCGGCTCGCTGCGCGCAGCCAGAGCGTGGTGGCCCTGGTGGGCCCCAGCCTGGCCAGCAAGAGCGACGCCGAGGCGATGCTGACGCGCATGCGCGCCATGGTTGCGCAGTCCGTGGGCGATCGCAGCCGCCTGCAGGCCGAGGTGATGCAGACGCCCGAGGGCTGGCGCGCCACCATCTGGCCCTTCGCCACCCGCGAGGAAGCCCAGCTGATCAATGCCACCTTGATCGCGAGGGGCATGAAGACCCGGGCTGTAGACTTCTAGCCATGCTGACCGTCAACAAACTCATTCCCCGCGGCCAGGGCCTGGCCCCGGCCCTGCTCAAGCGCGCCACCAGCCTCTCGCTGGACTGGGACCAGCGCCAGAAAAGCCGGCTCGATGCGAGCGACAGCCAGGGTCGCGCCCTGGGCATCTTCCTGCCGCGCGGCACCGTGATGCGCGGCGGCGACGTGCTGGTGGCCGAGGATGGCTCGCTGATCCAGGTGCAGGCCGCGCCGCAGGCGCTGCTGCGCGTCAGCAGCTGTGCCGAGCATGGCTCGCCCTTCGACCTGCTGCGCGCGGCCTACCACCTGGGCAACCGGCATGTGCAGCTGGAACTGACGCCCGAGCATCTGCAGTTCGAGCCCGACCATGTGCTGGCTCAGCTGCTGCGCCAGATGCATCTGATCGTCACCGAGGTGCAGGCCGCCTTCGAGCCCGAGGCGGGCGCTTATGCGGAATCACATGCCGGCCATGGGCACGATCACGGGCACGGCCACGGCCATGAACACAAGCACGAGCAGGTCGTGCATGTGCATGGGCCGGGCTGCCGGCATTGATGCACGAACTCAGCTGCGGTAGTCGGCGTTGATCGACACGTAGTCGTGGCTGAGGTCGCAGGTCCACACCGTGGTGTGGGCCAGGCCGCGGTGCAGCTTCACGCGCACCGTGATCTCGGCCTGCTTCATGACGCGCTGGCCGTCTTCCTCGCGGTAGTCGGGGTGGCGGCCACCCTGGCGCACCACATGCACCTCATCGAGGAACAGATCGATCAGGGTCTGGTCCAGGTCGGCGATGCCGGCATAGCCCACCGCCGCCAGGATGCGACCCAGGTTCGGGTCGCTGGCGAAGAAGGCCGTCTTGACCAGCGGTGAATGCGCGATCGCGTAGGCGGCCAGCTGGCATTCGGCCTCGTCGCGGCCGCCCTCCACCTGCACCGTGATGAACTTGGTGGCGCCCTCGCCGTCGCGCACGATCGCCTGGGCAAGCTGCTGCGACACCGCGATCACCGCCTCGCGCAAGACCTGACCCTCGGCGCTGGACAGGCTCTCGATGCGCGCATGGCCGGCCTGCTGGGTGGCGATCAGCACGAAGGAATCGTTGGTGGAGGTGTCGCCGTCGATGGTGATGCGGTTGAAGGAGGCGTCCGCCGCATCGCGCACCAGGCTTTGCAGCAACTCGGGCGCGATATTGGCGTCGGTGGCCACGAAGCCCAGCATGGTGGCCATATTGGGGCGGATCATGCCGGCGCCCTTGGAGATGCCGCTGATGGTGACCGTCTTGCCAGCGATCTGCACCCGGCGCGAGGCCGCCTTGGGCAAGGTGTCGGTGGTCATGATGCCGGCGGCGGCATCGGCCCAGGCATCGGCCTTCAGCGCCGCCAGCGCGGCCGGCAGGCCGTTGATGATGCGATCCACCGGCAGGGTTTCCATGATCACGCCGGTGGAAAAGGGCAGGATCTGGCTGGGCTGCACGCCCATCAGCCGGGCCAGCGCGTCGCAGCTCTGGCGCGCGCGCTGCAGGCCGTCTTCGCCGGTGCCGGCATTGGCATTGCCGGTGTTGATGAGGATGGCGCGGATGCCACCGTGCGAAGCCAGGTGCTCGCGGCAGATCTGCACCGGCGCAGCGCAGAAACGGTTCTTGGTGAACACGCCGGCCACCGCGGCGCCCTCGTCCAGCGCGATCACGCTCAGATCGCGCCGGTTGGCCTTGCGTATGCCGGCCATCGTCACCCCCAGGCGCACACCGGGCACGGGGAACAGAGAGGCGGGATCGGGGGCGCTGAGATTGACGGGCATGGGCTGGCTCTGACAGAAGGGAATGGCGCGAATTGTAGGCACCCCCGAATGACAAAGGGCTTCCGAAGAAGCCCTTTTCCTGCCTGCGCCCTGCGGGCCCTAGGCTCAGCGCCCCTGGCGGCGGCGCGCCATGAAGCCCACCGCCATCAGGCCGGTGGCCATCAGCAGATAGCTGCCGGGCTCGGGCACGCTGGAGACCGTCACCAGGTCCTGGTAGGTCGGGTTGGACAGGCGCGTCAGCGTGTACTTGGCGTCGCCCTGGTAGCCTTGGGCGTCCGACAGGTACTTGTTCGCCAGCGAGGCCAGTGCCGCGTCGTCGGCCGTGCTGCCGGTGCTGGTCCAGCCGAACTGGAAGGTGCCGGCGTTCACATCCAGCGCGGCCGTCTTTTCATGCGTGATCTCCCAGATGGCCGTCTGGAAGGCGGCCTTCTGGAAGTCGCTGCTGACGCTGCCGTAGTTGCTGGAGAACAGGCCTTGCAGCAGCACGCCGGTCGCGCCGCCGAAGCTGGAGGCGGTGTAGATCTGGCTGCCCAGGGCGGACGGGGCATGCGTCTGCGCCAGTTCGATGCAGAAGGCGGCAAAACTCTGGCCGCCCGCGGTGTACTGCATCGCGCCGGACAGGAATTCATCGGTCAGCGTGGTGCTCAGCTCCACACCGCTGGTGGAGACATACTCAATGCTCACATTGCCCAGGGCCTGCGCCCCGGCGGCGCCGGCCAGGGCCAGCGTGGCGATCAAAGTCTTGCTGTAGGCGTTCATCTCGTCGGTACCTTGTTGTCGGGGCGAGGACAGGGATCAGCGCGCCGCGCGCTTGCGGCCAAACACGGCCACACCGGCCAGCGCCAGCGCGACCAGCGCCAGACTCTGCGGCTCTGGGACCGCATTGGCCGTGACGGTGTAGGAGCCCTTGACCTTGTCGTTGCGATCCAGGCCGTTGACGGTCAGCGTCCAGTGCCCGGCGCTCAGGAACACGCGGCTGAGCGCGATGGTGTCGTCGAAGAAGGTCACCGGAATCGTCTTGCCCTTGGCATTCGTCTCGGTGCCCGCGACGGTCTGCCAGCCGGAGCTGATGAAGGCGGTGGCGTCGGGCGTGCTGTCGAACACGAAGGATTGCGCGCCCTTGCTGAGCACCACCGACTGGATGGTGACGTCATTGGCGTCCTTGCTGCGGGTCAGCAGGCTGAGGTCGAACAGGCCGTCGGCATCGACATTGAAGGGGTGCGACTCGCTGAACGCCCCGCCATTGAGCAGATTGCCGTGCAGGACGCCGCTGTTGAAGCTGACCGGCGCGGCAAGCGCCGAGCCAGCGGCCAGAGCCAAGCAGGTGGAATTTGCCGCAAGTTTGATCTTCTTCATAAGCGTGGATGTCTTGTTGGGTCTGGATGCACCGGCACGGTGCCTACCTCCCGCACCGTGGACTTCACTTTAGGGGGGTACCCGGGTTCTGGGCACCCCCCACCCATGTGGGCAGCGCTTGAAATTCGCGCAATAGCGCACAGTCCCCCGCAAGCCGGGGGGATGCCCGCGCATGAAAAAGGCCGCGGAAGCGGCCCTTGTGCGGGAACTGCAGCGACTCAGCTGAGCTTGCCGTGGCAGGCCTTGTACTTCTTGCCGCTGCCGCAGGGGCAGGGATCGTTGCGGCCGACGTGGCCGAACTGCGTGGCCGGGTCGGTGTCCTGCGAGACCGAACCATCCTCGTTGGGGTGGGTGTAGGTCACGTTGCTGACTTGCTCGGCACGCTCCTCGATCGCCTCGGCGGCGCGGCTGGCCTCCTCCTGCGACTGGATGCGCACGTTCAGCAGGGTGCGGGTGACCTCCATCTTCACCACGTCCAGCAGCTGGGAGAACAGCTCGAAGGCCTCGCGCTTG
Source organism: Roseateles sp. FW301-B2 (assembly GCF_058788955.1). Taxonomy (NCBI): domain Bacteria; kingdom Pseudomonadati; phylum Pseudomonadota; class Betaproteobacteria; order Burkholderiales; family Sphaerotilaceae; genus Roseateles; species Roseateles sp. FW301-B2. The sequence goes on from NZ_JBYTBE010000020.1 coordinate 63,289, forward strand.
TACTCCTGCTTGGGGTTCTTCTGGGCGTAGCCGCGCAGATGGATGCCCTGGCGCAGATAGTCCAGCGCCGCCAGATGCTCGCGCCAATGTTGGTCGATCGACTGCAGCAGCACCATGCGCATGAAGGGCGTGAACTGCTCCAGGCCCACGCGCTCCAGCTTGTCGGCGAAGGAGGCGTCGCCGGCCTTCACCACCAGCTCGACGATGTCCTCGTCGGTGATGGAGTCGCTCTTCTTGAGCTCGGCCACCAGCGGCACCTCGAGCTGCCACTCGTCCTTCAGCACGCGCTCGAGCTGGGGCAGGTCCCACTGCTCTTCCAGGCTCTCGGCCGGCACAAAGGTGCGCACCACGTCGGTCAGGCTGCTGGCGCGCAGATTGGCCATCTGGGCCACCAGGGTCTCGGCCTCGAGGATGTCGTTGCGCTGCTGGTAGATCACCTTGCGCTGGTCGTTGGAGACGTCGTCGTACTCGAGCAGCTGCTTGCGGATATCGAAGTTGCGCGCCTCGACCTTGCGCTGCGCGCTCTCGATCGAGCGCGTCACGATGCCGGCCTCGATCGCCTCGCCCTCGGGCATCTTCAGGCGGTCCATGATGGCGCGCACGCGGTCGCCCGCGAAGATGCGCATCAGCTGGTCGTCCAGCGAGAGGTAGAAGCGCGAGGAGCCCGGGTCGCCCTGGCGGCCCGAACGGCCGCGCAGCTGGTTGTCGATGCGGCGGCTCTCGTGGCGCTCGGTGGCGATGATGCGCAGGCCGCCCTCGGCCTTGACCTTGTCGTGCAGGCCCTGCCACTCGTCCTTGAGCTGCTGGATGCGCGCGGCCTTGTCGGCCTCGGCAATCGCCGCGTCAGCTTCGATGAACTGGATCTGCTTCTCGACGTTGCCGCCCAGCACGATGTCGGTGCCGCGGCCCGCCATATTGGTGGCGATGGTGATGACGCCCGGGCGGCCGGCCTGGGCCACGATCTCGGCCTCGCGGGCATGCTGCTTGGCGTTCAGCACCTGGTGCGGCAGCTTGGCCTTCTTCAGCAGCTCGGAGATCAGCTCGGAGTTCTCGATCGAGGTGGTGCCCACCAGCACCGGCTGGCCGCGCTCATGGCAGTCGCGGATGTCCAGGATCACCGCGTCGAACTTTTCCTTCGAGGTCTTGTAGACCAGGTCCAGCTCGTCCTTGCGGATGGTCGGGCGGTTCGGCGGGATCACCACGGTCTCGAGGCCGTAGATCTCCTGGAACTCATAGGCCTCGGTATCGGCCGTGCCGGTCATGCCCGAGAGCTTGCCGTACATGCGGAAGTAGTTCTGGAAGGTGATCGAGGCGAGCGTCTGGTTCTCGCTCTGGATCGCCACGCCTTCCTTGGCTTCCACGGCCTGGTGCAGGCCATCGCTCCAGCGGCGGCCGGTCATGAGGCGGCCGGTGAACTCGTCGACGATGATGACCTCGCCGTTCTGCACCACGTAATGCTGGTCCTTGTGATACACGTGCTGGGCGCGCAAGGACGCGTACAGATGGTGCATCAGCGTGATGTTGCCGGCATCGTAGAGGCTGGCGCCCTCGGCCAGCAGGCCGGCCTCGGCGAGCAGGCGCTCGGCGTTCTCGTGGCCGTCTTCGGTCAGGTAGATCTGGTGCGACTTCTCGTCGACGGTGAAGTCGCCCGGCACCTCGACGCCCTCACCGGTGCGCGGATCCAGCTCGCCGATCTGCTTCTTCAGCAGCGGCGAGACCTTGTTGATGGCCAGGTAGACATCGGTCTGGTCATCGGCCTGACCCGAAATGATCAGCGGCGTGCGCGCCTCGTCGATCAGGATCGAGTCGACCTCGTCGACGATGGCGTACGAGAGGCCGCGCTGCACGCGGTCCTTGGTCTCGTAGACCATGTTGTCGCGCAGATAGTCGAAGCCGTATTCGTTGTTGGTGCCGTAGGTGACGTCGGCGGCGTAGGCAGCCTGCTTCTCCTCGCGCGGCATCTGCGGCAGGTTGATGCCCACCGTCAGGCCCAGGAAGTTGTAGAGCTTGGCCATCCACTCGGCATCGCGGCGTGCCAGGTAGTCGTTCACCGTCACCACATGCACGCCCTTGCCGGTGAGCGCATTCAGGTAGACCGGCAGCGTGGCCATCAGGGTCTTGCCCTCGCCGGTGCGCATTTCGGCCACCTTGCCGGAATTCAGCACCATGCCGCCGATCAGCTGCACATCGAAGTGGCGCATCTTCAGCGCGCGCTTGCCGCCCTCGCGGCAGACCGCGAAGGCCTCGGGCAGGATCGCGTCCAGGCTCTCGCCGCCGGCCACGCGCTGCTTGAACTCCGCCGTCTTGCCGCGCAGCTGCTCGTCGCTGAGCGCCTCGAACTGCGGCTCCAGCGCATTGATCTGCTGGACGATGCGACGGTAGCCTTTGAGCAGGCGGTCATTGCGACTGCCGAAAATCTGGGTAAGAAGCTTGGGCAACATGCAGCGTAGTGGTTCGGTAGCGTGCGCCCCGGCGCAAGCCTGGACGCTAAAGATGTTCGGCGGCGCCAGGCGCACCGGAATGCGGTCGCGCTCAGGCCGTGGCGGGTTTGTTTATTGGTTTGGAAATTTCTGACGCCGGAACAAACTGGGGGCGCCCCCGCGCAAATGCAAGCGCGCGCCCGGCAGCTTCTCGCTCCAGAAAAACCCGCGGAGTTTAGCATCCGGCCCCCTGTGCCCTCGCCGCGCCGGCCCCGGGACTACACTGAGGCCATGCGTTCCCGCTCGCCCCGCTACCTGGCCCAGCCCAAGGGCCCCTCCGTGCCCGAGCCCCTGACCATCGCCACGGCGCTGAGCCAGCACAGCGGGCTGGCGCGGCTGGGCCTGCTGATGCAGGAATCGAACCGGCGCATGGCCGTGGTGCGCGTGGCCCTGCCGGGCGCACTGGCGCGCTTCGTGTTCGCGGGGCCGCTGGATGAGGAAGGTTGGACCATGCTGGCGGCCAATGCCGCTGTGGCCGCCAAGCTGCGTCAGCTGCAGCCCCGGCTGGAGCTGCTGCTGCAGGAACAGGGCCTGATGCAGGGCAAGCTGCGCATCAAGGTGCAGCAGCATTAGATGGGGCTTGAAGCGCCTGATTCAGCGAGATGGTGCCGGCTATCGGATTCGAACTGATGACCTACCGCTTACAAGGCGGTTGCTCTACCAACTGAGCTAAGCCGGCACGGCTTCAAGAGCTGCGCATTCTATGCGCAAAAAAACATCACTTCACGCGCTTGAGCGAGGGCCGTCCGCCGCCCGGGCCGGCCGGCGTATCGTCGCCATCGTCGCGACCCTCGTCCTTCGCAGGCTCGGGCACCACCGCCGGCGCGGGCGCTGGTTCCGCCTGGCCAGCCAGGCGCAGGCCGCGCAAGGGCGTGGCCGGGCGCGGCGCGGCCGTAGCCGCGGGCGGCGTGGCCACGGCATTGGGCTCTTCCGGCGTGGGCGCCGGGAAGGCCATGCCCTGGCCGTTCTCGCGCGCATAGATGGCCACCACGTGATCGACCGGCACATGGATCTCGCGCGCCACCCCGCCGAAGCGGGCCTTGAACTGGATGAACTCGTTCCCCAGGTCCAGGCTGCTGGTGGCCTCGAAACCCACGTTCAGCACGATTTCGTTGTTGCTGACGTACTCCATCGGCACCTGCACATGGCGATCCACATGCACCGCGATATAGGGCGTGAAACCGTTGTCGGTGCACCAGTCGTGCAAGGCCCTGATCAGATAGGGCCGGGTGGACGTGCTGGGCGCGCCGGCGGACGCGCCGCCATCAGAGTTTTGATCCATGCTGCGGCGGTGCTCTCTTACTTGCGCATGACCTTTTCGGACGGCGTCAGCGCCTCGATATAGGCCGGGCGCGAGAAGATGCGCTCGGCGTACTTCAAGAGCGGCAGGGCGTTCTTCGACATGTCGATGCCGTAGTAGTCCAGGCGCCACAGCAGCGGCGCGATGGCCACGTCGAGCATCGAGAAATCGTCGCCCAGCATGTACTTGTTCTTCAGGAAGATCGGCGCCAGCTGGGTCAGGCGATCGCGGATCTGCGAGCGCGCCTTCTCAAGCTGCTTGTCGGTCGCCTTGACGGCCTGCGAGCGGCCTTCCAGCACGTTCACATGCGCGAACAGCTCCTTCTCGAAGTTGAGCAGGAACAGGCGCACGCGCGCACGCGCCACCGGATCGCCGGGCATCAGCTGCGGATGCGGGAAGCGCTCGTCGATGTACTCGTTGATGATGTGCGACTCGTACAGGATGAGGTCGCGCTCGACGAGGATGGGCACCTCGTTGTACGGGTTCATCAGGGCGATGTCTTCGGGCTTGGCGAACAAGTCCACATCGCGGATTTCGAAGTCCATGCCCTTCTCGAACAGCACAAAGCGGCAGCGGTGCGAGTAGGGGCAAGTGGTTCCAGAATAAAGCACCATCATGGCGGCGGACTCCTGAAGTTCAGGTCAAGGACAGATTTCATGTCCGGGCAGCGGGCCCGATCACAAAAGGCAAACGCAGTGGGTGCCCGAGAGCGCCCCACTGCGTACTGGGCCCGGCTGGTGCCGGGCCGCGGATGCTTACTTCACGTCTTTCCAGAAAGACGCATTCAGACGCCATGCGAACACGGTGAACACAGCCAGGAACAGCAGCACCATCACGCCGAGGCGGAAGCGCTGCGCCTGGGCCGGCTCGCCCATCCACTGCAGATAAGCCACCAGATCACCCACGGCCTCGTCGTACTGGCGCGGGCTCAGGGTGCCGGGCGTGAGCTGCTCGTAGCCCTTGAACACATGCACCTTCTTGCTCGCGTCGTGCGGATCGGCGGCTTCCTCGAACTTGGCGGCACGCTGGCCCTGCAGTTCCCACAGCACATGCGGCATGGCCACGCTGGGGAAGGCCATGTTGTTCCAGCCGGTGGCCTTGGTCTCGTCGCGGTAGAAGGTCCGCATATAGGTGTAGAGGTAATCCGCACCCGAGCCCTTGGCACCGTCGGCACGCGAACGTGCGATCACGGTCAGGTCAGGCGGCAGCGCCCCGAACCATTCCTTGGCCTGCTTGGGGTCCAGCGACACCTTCATGGTCTCGCCAACCTTTTCCGACGCGAACAGCAGATTGCTCTTGATCTGGGCTTCGGTGAGGCCCAGGTCGCGCAGCCGGTTGTAGCGCATGAAGGCTGCCGAATGGCAGTTCAGGCAGTAGTTGACGAAGATCTTGGCGCCGTTTTGCAGCGCCGCCACGTCCGTCATCTTCTCCTTGGGGAACTTGTCCCACTCGATGCCGCCCGCGGCGGCTTGAGCGCCGCTCACGAGGCCCAGGCCCAGCAGCAGCGTAGCGATGAGTTTTTTCATATCGGTCGACTCCGGTGCTGTTGGCTCAGTGAGGGTGGAAGGTCACGCGCTCGGGCACCGCCTTGGGCGTGCCCAGCTTGCTCCACCAGGGCATCAGCAGGAAGAAGCCGAAGTAGAACAGCGTACCGACCTGGGCGATCAGGGTGCCGATATCGGTCGGCGGCTGGATGCCCAGATAGCCCAGCACCAGGAAGAACACCACGAACACGCCGTACATGTACTTGTGCCAGTCGGGGCGATAACGGATCGACTTGACCGGGCTGTGATCCAGCCAGGGCAGGAAGAACAGGATCACCACGGCACCGCCCATCACCACCACGCCCCAGAACTTGGCGTCGAAGGTCTTGAGCAGGAAGATGGCCACGGCAGCGATCACCAGCGTGGCAATCTTGCCCTTGCCGGAGAAGTTGCCCTTCAGCACCGTCAGCACCGCACCCAGGCCCACCACACCGGCCAGCACGTTCACCATCGGATCGGTGGTGGCGCGCAGCATCGAGTAGAAGGGCGTGAAGTACCACACCGGCGCGATGTGCGCGGGCGTCTTCAGCGGATCGGCCGGGATGAAGTTGTTGTACTCCAGGAAGTAGCCGCCCAGTTCCGGTGCGAAGAAGATGATGGCGGTGAACACCATCAGGAACAGGCCCACGCCATACACATCGTGCACGGTGTAGTAGGGATGGAAGGGAATGCCATCCAGCGGATGGCCGTTCGCATCCTTGGGTGCCTTGGGGCCCTTGATCTCGACGCCGTCGGGATTGTTGGAACCCACTTCATGCAGCGCAATGATGTGCGCCACCACCAGGCCCAGCAGCACCAGCGGCACCGCGATGACGTGGAAGCTGAAGAAGCGGTTCAGCGTGGCATCGCCCACCACGTAGTCGCCGCGGATCAGCAGCGCCAGGTCGGGGCCGACGAAGGGCACGGCGGCGAACAGGTTCACGATCACCTGGGCGCCCCAGTAGGACATCTGGCCCCAGGGCAGCAGATAACCCATGAAGGCCTCGGCCATCAGGCACAGAAAGATGCCGCAACCGAAGATCCAGACCAGCTCGCGCGGCTTGCGGTACGAGCCATAGATCAGGCCGCGGAACATGTGCAGATACACCACCACGAAGAACGCCGAGGCGCCGGTGGAGTGCATGTAGCGGATCAGCCAGCCCCAGGGCACATCGCGCATGATGTACTCGACCGAGCCGAAGGCCAGGGCCGCATCGGGCTTGTAGTGCATCACCAGGAAGATGCCGGTGACGATCTGGATCACCAGCACCAGCATCGCCAGCGAACCGAAGATGTACCACCAGTTGAAGTTCTTCGGAGCGTAGTACTCCGACATGTGCTCCTTGTACATCTTGGTGGCCGGGAACCGGTTGTCCACCCAGGTCATGAGCTGTTCGCCCATGGATGCGCCTGCGGGAGCTTCTTTGAATTCAGCCATGTTGATTGACCTCTGTGCTCTAGCGTCAGGCAGCCTTGTCCTCACCAATCAGCAGCTTGGTGTCGGACAGGTACATATGGGGCGGCACTTCGAGGTTGTCGGGCGCCGGCTTGTTCTTGAACACGCGGCCCGCCAGGTCGAAGGTCGAGCCGTGGCAGGGGCACAGGAAGCCGCCAGTCCAGTCGTCGGGCAGCGAGGGCTGGGCACCGGCCTGGAACTTGTCGCTCGGCGAGCAACCCAGGTGCGAGCAGATGCCCACTACCACCAGATACTCGGGCTTGATCGAGCGCGCCGGGTTCTTGGCGTACTCGGGCGTCGGATAGGCCGTGCGAGCCGAGGCCGGGTCGGCCAGCTGCGCCTCGTTCTTCTTCAGCGCTTCGAGCTGCTCGGGCGTGCGGCGGACGATCCACACCGGCTTGCCGCGCCATTCGACGGTCAATTTTTCGCCGGGTTTGACGGCGCTGATATCGACTTCAACGGCAGCACCGGCGGCCTTGGCACGCTCGGAGGGCGAAAAAGTACTGACAAAGGGCACGGCGGTGGCGACGCCGCCAACGGCACCGGCGCAACCGGTGGCAATCAGCCAGGTGCGCTTGCCTTGGTCCACTTGCTGGTCACTCATGTGGGTCCTCAATGGAGACTTCTGATCAGGGGCAACCGGGGATTCTAACGGACGCCGTCAAGCCCCCGACCCGGCTTTGATCTGCGCGAGCGCAAAAACCCTTGATCGACCGCCGCACGAGGCATGATCTGACCCCTGGTTTAGCCTGAGGCCGAAGCCGCTGCAGGACGGCCCCAAACAAGCACAATAGCGCCAGACCAAACAAACGGACCGTCATGGTCCACACAGGAGCGACACATGGGTTTCATGAGCGAATTCAGGGAGTTTGCCGTCAAGGGCAATGTGGTGGACCTGGCGGTGGGCGTGATCATCGGTGGCGCCTTCGGCAAGATCGTCGACTCGGTGGTGAAGGACCTGATCATGCCCCTGGTCGGCAAGGTGGTCGGCGGCCTGGACTTCTCCAACTACTTCGTCATGCTCAGCAGCCCGCCGGCCGACTTCAAGGGCCCGATGACCTATGAGGCGCTCACCAAGGCCGGCGTGCCGCTGTTCGCCTATGGCAGCTTCCTCACCGTGCTGCTGAACTTCCTGATCCTGGCCTTCATCATTTTCCTGATGATCAAGCAGATCAACCGCCTCAAGCGCAGCGACGCCCCGGCACCCGCCCCGGTGGAGGCGCCGGTGACGCCGGAAGACATCGTGCTGCTACGCGAAATCCGCGATTCGCTCAAGCGTGACAAAGCGTAAGGCATGCCGGATCTGTCAGGTATTGCGCAGGGCCTGTGCGCCATGCGCAGGCAATGTCATTGAGCGCCCGGGAATGGCGCGATACTTGCCGGCATAGCTTGTGGCTTCAAACCCACAGCAAGGCCCATAACCCGCCATGAATTCGCCCGACATCCGACTCAACCCGCACCTGGAAGCTGCGCTGCAGCGCGTACGCACGGCCGCCGAGCAGGCCGCCGAGCGCGCGGCCGAGGGCATGGGCATGGCCGCACTGTCGGCCGGCCAGGCCAAGCGGCGCGACGTGCTGCTGGTGACGCAGATGCTGTTCCGCAAGCAGCAGGCGTTGTTTTCCAATGGCTTCTACCAGTCGCTGCGGCGCCAACTGGCGGCGAATGCGGCGCCCGTGGCCGTGAAGGCCGGTGAGCCCATGGCCAAGAGCGCCAAGAGCAGCACCAACTGGGGCGAGCTGTCGCTGATGGACGACGACCAGGTCAACGCCATGGTCGCGGCCGACCGCATCGGCCTGGCGATCGGCCACCAATGCGAGTGGGAGCTGCGCGAGGTCGAGTCCTATATCGGCAATCTGGCGCCCGACTCCGAGCGTCCCGAGGACCGCAACCCCCTGCGCCCCCAGGTGATCGCCCAGGCCCTGCTGGACGGCATCCAGGTCGTCAGCGACGACAGCGAAACACGCCAGATCCTGTCCGATGAGCTGACACGCTCGCTGGCGCAGGAAATGCGCGCCTGCTACGCCGACATCGCCGGCCTGCTGCGCAGCCGCGGCCTGCGCCCGCAGGACCTGCGCGTGCGCGGCACCGCATCCGCGCGCGCGCCCGGCGGCCCCGACACCATGAACAGCGCCTACGGCGACCTGGCCTCGACGCGCAGCGGCATGCCGACCATGGGCGGCGCCTGGGGTGGCCGCGGCATGGCTGCTGCGGGCTCGATCGGCGAGGTCGACCCGCGCATGATGGACCTGCTGCGGCGCCTCGCCCACATGCCCGTGATGCCGGGCGCGTCCGGGGCAGGCGCGATGCAGGGCGACAGCGCCTACGGCGCATCCGGCCACTTTGACGGTGGCGGCCGCATGACCGGCTGGAATGAGGACTACGGCGACCCCGGCTGGGCTGGCCAGCTGCCGCCCAATCTGATCCATGTGCATCGCGATGAGCTGCGCCAGGCCGCCAGCGGCAACCTCGACCACATGGTGATCGACGTGGTCGGCAGCCTGTTCGACCAGATTCTTTCCGACCCCAAGGTGCCGCCGCAGATGGCACGCCAGATCGCGCGCCTGCAATTGCCGGTGCTGCGCGCGGCGCTGGGCGACAACAGCTTCTTCTCCTCGCGCAAGCACCCGGTGCGGCGCTTCGTCAACCGCATTGCCTCGCTGGCCTGCGCCTACGACGATTTCTCCGAGGACCCGGGCAAGGCCTTCCTGGCCCTGGTGCGCGAGCTGGTGCAGGAAGTCGCCAACGGCGATTTCGACCGCATGGATCTCTACGAGACCAAGCTGGACGAGCTGGAGCGCTTCATCGGCGAACAGACCAGCGCGGCCCTGCAGGCGCAGGGCAACGCGGCCGAGCTGGTGGAGCGCAAGGAAACCGATCTGCGCCTGCAGCAGCGCTACACGCAGCAGCTGCAGGCGGCGCTGGCGCCCATCACCATGCCGGAATTCCTGCGCGTGTTCCTGGCGCAGATCTGGAGCCAGGCCATCGTGCTGGCGGCGCGCGACCCCAAGTCGGCGCCCGAGCGCGCCGAACGCTACCGCCAGTTCGGCCGCGACATCGTGCTGAGCGTGCAGCCCAAGGCCGGCTCGCCGCAACGCCAGGCCTTCCTGGCCTCGCTGCCCAAGCTGATGGCCACGCTCAACGAGGGGCTGGACCTGATCCGCTGGCCGGAGGCCGCGCGCAAGCAGTTCTTCGGCGCACTGCTGCCTGCGCATGCCGATTCGCTCAAGGGGCAAGCCCTGACCCCGCTGGAGTACAACCTGCTGGCCAAGCAGCTGGAGGGCGTGTTCGGTTGCGCCCCGCCGAGCGAGAAGGATCTGCCCGCCGGCGGCAGCGTCACCGTGCCGGCCGAGTTGGACATGGGCAGCCGGCTGAGCGCCGAAGAGGCCAAGAGCCTGGGCCTGATGAACGAGGCCGCGGTGGACTGGAACGGCCAGGTCGACATCGACCTCGGCGCCGAGGCACCGCTGCAGTCCGTGGACATCAGCATCGACGGCCTGCCCGCCGTCGAGGACGAGGCCGAACCCAGCTCGGGCGGCCTGCTGATCGACCATCTGCAGCTCGGCTTCGCCTACCAGATGCACACCGGCGACCAGTGGCACAAGGTGCGCCTGGCCCATATCAGCGCCGGCCGCAGCTTCTTCATCTTCACCCAGGGCCACAAGCACCAGGAAACCGTCACCATGACGGCACGCATGCTGCGCAAGCTGTGCGAGTCCGGCCGCCTGCGCGCCTTCGAGAACGCCTACCTGATCGAACGCGCCACCGCGCGGGCCCGCAAGCAGCTGGCCGCGCTCAACTCACGTCACTGATCAGAACACGCGCCGGGGTTCGCGGAAGTCCTTGGGCTGGCTGTCCGAGGTCTCGAGCTGCAGCGACACCAGCGCCCGCCCCTCCACCGGCTTGCCGTTGACCTCCTGCGGCCGGAAGCGCCAGGCCTCCAGCGAGGCCTTGCCGAACTTGCGCACCGACTCCGGCATGCCCGGCAGCGCATCCACCACGATGTCGCGGCACAGGCCCTCGACGGTGACGGTGCAGGCCACCGTCACCGCGCCGCTCCAACCCGGCGAATTCTTGGCATCGGCCGGGTAGCCGACGAAGTTGCGCTCGATCGGCAGCGGCGCCATCTCCAGGCCCTTGATGGCCACCGCGCCGGCGGCGGCGTCCTTGCGCACCTCCAGGCTCACCCGCACGCCGGTACGGAAGGTGGCGGGCTGCCCCTGCTCGCTGACCGGCGGAATGCGCGCGCGCAGCACGCGGCTGCGCAGCTGGGCCCAGAAGGCCGGCGTCTGCTCGGCCTCGTCCTGCGCCTGCAGCTCGCGCACCTGGCCGGTGGCATCGAACAAGGCGTCGAACCAGACCGCCGTCCGGTAGCTCTCCTCGGCATGGGCACTGGTCTGCAGAGCCAGGCCGCTCAGAAGCAGCGCCCATAGAGATTTTTTCATACCGCTCCCTCGACTCGTTAGGCCTCGCAGTATGTCATGCCCCGGCGAGCAGCCGACGCGCCATGCGCAGCGCCGCCAGCAGACTGGACGGGTCGGCGCGGCCACTGCCCGCCAGGTCGAAGGCCGTGCCGTGATCCGGGCTGGTGCGCACAAAGGGCAGGCCCAGGGTGACGTTGACGCCCTGCTCCACCCCCAGGTACTTCACCGGGATCAGGCCATGGTCGTGCGTCATCGCCACCACCACGTCGAACTCGCCCGGATGGCCCGGAGCGTTGCGGGCGCGCATGAAGACGGTGTCCGGCGCAATCGGCCCGCTGGCCGCAATGCCCAGGGCGCGGGCGTCGGCGATCGCGGGCGCGATGTGCAGGATCTCCTCGTCCCCGAACAGCCCGCCCTCGCCCGCATGCGGGTTCAGGCCCGCCACCGCAATGCGCGGCGCCGCGATGCCGCAGGCGCGCAGCGCGGCATCGGTGATGCACAAGGTTTCCAGCACGCGCGCGCGGCTGATCAGGTCGATCGCCTCGCGCAGCGCCACGTGGATGGTCACCAGCACGGTGCGCAGCTCCTCGTTGGCCAGCATCATGCGCACCGGCGCCGGCCGGCCGTCGGCCGCGGCCAGCATCTGCAGCATCTCGGTGTGGCCCGGATAGGGCGAACCGGCGGCGTGCAGGGCCTCCTTGTGGATGGGCGCCGTCACCAGCGCGCTACCTTGGCCGGACCGGATGGCGCGCACCGCGGCCTCGATGCACAGCGCCGCGGCAGCGCCGGCGCGCGCATCGACCCGGCCGACGGGACAGTCGAGCAGCCCGGCGGGCAGGCCGGGCGGCTGCCACACCGGCAGCGCGCCGGGCGGTGCGGCCTCGTCGGGCGCGCTCAGGCTGGCCAGCGGCACCGCAACACCCGCCCAGGCAAGGGCACGCCGCAGCACGCCCACATCGCCGACCACGCAGACATCGCGCGGACCTGCTTGCAGCGCCTCGCGCGCCCAGGCCATCGCGATGATCTCGGGGCCGATGCCGCAGGCATCGCCCATGGTGAGGAGCAGCGGCTTGCTCATGCGGGGTTCGCAATGTCGATGAACTGCTGCTGCAGCCCCAACTCGGCGGCCAGGCGCTCGCCCAGCGCCTGCACGCCATAACGCTCGGTGGCATGGTGGCCGGCGGCAATGAAGGCCACGCCGGTCTCGGCGGCGATATGCGCCTGCGGCTCGGAAAGCTCGCCGGTGAGGAAGACATCCGCGCCGGCGGCGATGGCAGCCTCGAAATAGCCCTGCGCCCCGCCGGTGCACCAGGCCACGAGGCGCAGCGGCCGGCCATCGCCGGCCAGCACCGTGGGCGCGCGGCCCAGCACCGCCTGCACATGGCCTTGCAGCAGGGTCAGGTCTTGCTGGCCGGCGGGCAGCGCGCCGGCAAAGCCCAGCTCCTGCTCGCCGAAGCGCGCATCCGCCTGCCAGCCCAGGCGCAGGCCCAGCTGGGCGTTGTTGCCGAGCTCGGCATGGGCATCCAGCGGCAGGTGGTAGGCGAACAGGCTGATGTCGGCCGCCAGCAGGCGCGCCAGGCGCTGCTTCATCCAGCCGGTGACGCGCCCGTCCTGGCCACGCCAGAACAGGCCATGGTGCACCAGGATGGCATCGGCCCGGGCCGCGATGGCGGCATCGATCAGCGCCAGGCTGGCGGTGACCCCGCAGACGATGCGGCCGATCTCGTCGCGGCCCTCGACCTGCAGGCCGTTCGGCCCATAATCCTTGAAACGGCCCGGCTCCAGCCAGTTGCCGAGTGTGCGTTCGATGTCGGTGCGTTGCGCCATGGCTTGGGGGTCGGTTTGCAGAAGAGCGGTTTGCGTGCGTGGTGGTTGCTATTCTCCCAGGCCACGACGGTCGCGCTGGCGGCCTGGTTCGTGGTGGGCACGCTGAAGCCGCATTGGCTGCATTCTGCGGCACCGGTGCTGCTGCAACAGGCGCCGGCGCCGGCGGCCTCCAGCCCCGCGCGCGTCGGCTATGCGCAGGCGGCGCGGCTGGCCACGCCCGCGGTGGTGAGCATCACCGCCAGCAAGCCGCCGGCGCGCAGCGCGCGCGGCGAGGCGCCCTGGCACCCCTTCCCGCTGAACCGGCGCGGCGAGGGCCGGCCTCAGGTGGGCCTGGGCTCGGGCGTGATCGTCTCGAGCGAAGGGTACCTGCTCACCAACAACCATGTGGTGGCGGGCGCCTCCGACATCGAGGTGCTGCTCAGCGATGGCCGCGAGGCGCGCGCCGAGCTGGTGGGCACCGATCCCGAGACCGATCTGGCGGTGCTGCGCATCCGGCTGCCCGGCTTGCCGGTGATACGGCTGGGCCGGGCCGAGACCCTGCAGGTGGGCGATGTGGTGCTGGCGATCGGCAACCCCTTCAACGTGGGCCAGACGGTTACCTCGGGCATCGTCAGCGCGCTGGGGCGCAGCCAGCTGGGCATCAACACCTTCGAGAACTTCATCCAGACCGATGCCGCCATCAACCCCGGCAACTCGGGCGGCGCGCTGGTGGATGCCGAGGGCCAGCTGGTGGGCATCAACACGGCGATCTTCTCGCGCAGCGGTGGCAGCCTGGGCATCGGCTTCGCCATCCCCATCAGCACCGCCAGCCAGGTGCTGGAAGCGCTGGTGAAGGATGGCCAGGTGGCGCGCGGCTGGATCGGCGTGCAGACGCGCGAGCTCACGCCCGAGATGGTGGATGCCTTCAAGCTCAGTACCAAGCAGGGCGTGCTGGTGAGCGGCGTGGTGGGCAAGAGCCCGGCGGCCGCGGCGGGCGTGAAGCCCGGCGACGTGGTCACCGGCGTGGCCGGCAAGCCGGTGCTGAGCCCGGCCGAGCTGCTCAGCGCGGCGGCGGCGCTCAAGCCCGGCAGCCAGGTGCTGCTGGCGGTGCAGCGCGGCAGCGAAAGCCTGGAGCTGAAACTGCTGGTGGGTCAGCGGCCCAAGCCGCAGATCCAGGCCGACGAAGCGCCGGAGTGAGGCCGGCGGATCGGCGGCGGATCGGCGCCGTCAGGCGGCGGGGGTCTCTTCGTCCTCGGGCGCCTTGGAGTAGCGCACAAAGATGCCCGCGGCCCAGATGCCCGCCTCGTAGAGCAGGCACATGGGAATCGCCAGCGCCAGCTGCGAGACGATGTCCGGCGGCGTGATCACCGCCGCGATGATGAAGGCCAGCACGATGAAGTAGCCGCGGAACTCACGCAGCTTCTCCACGCTCACCAGGCCCATGCGCGCCAGCACCACCACCACCACCGGCACCTCGAAGGCGGCGCCAAAGGCGATGAACATCGACAGCACGAAGCTCAGATAGGCCTCGATATCGGGCGCGGCGGTGATGCTCTTGGGCGCAAAGCTCTGGATGAACTTGAACACCTGGCCGAACACGAAGAAATAGCAGAAGGCCACGCCGACGATGAAGAGCAGCGTGCTCGACACCACCAGGGGCAGCACCAGGCGCTTCTCATGCGTGTACAGGCCCGGCGCCACAAAGGCCCAGATCTGGTACAGCACCACCGGCAGGGCCAGCAGGAAGCCGGCCATCAGGGTGATCTTGAGCGGCACCAGAAAGGGCGAGATCACATTGGTGGCGATCAGGGTCGAGCCCGGCGGCAGGTGCGCCACCAGGGGCGCGGCCAGCATGTCGTACAGCCCGGCCGGGCCGGGATAGATGCACAGCACGCCGAAGCACAGCGCAATCGCGATCACCGCGCGGATCAGGCGATCGCGCAGCTCGATCAGGTGCGAGACAAAAGGCTGTTCGGTGCCGGCGAGTTCGTCTTCTTGGGGGCTTGTGCTCATGCTGCTCTGCGGGGCGGGCGGAAGCGCGCCACGCGGGCGGCGCCGGATTGGGCGTGACGGCGCACGCCCTGGCGCTGCTTGTACCAGATCGGCGTGGCGCCGCGCTTCACACGCCAGTTCTTCTTCGGCGGCTTGTAGCCGGCACTGCTGGCGTAGCTGTTCTCGATCGAGGTCTGCCCGGTCACCTCGCCCCAGGTCTGCTCGAAGGCCTGGTTGGCCGAGTTGATTTCGCTTTGCACGTTCTTCTCGACCTCGCGCGCCGCGTCCTCGAACTGGCCCTTCATCTTCTTGAGCTCCTCGAGCTCGATGGAGCGGTTCACCTCGGCCTTGACATCCGCCACATAGCGCTGCGCCTTGCCCAGCAGATGGCCCACGGTGCGGGCCACGCGCGGCAGACGCTCGGGCCCGATCACGATCAGCGCCACCGCGCCGATCAGGGCCAGCTTGTCAAAACCGAAATCAATCACTGCTTGGTCTTGGCTTCAACGTCGACCGTGTTGGCATCCGCCACCTTGTTGCTGGTGACCTGCTGGGGCGGTGCGTCGGATGTGCTGCCGTCCTTCATGCCGTCCTTGAAACCCTTCACTGCGGCGCCGAGGTCAGAACCCACGTTCTTGAGCTTCTTGGTGCCGAAGATCAGCACCACCACGGCCAGCACGATGAGCCAGTGCCAAATGCTGAACGAACCCATATGTCTTCTCCTGGAAACGAAGCGGCCATTCTAGGTGGCGCGCGATGACATGACCTTGAACCAGCTTAGCCTTTGAGCCAGGGCCGCGGCCCGCCCATGGCATGCATGTGCAGGTGGTAGACCTCCTGCCCCCCGTCCGGGCCGGTGTTGATGACGGTGCGGAAGCCGTTCGTCACCCCCAGCTCCTTCATCAGGCGCGGCGCCAGCGTGCTCATATGGCCCAGCAGGGCCGCATGCTCACCCGTCACCTCGACCAAGCTGGGGATGTGCAGCTTGGGAATCAAGAGGATGTGCACCGGCGCCCAGGGGTGAATATCGTGAAAAACCAGCACCTGCTCGTCCTCGTAGACCTTTTTGGACGGAATCTGGCCGGCAACAATCTTGCAGAAAATGCAGTTCGGGTCGTGCGACATAGGCGGGAAAAAGAAAACTCGGGATGTCAGGGATGCGGGCGCTGGGCAAATTCTTCCAGGCCCGACAGGCCCTCGCGCCGCGCCAGCTCGGCCAGCACCTGCTCGGGGCGCAGGCCCTGGGCGGACAGCGCCACCATCGAGTGGAACCAGAGATCGGCCACCTCGTAGACGAGCTTTTGCGCATCGCCGTCCTTGGCGGCCAGCACCACCTCGGTGGCCTCCTCACCGACCTTCTTCAGGATCGCGTCGGTGCCCTTGTGGAAGAGCTTGGCCACATAGCTGGTGGCGGGGTCGCCGCCAGCCGCGGGCTTGCGCGAGTCGATCACGTCGGCCAGGCGGCTGAGGATGTCGTTGCCGTTCATGCTTGTTGGGCGTAAATGCTGGCCGGATCCTTGAGCACCGGCTCGACGCTCTGCCAGACGCCGTTCTCCAGGCGCTGGTAGAAGCAGGAATGGCGGCCGGTATGGCAGGCTATGCCAGGTTGATCAGGTTCATGCCCCAGCTGCGTGATCTTCAGCAGCACCACGTCGTTGTCGCAGTCCAGGCGGATCTCGTGCACCTGCTGCACATGGCCGGACTCCTCGCCCTTGTGCCAGAGGCGGGCGCGCGAGCGGCTCCAGTACACCGCCTGACCCTTCTCGATCGTGAGCGCCAGCGCCTCACGGTTCATCCAGGCGAACATGACGACGTCGCCGCTGTCGCGCTCCTGGGCAATCACGGGCACCAGGCCGTCGCGATCCCACTTGACTTGATCCAGGCTGTTCATGCGCCAAGTTTAGCCGGCATGGCTAATCGTGATGGGTTGGACCCTGGTGGCCGCGCTCCGCCGCGAACCACTGCAACACGGGAACGGTGCCCGGCAGCACCGGCTGCACCTGCACCGGCAGGCTCTGCCAGGCCATCGCCTGCTGCTCGCGCATCTCGAACTCGCCCTGCCAGTCGTAGACCTTGCAGAAGTGCAGGCGCACGCGCGCATGCGGATAGTCCATCAGCTCCACCTTCCAGGGGTGGGCGGCGCCGATCTGGATGCCCAACTCCTCGTGCAGCTCGCGCTTGAGGGCCTGCTCCACGCTTTCGCCGGCCTCCAGCTTGCCGCCCGGGAACTCCCAGTAGCCTGCATAGACCTTGCCTTCGGGCCGCGAGGTGAGCAGAAAGCGCCCTTCGCACCCGGCGGCGTCGCGCTCCACCAGCACGCCCACCGCCACGTCCACGGGGGTCCGCTCAGACATGGTCCAGGCCCTCCGGCGGGCTGGCCATGTTGGATTGCGCCGCGGCGGGCAGCGCCTCGGCACGGCCCGCCAGGTCGCGCGCGAACTGATAGGCCACGCGGCCCGAGCGCGAACCGCGCTCCAGCGCCCACACCAGCGAGGGCTGGCGCGCCGCCGCGATCTGGGCCTCGCCGAGGCCGAAATGGCTCAGCCATTGCGCCACGATGGCCAGGTATTCCTGCTGGCTGAAGGGGTAGAAGCTGACCCACAGGCCGAAGCGTTCGGACAGCGAGATCTTCTCCTCCACCGCCTCGCCCGGGTGCACCTCACCATCCTCGGTGTGCTTGTAGCCGAGGTTGTCGCGCATCTGCTCGGGCAGCAGGTGGCGGCGGTTGCTGGTGGCGTAGATCAACACGTTGTCGCTGCCGGCGGCGATGGAGCCGTCCAGCATGGACTTGAGCGCCTTGTAGCCCAGCTCGCCCTCGTCGAAGCTCAAGTCGTCGCAGAAGATCACGAAGCGCTCGGGCCGCTCGGCCACCAGGTCCACCAGATCGGGCAGTTCCACCAGATCGGCCTTGTCCACCTCGATCAGGCGCAGGCCCTGGGCGGCGAATTCATTCAGGCAGGCCTTGATCAGCGAGCTCTTGCCGGTGCCCTTGGCACCCGTCAGCAGCACGTTGTTGGCCGGGCGGCCGGCCACGAACTGCTCGGTATTGCGCATCAGGCGCTGCTTCTGCGGCTCGACCTCCTTGAGATCCGAGAGGCGGATGCCCGCCACATGCCGCACCGGCTCCAGCACCATGCGGCCGGCGCGCTTGCGCAGGCGAAAGGCCGTGGAGGCCTGCCAATCGGGGGCCGCAAGCGGCTGGGGAAGCACGGCTTCGAGCCGGCCAAGCAGCGCCTCGGCGCGTGCCATCAGGTGTTCAACTGCAGACATTCCGTCAGTGTACGGAATGAACGAGGGCCTGCTAACACTACGCCAATGGGTCGCGTTGTCGGCCAGAAAGGCCGCAGGCAAGGCGCAAACCGCAGCCGGGTTGGACACCCGGCGAGGATTTGCAACGCGGCCTGCGGTCTTTCTGGCCACAACCCTGCGGGAAGGCGCGTCTCGGCGGGCCACGCGTTGTTGCAACGCTGGCCCGCACGCCAGTGCGGGCGGCGCGCCGCGCCTAGCTTGGCCCGCTGAGGCGAGCCTTCGCGGCCCATCGGCGTAGTATTAACAGGCCCTATCGCAGCATGCGCAGCGCGGCTTCCAGTTGCTCGGTGGGCTGGCGCTTGAAGCCCGAGCGCGCATAGCGCTGCAGGCGGCCGATCACGAAGCTCACCAGCACCGAGGCCTGCGCGTTCGCGTCCACCGTGGGCGTGGCCGAGCCGCTGGCCTCAGCCGCGCTGCGCAGGCATTGGCGCAGCGAGGATTCGATGCGGTCGAAGAACTGGTTCATGCGCGCCACCAGGCGCTCGTTCTCGGTCACCAGCGCGTCGCCCACCATCACCCGCGTCATGCCGGGGTTGCGCTCACCGAACTGCAACAGCACCGAGACGATCTTCTGCGCCTGCGCAAGACCTGACCCCTCACGCTCGGTGATCTGGTTCACCAGGCTGAAGATGCTGGTCTCGATGAATTCGATCAGGCCCTCGAACATCTGCGCCTTGCTGGCGAAATGCCGGTACAGCGCCGCCTCGCTCACCTCCAGCTTGGCCGCCAGCGCCGCGGTGGTGACGCGCTCGGCGCCGGGCTGCTCCAGCATGCCGGCCAGCACCTGCAGGATCTGCACGCGGCGCTCGCCCGGGCGCGGGCGCTTGCGCGGCGCGCTGCTGGGGGCAGAAGGCGCGGATTCGGCGTCGCTCAGGTCGTCGGGGGTGGCGTGCATCGGCTCGGTGCGCTGGCGCGGGTTGGGTGCGCCGATTCTGGCATAGGCGCCCGGCCCCGCCCCGAAACGTCAGTCGCGCAGCCAGCCGAGGCGGCGCGCCTCGTAGATCGCCTCGACCTTGGAGCGCACCTGCAGCTTGCGGTAGGTGCGCTTCACATAGGTCATGATGGTGTGCGGCGAGACGCTCATGAACTGGGCGATCTCGTCGAAGGTGAAGCCCTTGGCGGCCAGGTGCAGCACGCGCGATTCCTGCTCGGACAGCGCCACCACGGTCTCGTCGTCCAGCGGCAGGGTGCCGGTATCGGGCGCCGGGCCATGGCCGGCCTGGGGTGCCAGCCGCATCAGCAGGCGGCGTGCGATCACCGGGCTGATGGGGCTGCCGCCGGCGCGCAGGGAGCGCAACTGGCCCGGCAGATCCAGCGCCAGGCTGTCCTTCAGCAGATAGCCGGTGGCGCCGGCCTCGATGCTGGAGAGCACATGCTGCTCGTCACCGAACACCGAGATCACCATCACCTCGCACTCGGGCATGGTGTGGGCGGCATGGCGTATCAGCTCGATGCCGCTGCCGCCGGGCAGGTCCAGGTCGACCAGCAGCACATCGGGCCGGGTCTGGTCGAACAGCTTGCGCCCCTGCGGCAGGTCGGTGGCGATGCCCAGCAGGCGTATATCCGGCGCCTTCTCGAGCGCGTGCGCGAATGCCTCTCGGAACCTGAGTTGGTCTTCAACGATCAGAACACTGAACAATGACATGCGAGGGTCGCCACGTGATGGAACCCCATTCTGGCAGCGGCAGCGGTGCCTGCAATCCCACGCTTAGAGGAGCGTAGCTTCCCTGCCCCAACGGCGGTTTGCCCCAGGGTGCCGGTGGCACCGCCACGGCGATACTCAGCGCCCGCACTCCTCTGGCCGCAGCGCGCCCAGGCTGGCGATGCGCTGGCGCACATAGACGGGCCTGCGCTTGAGCGCAAGCCCGGCCTCGGGCCCATGCGTCGAGCGCGCGGCCCAGCGCTGCATCCAGGCCGTGCCCATGCCCAGGCCATGCGCCGTCTTCTGGTGGATCAGGGTGTCCTCCACCAGGATGCAGCGCCAGGGCGGCACTTTCAGCCTGGCCGCGATGTAGCGGAACATGCGCCGGTCCGGCTTGGGGCGCAGCTCGCCGAACATGGCCATGTGCTCCAGCGCCAGCACGCTGTCGAAGCAGCGCCGCATCTTCAGGGCCTTCAGCACGCGCAGCGCATAGGCCAGCGGCGCGTTCGTCAGCAGCACCTTGCGCCCCTTCAGCCGCTTCAGCGCGGCCAGGTCATGGGCATGGGTGTGCAGGCCGTCCTCCAGGCCCGGCAGGGCATGCGTGACGCGCAGGAAATGCGCGGCGTCCACGCCGTGGTGCCGCACCAGGCCGATCAGGGTGGCGCCGTAGCGGGCCCAGTACTGGGCGCGCAGCCGGTTCGCCTCGGCCGTGTCGACGCCCAGCTCCCGCTCGATATAGCGCGTCATCGCCACATTGAGCGCACCGAACACCTCGTGCGAGGCGTTGTGCAGGGTGTTGTCGAGGTCGAAGAGCCAGACCGGCTGGCGGCGCTTGCTCAACTCAGTGAGACCGGATCATGGTGCCGTAGGCCTGGTCGCTCAGGATCTCCAGCAGCATCGAGTGCGGCACGCGGCCGTCGATGATGTGCACTGCGTTCACGCCGCTCTTGGCCGCGTCCAGCGCCGAGGCGATCTTGGGCAGCATGCCGCCGGAGAGCGTGCCGTCGGCGAACAGGCCGTCGATCTCGCGCGCCGACAGGTCGGTGAGCAAGTTGCCGGCCTTGTCCAGCACGCCGGGGGTGTTGGTCAGCAGCACCAGCTTCTCGGCCTTCAGCACCTCGGCCAGCTTGCCGGCCACCACATCGGCATTGATGTTGTAGCTCTCGTTGTGCTCGCCAAAGCCGATCGGGCTGATCACCGGGATGAACTGGTCGTCCTGCAGCGCCTTCACCACGCTGGGGTCGATGCTGACGATGTCGCCCACCTGGCCGACATCGTGCTCCTTGGCGGGGTCGTCCTTGTCCACCATCTTGAGCTTCTTGGCGCGGATCATGCCGCCGTCGCGGCCGGTCAGACCCACGGCCTTGCCGCCGGCCACATTGATCAGGCCCACGATGTCCTGCTGCACCTGGCCGGCCAGCACCCACTCGACCACTTCCATGGTCTCCTCGTCGGTGACGCGCATGCCCTGGATGAAGTGGCCCTTCTTGCCCAGGCGGCTCAGCGCGCCCTCGATCTGCGGGCCGCCACCATGCACCACCACCGGGTTCAGGCCCACCAGCTTGAGCAGCACCACGTCCTCGGCAAAGTCCTGCTGCAGGGCCGGGTCGGTCATGGCGTTGCCGCCGTATTTGATGACGATGGTCTTGCCGTGGTACTTGCGGATATAGGGCAGGGCCTGCGAGAGGATCTCGGCCTTCTCGCGCGGGGCGATGTGGGAGACGTCCGTCTGGTGCTGTGCTTCTTGGCTCATGATGATGCGCTGGATCAAAAGGCGTGGATGGGGCTGCCGCAGATTGTAGGACCCACCCCCTGCGTCGGCGGCTCCCGGCCGCGGCCGCGGCGACAATGCCGGCCATGCAAGTCAGCTCCTATCTGCGCATCTCGGTGGGCGTCGCCCTGGTGACCATCGCCCTCAAGACCGGCGCCTGGTGGTGGACCGATTCGGTCAGCCTCTTGTCCGACGCGATGGAATCGCTGGTCAACCTGGCCGGTGCGATCTTCGCCCTCGCGATGGTGACGGTGGCGCAGCGCCCGCCCGACGAAGACCACCCCTTCGGCCACCACAAGGCCGAGTACTTCTCCAGCGGCTTCGAGGGCGTGCTGATCCTGGCCGCCGCCGCGGGCATCATCTGGGCCGCCGTGCACCGCCTGCTGGCCCCGCAACCGGTGGAGGCACTGGGTTTCGGCATTGCGCTCTCGCTGCTGAGTTCGGCCCTCAACGGCGGCCTGGCCTGGGCGATGCTGCGCAAGGCCCGCGAGCACCGCTCGATGGCGCTGGAGGCGGATGCGCGTCACCTTTTCACCGACGTCTGGACCTCGGCCGGCGTGGTGGCCGGCCTGCTGGGCGTGATGGCCACCGGCTGGCTCTGGCTGGACCCGCTGCTGGCGATGCTGGTGGCGCTCAACATCATGCGCGAGGGTGCGCTGCTGATCTGGAAGTCCACCGACGGCCTGATGGACCAGGCCCTGGACGCCGAGTCGCGCGCCGCCATCCAGCAGGTGCTGGACGACTTTGCCCACCAGACCATCCGCTTCGACCATATCGCCACGCGCTGCGCCGGCCAGCGCCGCTTCGTCGACCTGCACATGCACATGCCCGCGGCCTGGAGCCTGGGGCGCGCCGCTGCGGTGCGCACCTCGGTCGAGCAGGCGCTGATGAGCGCCGTGCCCGGCCTGCGCGCCACCATCCAGCTGCTGCCGATGGACGTGGAAGCCCATTTCGACGACCCCAAGGACCTGCTGTGATCGGCCTGGTGCAGCGAGTCAAGCAGGCCCGCGTGGACGTGGCCGGCCAGACCATCGGCGCGATCGGCCCCGGCCTCTTGCTGCTGGTCTGCGCCGAGCCGGACGATGGCGTGGCCCAGGCCGAGAAGCTCATCGCCAAGCTGCTCAAGCTGCGCATCTTCAGCGACGCGGCCGGCAAGATGAACCTGAGCCTGCAGGACGTGGACGGCGGCCTCCTGATCGTGTCGCAGTTCACCCTGGCGGCCGACCTGGCCGGCGGCAACCGCCCCAGCTTCAGTGGCGCGGCCGGCCCCGAACTGGGCCGCAAGCTCTACGAGCATTGCCTGACTTTTGCCCGCGCCCGGCATGGCTTGGTACAAAGCGGCGAGTTCGGGGCCGACATGCAGGTGAGCCTCGTCAACGACGGCCCCGTCACCATCCCGATGCGCATCATCAATTGACCGAGGAGACCCGCGCCATGATCAGCTACGCCACCCTGGGCAGCAACAACCGCCAGGCCGCCAAGACCTTTTACGACGCCGTGCTGCAGCCCCTGGGTATGAAGGCCAGCTATGCGGACGACGACTTCGTCGGCTACGGCCCCGACGCGCCCGATGCCAAGACCCAGCTGTGGATCTGCAAGCCCTACAACGGCCTGGACGCCAGCGCCGGCAATGGCAGCATGCTGGCCCTGGAAGCCAGCACGCGCACCCAGGTGGACGCCGCCCATGCCGCCGCACTGGCCCAGGGCGGCCGCAGCGAGGGCGCGCCCGGCCTGCGCGAGGCCTACGGGCCGAACTTCTACGCGGCCTATTTCCGCGATCTGGACGGCAACAAGCTGGCGCTGGTATGCCGCGCCGAGGCTTGAGCGTCGTCAGCCGCCGCTAGTCAATCGGCGTACTGCCCCGCCGCCTTGATGACGGGGCCCCATTTGTTGATCTCGGCCTCGACGAACTTCTTGTGATCGGCCGGGTTGTTGCGGGCGTCGTTGACGATCACCGCGCCCAGGGCTTCCTGGCGCTTGTGAAAGTCGGCGTCCTTGAGGGCCGTCTTCAGCGCGGTGTTGAGCTTGTCCAGCACCGGCTTGGGCGTGCCCTTGGGCGCATAGACGCCATGCCAGATCGAGACGTTGAAGCCCTTCAGGCCCATCTCGTCCAGCGTCGGCAGCTTGGCCAGCGCGGGCGCCGTGAGGCGCTTGCCGGTGGTGACCGCATAGGCCTTGACCTTGCCGCTTTCGATCTGGCTGCTGGTGTTGGTGGTCTGGTCGCACATCAGGTCCACCTGGCCGCCGATCAGGTCGGTCATGGCCGGGCCGGTGCCCTTGTAGGGCACGGTGGTCATGTCCACCTTCAGGGTGCTCTGGAACAGCAGGCCGCACAGATGCGAGGCCGAGCCCAGGCCGGCATTGGCGAGGTTGATCTTGCCCTGGTTGGCCGCGATCCACTTGCTCAGCTCGGCATAGTTGCTGGCCGCCATGCTGGGCTTGGCGATCAGGGTCATCGGCACCTCGTTGACCAGGCCCAGGTACTCGAAGTCGTCCAGGGTCTTGTACTGCATATTGCGGTACAGGGCCGGCGAGGTCGACATGCCGATGTGGTGCAAGAGGATGGTGTAGCCATCCGGCGCCGCCTTGGCCACCTTGGTCGCCCCCAGGGTGCCACCGGCACCGCCCACGTTCTCGATCACCAGCGTGGCGTTGAGGGGCTTGCGCAGGGCCTCGGCCAGATCACGCGCCACCTTGTCGGTGGGGCCGCCGGCCGCGAAGGGCACGACGATGGTGATGGGTTTTTCCGGGTACTCGGCCCAGGCGGCGGTGGTGCCCAGGGCCGCCAGGCAGGCGAGCAGCAGTTTGTTCATGTTGCCTCAACGATGGTAGGGGTGAAGCCGCATGCTAGGTCCGCCCGGCGAGGCCGTTGTTACGGAAACTACGTAAGCTCAACTTCCCGCCCGCCCTGCCGATAAGACCTTGGATAAGCGTCCGTCCGGATGCAATCCACAAAACATCGGCTGGGGTGACGAGACATGGGCATGCACAAGTTGAAGATGTCGGTAGGCCGCAGGCTGGCGCTGAGCTTCGGGGCCGTACTGGCCCTGCTGCTGCTGCTGGCGGTGCTGGCGGCGCTGCAGATGCGCTCGGTGGGCGCCAGGGTCGAACAGCTGGTGCAGGTCAACAACGCCAAGAGCGCCCAGGCCAACAGCATGCTGCATGCCATCAACGAGATGGCCATCCAGGCCCGCTCGGTGACCCTGCTGACCGACGTCAAGGAGATCGACGCCGAGGTCAAGGTGCTGAACGCCGCGGTGGAGCGCTACAAGGGCATCGAGAGCAAGCTGGCGGACCTGATGTCGCAGCAGGGCGATGCCGATGAGCAGGCGCTGATGAAGGCGGTGCAGGAGGGCGCGGCCAAGACCATCCCCCTGCTGCAGCGCGCCGCCAAGGAGGGCCAGGACGGCGCCAATATCGAGGCCACCCTGACCCTCACCCAGGCCGTCAAGCCGGTGGAGACCGCCTGGCGGCGCAAGGTCACCGAGATCGTCGAGGCACAGGAGCGCATGAGCCAGGCGGCCAGCGTCGAGATCTCGGCCGGCGCCCGTCAGTCCCTGTGGGTGCTGGGCCTGCTGAGCCTGGCCGCGCTGGCGGTGGGCACCCTGCTGGCCTGGCGCATCACGCGCAGCATCAAGCGCCCGGTGGACCGCGCCATCGTGGTGGCCGAGCGCATCGCCCAGGGCGATCTGTCATCCAGCTTCGTGCCCGAGTCCGACGACGAACTGGGCCAGCTGCTGGCCGGCCTGGCCGCGATGCAGGACAAGCTGCGCGAGCTGGTGGGCGAGATCCGCCACACCGCGGAGTCGATCCAGACCGCCAGCCAAGAGGTGGCCAGCGGCAATCTGGATCTGTCGCAGCGCACCGAGCAGACCGCCAGCAGCCTGCAGACCTCGGCCTCGCAGATGGAGCAGCTCACCGGCACGGTGCGCCAGTCCGCCGACTCGGCGGCCCAGGCCAACCAGCTCGCGCATTCGGCCGCCCAGGTGGCCACGCGCGGCGGCCAGGTGGTGGGCGAGGTGGTCACCACCATGGACAGCATCAGCCACAGCGCGCGCAAGATCGGCGACATCATCGGCGTGATCGACGGCATCGCCTTCCAGACCAATATCCTGGCGCTGAATGCCGCGGTGGAGGCGGCGCGCGCCGGCGAGCAGGGCCGCGGCTTCGCGGTGGTGGCCAGCGAGGTGCGCTCGCTGGCGCAGCGCTCGGCCGAGGCGGCCAAGGAGATCAAGACCCTGATCGGCCACAGCCTCGAGAACGTCGACGCCGGCGCACGCCTGGTGGGCGACGCCGGCAGCACCATGCAGGAGATCGTCAGCAGCGTGCAGCGCGTGGCCGACATCATCGGCGAGGTGACCGCCTCCTCCGGCGAGCAGAGCCAGGGCCTGACGCGCGTGAACCAGGCCGTCTCGCAACTGGACCAGATGACGCAGCAGAACGCCGCACTGGTGGAAGAGTCCGCCGCCGCGGCGGAATCGCTGAAGGATCAGTCGCTGCGCCTGGGCGGCCTGGTGCAGGCCTTCGTCCTCAGCCGCGAGGATCGCGAGCGCCTCGGGCGCGGCTGATCATTCGTATTTGCGCGCGTCCTCGATCACGCGCCCGTCATTGGGCAGGCTGCCGGGCGCCACGAAGCGCACCTCGGCGCGCAGCTTGGTGATGTCGCGCACCGCGGCGGCCACGCGCTCGGCCAGGCCCTCGGGCGCTGCGTCGGGCCCACCGGCCAGCTCCAGCAGCAGGCTCATGCGGTCGTTCGCCATCTCGCCCTCCACCACCAGGCGCGCGCGGCCCAGCTCGGGGAAGCGCTTACGCAGCTCGCCCACCTGGGAGGCATGCACAAACATGCCGCGCACCTTGGCGCTCTGGTCGGCCCGGCCCATCCAGCCCTTGATGCGCTGATTGCTGCGGCCCGTGGGGCAGCGGCCCGGCAGCACCGCAGAGAGGTCGCCGGTGCCGAAGCGCACCAGCGGGTAGTCGGGGTTGAGGGTGGTGACCACCAGCTCGCCCACCTCGCCCTCGGGCACCGGGTCGCCGGTGCCGGGGCGCACGATCTCGACGATCACGCCCTCGTCCAGCACCAGGCCCTCGCGCGCCGCGGTCTCGTAGGCGATCAGGCCGATGTCGGCGGTGGCATAGCACTGGTAGCCCTGCACGCCGCGCTCGGCGAGCCAGTCGCGCAGCGAGGGCGGGAAGGCCTCGCCGCTCACCAGCGCCTTGGCAAATGAAAGGCGCTGGCCCTGCTCCGCCGCCTTGTCGAGCAGGATCTTCAGAAAGCTGGGCGTGCCGATATAGCCCTGCGGGCGCAGCTCGGCCACCGCCTGCAGCTGCATCTCGGTATTGCCCACGCCGCCCGGGAACACCGTGCAGCCGAGCGCATGGGCGCCGGTTTCCATCATCGAACCGGCCGGCGTGAGGTGGTAACTGAAGCTGTTGTGGATCAGCTCGCCGCTGCGAAAGCCCGCCGCATGGATGGCGCGCGCCACGCGCCAGTAGTCGCTCGCATGGCCCTCGGGCTCGTAAATCGTGCCGGGCGACTGGAACACCCGCTTGGCGCCGCTGGTGCGCACGCAGCCGGCCCAGCCGATGGCCGAGAAACCGCCGAACACATCGCGGCCCTCCTGCAGCTGGCGCCGGGCCTGCTGGCGCTCCAGCAGCTCGTGCTTGCGCGTCACCGGCAGGCGCGCCAGCGCGGCGCGGCTGTCGACGCCTGCGGCGTCCACCCCCGCCAGCAACTCGGCGAAGGCCGGCGCCTGCCGCTGCGCATGGGCGATCTGCCGCGGCAGCGCCGCCAGCAGCGCGGCCTCGCGCTCGGCCGGGTCGCGCGCCTCGAGGGCGTCGTGGAAGGTGGTGCTATCGCTGATGCTCATGTCTCGTCCGTCCAGCGCGCCAGGCGCCGCTTGATCTCGTCCAGCAGGGCGCGCACGTCGGCGCTGTTGCGGCAGGCGCGCAGTTCCCACTCGGGCGCACGCGCCGGCCTCTTGGCCAGGCGCACATTGAGGTGTTCGCTGTCAGCGGCCAGCTCGATCACCGGCTGGCCCTGCAGGGTGAAGCTGTTGCCGCGCTCGGCCAGCGGCCGCAGATCGCGCAGATTGCGCTTGAACTGCAGCAGCGCCTGCTCGGGGTTGAAGGCGGGGGGGGCGAAGAACTCATCCGACACGGCGGTGCTCCTGCCTCAGGCCAGCCAGCGCTTGCGGCGCTTGTAGCTCTTCACGTCCTTGAAGCTCTTGCGATCGCCGCCGCCCATGCCGAGATAGAACTCCTTGACGTCCTCGTTCTCGCGCAGGGCCTTGGCCTCGCCGTCCATCACGACACGGCCGTTCTCCAGGATGTAGCCGTAGTCGGCATAGCGCAGCGCCATATTGGTGTTCTGCTCGGCCAGCAGGAAGGTCGTGCCCTCCTTGGCGTTCAGGTCCTTGACGATCTCGAACACCTCCTCGACGATCTGCGGCGCCAGGCCCATCGAGGGCTCGTCCAGCAGCACCATCTTGGGGTTGGCCATCAGGGCGCGGCCGATCGCGCACATCTGCTGCTCGCCGCCCGAGGTGTAGGCGGCCTGCGAGCCGCGGCGCGTCTTCAGGCGCGGGAAATAGTTGTAGACCTTCTCGAGCGTGGCGGCCACCGCGGCCTTGCCGTCCTGGCGCGTGTAGGCGCCGGTCATCAGGTTCTCCTCGATGCTGAGGTGGGCAAAGCAATGCCGCCCCTCCATCACCTGGATCACGCCGCGGTTCACCATCTCCGAGGTGGAGAGCTTCTCGATGCGCTCGCCGCGCAGCTCGATGCTGCCCTTGGTGACCTCGCCGCGCTCGCCCGCCAGCAGATTGGAGACGGCGCGCAGCGTGGTCGTCTTGCCCGCGCCGTTGCCGCCCAGCAGGGCCACCACACCACCCTCGGGCACCTGCAGGGACACGCCCTTGAGCACCAGGATCACGTGGTTGTAGATGACCTCGATGCCGTTGACGTTCAGAAGGATGTTGCTCATATCGGCCTTTGACCTTGGACCTTGGACTCTGGGCAGCACCGCACGCGATGCTGCGCAGAGGGCCCCTCGCGAGGCCCTCATCTGCTTGCTTAGCTCTGGCAGTCTTCCGGCGTGCGACGCGTCAGCTTCTTCTCGCCGGCGTACTTGTCGGCACCGGCCTTGACCATCGGCTTGATGATCTGCTCATCGGCCTGCAGCCAGTCGGAGCTGAAGTTCCACTTGCTGCCGTCCCAGGTGTGGACGCGCGCCGAGGTCGAGCCCATGTGGTCGGCGCAGGAGGTGCTGAGCGGCCGCATGATGCCGGTGAAGCCCAGCGCGTCGAGCTTCTTCTGGTCCAGCGCCAGGTTCTCCAGGCCCCAGCGCACCTGCTCGCCGGTCATGACCTTGCCCTTGCCGAAGCGCTCCTGCGCGCGGCGCACCGCCTCGATGCCCAGCATCTGGATGATCAGGCCGCGCGAATACAGCACCGAGCCAACTTCCTCCTTGGGGCCCGTGCCCTGGCCCTTGCCATGCACATGCTTGAGGATCTCCTGGATCACCTTGGGGTTCTGGCCGTAACCGTTCAGCGCCAGGGCGTTGTAACCCTTGGCGCCCTCGCCCACGTCCTTCACGTCCGGCTCGGCGCCCGACCACCACACGCCATACATCTTCTCGCGCGGATAGCCGGTGGCCTGCGCTTCCTTCAGCGCGGTGGAGTTCATCACGCCCCAGCCCCACAGCAGCACGTAGTCGGGGCGCTGCTGGCGCACCTGCAGCCAGGCCGACTTCTGCTCCACGCCCGGCGCCGTGACGGGGATCTTCACCAGCTCGAAGCCGTGCATCTTCTGGCGCTCGTCCAGCAGCGGCATGGGCTCCTTGCCGAAGGGCGAGTCGTGATAGACGATGGCGATCTTCTTGCCCTTGAGCTTGTCGAAGCCGCCTTCCTTCTTGGCGATGTGCTGGATCAGCATGTCGGCCGCGGTCCAGTAGCTGCCCATCAGCGGGAAGTTCCACTTGAAGACATTGCCGTCCTGCGAGGCCGAGAGGCCGTAGCCCAGCGTCACCAGCGGGATCTTGTCGTTGGGCACCTTGTCGGTGAGCGCGAAGGTGATGCCGGTGGCCTGCGGGTCGATCAGGCTGGCGCCCTTGCCCTTCAGGCGCTCATAGCATTCCACGCCCTTGTCGGTGGCGTAGCCGGTCTCGCATTCCTCGAAGGTGATCTTCACGCCGTTGATGCCGCCATCGCGGGCATTGATCAGCTTGATGTAATCCTGCTTGCCATTGGCCCAGGGCGTGCCGTTGGGCGCATAGGCGCCGGTGCGGTAGACCAGCAGCGGGAAGAACTGTTCCTTGGCCTGTGCCTGGGCCTGGCTGGCCAAGCCGGAGAGCCCGGCGGCCATCAGGGTGGCTGCAAATGCAAACGACTTCAGTTGTCTCATACCTTGTCTCCGGTTGCTTGCACTCGTGGTGCGGTTTTTGGAATCAATGAGGGTGAATCAATGCGGGAAAGGCCAGAGCCGCAGCTTTTCCTTGGCGGTGGCCCAGAGCCGGGCGAGGCCATGCGGCTCGACGATCAGGAAGAACACGATCAGCGCGCCGAACACCATGCTGGTGAGGTGCGAGGACATGGCGGTGGACATCGGGATGCCCAGCATCGCCGGCAGGCGGTCCAGCAGCAGGGGCAGCAGCACGATGAAGGCCGCGCCCAGAAAGCCGCCCATGATGGAGCCGAGGCCGCCGATGATGACCATGAAGAGCAGCTGGAAGCTGCGGTCGATGTTGAAGGCCGCCGGCTCCCAGGCGCCCAGGTGGATGAAGCCCCACAGCCCGCCGGCCACGCCGACGATGAAGGCGCTCACCGCGAAGGCCGTCAGCTTGGCATAGACCGGGCGGATGCCGATCACCGCGGCCGCCACGTCCATGTCGCGCATCGCCATCCATTCGCGGCCGATATTCGAGCGCACCAGGTTCTTGGCCAGCAGCGCGAACACCACCACGAAGCTCAGGCAGAACAGGTATTTGGCGGCCGGGCTCTCGATCGGGATGCCGAACACCTGCAGGCCCGCCACGCTCACCGAACCCGAGTCCGAGCCGTTCGTGACCCATTTCAGGCGCAGCGCCGACCAGTCGACGAAGAACTGCGCCGCCAGCGTCGCCACCGCCAGGTAGAGGCCCTTGATGCGCAGCGAGGGCACGCCGAACAGCACGCCCACCACGGTGGAGCACAGTCCGCCCAGCAGCAGCGAGGCGATCAGCGGCATGCCCTCGACGCGCACCTGGAAGTTGTAGGCCGCATAGGCGCCCACCGCCATGAAGGCGCCGGTGCCCAGCGAGATCTGGCCGCAATAGCCGACCAGGATGTTGAGCCCCAGCGCCGCCAGCGAGAGGATCAGAAAGGGCGTGAGGATGGCGCGGAACCAGTATTCCGGCGCACTCAGCGGCACCACGACGAAGGCCACCAGCAGCAGCAGGGCCATCGCGATGCGGTCCTGCCGGATCGGCAGGATCTGCTGGTCAGCACGGTAGCTGGACTTGAACTGGCCGTTTTCTCTGTACAGCATGGCTCAGACCCGATCGATGATTTTTTCGCCGAAGAGCCCTTGCGGCCGCACCAGCAGGAACAACAAGGCCAGCACATAGGCGAACCAGATCTCGATGCCGCCGCCCAGCATCGGGCCGACATAGATCTCCGAGAGCTTCTCGCCCACGCCGATGATGAGCCCGCCGATGATGGCGCCGGGCACCGAGGTCAGGCCGCCCAGGATCACCACCGGCAGCGCCTTCAGCGCCACCAGCGAGAGCGAGAACTGCACGCCCAGCTTGCTGCCCCAGATGATGCCGGCCACCAGGGCCACGAAGCCCGCCACGCTCCACACGATCACCCAGATGGTGGAGAGCGGGATGCCGATCGACTGCGCGGCCTGGTGGTCGTCGGCCACCGCGCGCAGCGCGCGGCCGGTGGCGGTCTTCTGGAAGAACAGCGCCAGCAGGGCGACCAGGGCCGCCGCGATCAGGGCCGCGTAGAGGTCTTCCTTGCTGACCAGCAGGCCGCCCTGGAACAGCGACTCGCCGACGATGATGGGGTCCTTGGGCATGCCCACATCGATCTTGTAGATGTCGTTGCCGAACAGGGTCTGGCCCAGGCCGTCGAGGAAGTAGGTGATGCCCAGCGTGGCCATCAGCAGGGTGATGCCCTCCTGGTTCACCAGGCGCGAGAGCGCCAGCTTCTCGATCAGCCAGGCCACCACGATCATCACCGCCATCGCCGCCACGAAGGCCAGCAGATTGGCCATCAGCAGGCTCTGCACCCCGGTCCATTGCGGGATCCATTCGGCAAAGCGCGCCATCGCCAGCGCGGCGAACAGCACCATCGCACCCTGGGCGAAATTGAACACGCCCGAGGCCTTGTAGATCAGCACAAAGCCCAGGGCAATGAGCGAATACAACATGCCGGACATCAGTCCGCCCATCAATGTCTCAAGGAAGAATCCCATGGCGCTCTCGCTCAGTGACTGGTGCCGAGGTAGGCACGGATGACGTCTTCGTTCTGGCGCACCTCGTCGGGCGCGCCATCGCCGATCTTCTTGCCGTAGTCCAGCACCACCACGCGGTCGGAGATGTCCATCACCACGCCCATGTCGTGCTCGATCAGCACGATGGTGGTGCCGAACTCGTCGTTCACGTCGAGGATGAAGCGGCACATGTCCTGCTTCTCCTCCACATTCATGCCGGCCATCGGCTCGTCCAGCAGCAGCACCGTCGGCTCCATCGCCAGCGCGCGGCCCAGGTCCACGCGCTTTTGCAGGCCATAGGGCAGGCGGCCCACCGGGGTCTTGCGATAGGCCTGGATCTCGAGGAAATCGATGATGCGCTCGACCTTCTCGCGCTGCGCGATCTCCTCTCGCTCGGCCGGGCCCCAGCGCAGCGCCTGCAGGAAGAGGTTGCTCTTCATGTGCAGGTTGCGGCCGGTCATGATGTTGTCCAGCACGCTCATGCCCTTGAACAGGGCCAGGTTCTGGAAGGTGCGCGCCACGCCCATCTCGGCCACCTGGCGCGAGTTCATATGCTTGAAATGCTGGCCGCGGAAGGTGATCTCGCCCTGCTGCGGCTGGTAGACGCCGTTGATGCAGTTGAGCATCGAGCTCTTGCCCGCGCCGTTGGGCCCGATGATGGAGCGGATCTCATGCTCGCGCACATTGAAGCTGATGTCGGTGAGCGCCTTCACGCCGCCGAAACTCAGCGAGATGTTCTTGACCTCGAGGATGACCTCGCCAATCTTCTTGGCCATCAAGCAGCCCTCCTGACAGCCGGAAACGTCTTCGTGTCCATGATTCTCAAATCGGCCGAGACCGAGCCGCTGCGGCCGTCCTCGAACTTCACCGCCGTCTCGATGAACTGCGAGCTCTTGCCGCCGTAGAGCGCATCGATCAGCACCGCGTATTTCTCGGCGATCGCGCCGCGCCGCACCTTGCGGGTACGGGTGAGTTCGCCATCGTCGGCATCCAGTTCCTTGTGCAGGATCAGGAAGCGGGTGATCTGGCTGCCGGCCAGCAACTCGTCCTGGGCCAGGTCGGCGTTCACCTTCTCCACGCATTCGCGGATCAGCTCGTAGACCTCGGGCTTCTGCGCCAGATCGGTGTAGCCGGCATAGGGCAGGTTGCGGCGCTCGGCCCAGTTGCCCACCGCCTCGAAGTCGATGTTGATGAAGGCGCAGACGCGCTCGCGCTTGTCGCCCAGCGCCACCGCCTCCTTGATGTGGGCGAAGAACTTGAGCTTGTTCTCCACATACTTGGGCGCGAACATGGCGCCGTCGTTGGGGCCGCCCAGGATG
The DNA here is from genome assembly GCF_058788955.1 of Roseateles sp. FW301-B2. NCBI lineage: Bacteria > Pseudomonadati > Pseudomonadota > Betaproteobacteria > Burkholderiales > Sphaerotilaceae > Roseateles > Roseateles sp. FW301-B2. The sequence goes on from NZ_JBYTBE010000020.1 coordinate 96,778, forward strand.
CGGCCCACGTCCTTGGCGCGGTCGATGATCTTCAGGTGGCCGCTGGCATCGATGAAGCCGGCGTCGCCGGTGTGGTACCAGCCCTCGGCGGTGAGCACCTCGTTGGTGGCGGCCTCGTTCTTGTAATAGCCCTTCAGCAGGCCCGGCGACTTCACCAGGATCTCGCCGCTCGCGTCCAGCTTGATCTCCACGCCGTCGATCGGCACGCCCACGGTGTCGGAGCGCGCCTCGTTGTCGGGCTGCAGGCAGACGAACACCGCCGTCTCGGTGGAGCCGTAGAGCTGCTTGAGGTTGATGCCGATCGAGCGGTAGAAGCTGAACAGGTCGGGGCCGATCGCCTCGCCGGCGGTGTAGGCCACCCGCACGCGCGAGAAGCCCAGGGTGTTGCGCAGCGGCCCGTAGATGAGCAGATTGCCGAGCGCGTACTTCAGCTTGTCCAGGGCGCCCACCGGCTTGCCGTCCATCAGCGCCGGGCCGACGCGCTGCGCCAGCGCCATGCAGCGCGCGAACAGCCAGCGCTTCAGGCTGCCGGCATCCTCCATGCGGATCATCACGCTGGTGAGCAGGCCCTCGAACACGCGCGGCGGTGCGAAGTAATAGGTGGGGCCGATCTCCTTCAGGTCGATCGAGACGGTGCTGGCCGACTCGGGGCAGTTCACCACGTAGCCGCAGGCCAGCCACTGGGCATAGCTGAAGATGTTCTGGCCGATCCAGGCGGGCGGCAGATAGGCCAGCACTTCTTCGTGGCTGCCGAGCTTGTCGAAGCGCGCGCCGGCCTGGGCCCGGTCGATCAGGGTGGCATGGCTGTGCACCACGCCCTTGGGGTTGCCGGTGGTGCCCGAGGTGAAGAACATCGCCGCCACATCGTCGGGCTTGACGCGCTCGGCCCATTCGCGGAACAGCTGCGGCTGCGTCTTGGCGGCGGCCGCGCCGGCGGCGATCAGGCTGTCCAGCGGCGCCACGCCGGGCTCGTCGTAGTTGCGCAGGCCGCGCGGATCGTCGTACCAGAGGTGGGTGAGCTGCGGGCATTGGCCGCGTATCTCGATCAGCTTGTCGACCTGCTCCTGGTCCTCCACGATCGCGAAGGCCACCTCGGCGTTGTTGATGGGGAACACGAACTCCGCGCCCACCGCATCCTGGTACAGCGGCACCGGAATCGCGCCCAGCACCTGGGCCGCCAGCATGCTGGCCGCCAGGCGCGGGCGGTTCTCGCCGACCACGATGACATGCTGGCCGCGCTGCACGCCGGCCTGGTGCAGGCCATGGGCCAGCGCACACACCAGCTCCGCCAGCTGCGCCCAGCTGAGCGCCTGCCAGATGCCGTATTCCTTCTCGCGCAGCGCGGCGTCATTCGGACGCTGGGCCGCATGGTCAAGCAAGAGCCTGGGAAAAGTCGTGCTGGTCACCGTGTGTCTCCTCGGTGCACTGCGCCCCACAAGCGGGAACGAACGGAAACGGATGGGCGGTGCATGCCTTGTTGCGGTGCAATCCTAGGCCTTTACTTTGACGCCGTGTTGTCGTTGCGACGACATTTGATGGAAATCACGGCCCGTGCTTTCCCGGGGGTGCCGCGTCAGGATCACGTCATGCTGAGCGGCGATGAATAGAGGGATGAACTCGACAGTGACGCAAAACCTGACCCTTCGCCAGCGCGCGCGGCCACCCAGCGCCGCCGAACTTGAAGCGATTCCCTGGCTCGCCGTGCTGGAGCCGGCGCAGCGCGAGGCCGCCGTGGCCCAGTTGCAGGTGGCCGACGCCGAGGTGGGTGAGCGCGTCTGCCGCATCGGCAAGCCGGCCAACTTCTGGTTCGGCGTGATCGACGGCCTCTTGAAGATGAGCAACGACGATGCCGCCGCCCAGTCCATCACCTTCACCGGCGTGCCGCCGGGCGGCTGGTTCGGCGAGGGCACCCTGCTCAAGCGCGAGGTCTACCGCTACAACATCCAGCCGCTGCGCCGCAGCGTGGTGGCGGGCCTGCCGATCGAGACCTTCCACGACCTGCTGGAGCACAGCATCGGCTTCAACCGCTTCGTGCTGAACCAGCTCAACGAGCGCCTCGGCCAGTTCATCGCCGCGCGCGAGATCGACCGCATCTCCGACCCCGACCTGCGCGTGGCGCGCAATCTCGCCGCCCTCTTCCACCCCCAGCTCTATCCCGGCGTGGGCAGCCTGCTGCGCATCACCCAGCAGGAGCTGGCCAAGCTGGTGGGCCTGTCGCGCCAGCGCGTCAACGAGGCCCTGAGCCATCTGCAGGAGCGCGGCCTGATCAGCGTGGAATATGGCGGCGTGCGGGTGCTGGAGCTGCAGGGCCTGAGGCGTTATCCGCAGCCCTGAGACGGCCTCCTAGAATCGCCCCACCATAACAAGGGGCTGCACCATGAGTTGGTTAGGTCTGGTAGGGGGCGTGGTGCTGGCCTGGCTGGCCGGCGAGATCTTCGGCCAGCGCGGTGGCGGCCTGGCCGTGCTGGGCGGCCTGGTGGGCGTGCTGCTGATGCGCATGCAGGCCAGGCTCAACGCCCTGGGCGAGGAGCTGCGGCAGCTGCGGCTGGGGCAGGCGCCCGCCGCAGCG
>NZ_JBYTBE010000021.1:0-98784 GCF_058788955.1 Roseateles sp. FW301-B2
GCCCTCGCCCACCCTGGTCGCCTTGCTGCCGATGCGCAACCTGGTGCTGTTTCCGCACGTCATGTCGCCCATCACGGTGGGCCGCAGCAAGTCGGTGGCGGCCTTGCAGCAGGCCATGGCCGGGGGGCTGCCGCTGGGCCTGGTGCTGCAGAAGAATGCCAGCGACGACGATCCAGGCCTCGATGCGCTGTGCGCCGTCGGCACCCTGGCGACCGTGGTGCATCACGTGAGCGCACAGTCCGACCAGCACCATGCGGTGTGCCGCGGCATGCAGCGTTTTCGCATCCTCGGCCCGGCCGAGGGCGAGCATCCCTTCCTCTGCGCCCGCATCGAGCCGCTGGAGGAATGCGACGAGCGCAGCTCCGAGTCCGAGGCCCTGGCGATACAGCTGCGCGAGCGCACCATGGAGTTGCTGGCGCTCTTGCCCAGCGTGCCGGCCGAACTGGTGCATGCGCTGCAGGCCACGCGCGGCGCGGCCGAGCTGGCCGACATCACCGCCAGCGTGATCGACGCCGAGGTGGCGGAAAAGCAGGCCCTGCTGGAGCTGCCCTCCTGCCAGGAGCGCATCGCCAAGCTGCTCAAGCTGCTCTCGCACCGCATCGAGGTGCTGCGCCTGTCCAGGGAAATTGGCGAACGCACCAAGGAACAGATCGACGACCGCCAGCGCCGCTACCTGTTGCGCGAGCAGCTGCGCACCATCCAGCAGGAGCTGGGCGAGACCGATGCGGTGGACGAGGAAGTCGGCCGGCTGGAGGAGGCCATCGCCAAGGCCGGCATGCCGGCCGACACCGAGGCGCACGCCCGCAAGGAGTTGCAGCGCCTGCGCCAGATGCCCGAGTCGTCCAGCGAGTACTCGATGCTGCGCAGCTACCTGGACTGGATGGTCGAGCTGCCCTGGGCGCTGCCTGCCGACACCCCCATCGACCTGGCGGCGGCGCGCCACACCCTGGAAGCCGAGCACCATGGCCTGGCGCGGGTGAAGCAACGCATCGTCGAATTCCTTGCCGTGCGCAAGCTCAGCCCGCAGGGGCGTGCGCCCATCCTCTGCTTCGTGGGGCCGCCGGGCGTGGGCAAGACCTCGCTGGGCCAGAGCATCGCACGCGCGCTGCAGCGGCCCTTTGTGCGCGTCTCGCTGGGCGGCGTGCACGACGAGGCCGAGATCCGCGGCCATCGCCGCACCTATATCGGCGCCCTGCCCGGCAACATCATCCAGGGCCTCAAGCGCGCCGGCGCGCGCGACTGCGTGATGATGCTGGACGAGGTCGACAAGCTCAGCGCCAGCGCCCATGGCGACCCCTCCGCCGCCCTGCTGGAGGTGCTGGACCCCGAGCAGAACAACAGCTTCCGCGACAACTACCTGGGCGTGCCCTTCGACCTCAGCCGCGTGGTCTTCCTCGCCACCGCCAATGTGCTGGACCAGATCCCGCCGCCGGTGCGCGACCGCATGGAGGTGATCGACCTGCCCGGCTACACGCAGGAGGAAAAGCTCAGCATCGCCACCAAATACCTGCTGCCACGCCAGCGCGAACTCAACGGCCTGAGCGCCGCGCAATGCGCGCTCAGCGAGGCGGCGCTGCGCGCCCTGGTGGCCGACTACACGCGCGAAGCCGGCGTGCGCCAGCTGGAGCGCGAGATCGGGCGCTGCCTGCGCCATGTGGCCCTGCGCGTCGCCGAGGGCCAGACCGCGGCGGTGGCGATCGACGCCGCCGATCTCGACGCCATCCTGGGCCCGGCCAAGTACGAGCGCGAGCAGGCGCTGCGCAGCAGCGTCACCGGCGTGGCCACGGGTCTGGCCTGGACACCGGTGGGTGGCGACATCCTCTTCATCGAGGCCACCCGCGCGGCCGGCAGCGGCCGCCTGATCCTCACCGGCCAGCTCGGCGAGGTCATGAAGGAAAGCGCCCAGGCGGCGTTGACGCTGCTGAAGGCGCAGGCCCAGGCGCTGCACATTCCGGCGGTGCAATTCGAGGGCATCGATGTGCATGTGCATGTGCCGGCCGGCGCGATTCCCAAGGATGGGCCCAGCGCCGGCGTGGCGATGTTCATCGCGCTGGCCTCGCTGTTCACGCACCGTCCGGTGCGCCATGATCTGGCGATGACCGGCGAGATCAGCCTGCGCGGCCTGGTGCTGCCGGTGGGCGGCATCAAGGAAAAACTGCTGGCGGCACAGCGCGCCGGGCTCAAGACGGTGCTGCTGCCGGCGCGCAATCTGAAGGACCTGCGCGAGCTTTCCGAGGCCGAGCGCGCCGCCCTGCAGATCGTGCCCCTGGACACCGTCGACGACGCCATCCGGGCCGCGCTGGGCGAGCCGCGGGCGCCGGCCGGCGGCTTCGAGCTCAGCTGAACCGGATCAGCCGCACTGCAGCACCGCGGCGCCCACCAGGCGCCCGCTGCGCAGGTCGGCGAGCGCCTCGTTGGCCTGCGCCAGTGGGTAGGCGGTGACGCGCACCTGCAGCGGCAAGGTCTGCGCCAGGCGCAGGAATTCCTCGCCATCGCGCCGTGTCAGATTCGCCACCGAGACGATGCGGCGCTCGCCCCACAGCCAGGCATAAGGGAAGCCGGGGATGTCGCTCATGTGGATGCCCGCGCACACCACCGTGCCGCCCGGGCGCAGCGCCCGCAGCGCCCGCGGCACCAGCGCCCCGTCGGGCGCGAACAGCAGCGCCGCATCCAGCGCTTGCGCCGGCGCCGCGTCGCTGCCGCCGGCCCAATGCACGGCCAGCTCGCGCGCCAGCGCCTGGGCCGCCAGGTCGCCGGGGCGCGTGAAGGCCCAGACCTCGCGCCCCTGCTGCACCGCCAGCTGCGCCAGCAAATGGGCCGCCGCGCCAAAACCGTACAAGCCGATGCGCCGCGCGTCCGGCCCGGCCGCCGCGTAGGCGCGCCAACCGATCAGCCCGGCGCACAGCAGCGGCGCCGCCTCCAGATCGCTGTAGCGCTCGGGCAGCGCAAACACATAGCGCGCATCGGCCAGCGCATACTGGGCATAGCCGCCCTCGATCTGCCAGCCGGTGAAGCGGGCGGCGGCGCAGAGGTTCTCGCGCCCGGCCAGGCAGGCCTCGCAGTGCCCGCAGGTCCAGCCCAGCCAGGGCACACCGACGCGCTGGCCAAGCACAAAGCCGCTCACCCCCTCGCCCAGCGCCGCGACCCGGCCGACGATCTCATGGCCGGGCACCAGCGCGTGATCCGGAAACGCCAGCTCGCCGTCCACCAGATGCAGATCGGTGCGGCAGATACCGCAGCAGGACACCTCGATACGCAGCTGGCCGGCACGCGGCTGCGGCAGTTGCTCGTGCCACAGCGCCCGCAGCGGCTCGCCCGGCGCCTGCTGGCACATGCTGCACCAGGGCCGCAGGCGCCGCTTGGCATGCGCGTCCATCAGCGCCCGCCCGCGCAGAGATGGGCGCGCGTGAAGGGATAGTCGCACTGGGCACCGCGCATGCCGCGGCCCTCGAGCCGGCCATCCGGCCTGGCGGCCAGCAGCTGGTAGAGCGACAGCCAGCCCAGCTCGAAGCTCATGGCCGAGCCGGCCAGGTACATGCGGTAGGCGCGCACCCTCGCCTCGTCGGTGAGCGCGCGCGCCTGCGCCAGCCGCGCTTCCAGCGCGTCCGACCAGGCCCACAGCGTACGCGCGTAATGCGGGCGCAGGTTCTCCGCGTCCAGCAACTCAAGACCGCCGCGTGCCAGGCTGGCACAGACATGCGAGACATGGCTCAGCTCGCCGCCCGGGAAGATGTGGTTCTCGATGTAGTCGCCGATGCCGGCGCCGAGCTGCCGGTTGTCGATGCCACCGGCGGTGATGCCGTGGTTGAGTACCAGGCCGCCGGGCCGCAGCAGCGCCGCCAGCTTGGCGAAATACCTGCGCAACTGGCCATGGCCGACATGCTCGAACATGCCGATCGAAGCGATGCGGTCAAAGCGCTCCGAGTCGGGCAGCGCGCGGTAGTCCATCAGGCGCATCTCGACCCGGCCGCGCAGCCCGCGCGCGTCAATCAGGCGATTTACATAGGCATGCTGGTGCTCGGAAAGGGTGATGCCCAGCGCGCTCACCCCATGGTGTTCGGCGGCCCACATCAGCAAGCCACCCCAGCCGGCGCCGACGTCCAGCAGGCGCATGCCGGGCTGCAGCTGCAGCTTGGCGCAGACATGGGCCAGCTTGGCCTCCTGGGCCTCGGCCAGACTCATGCCGGGGGCGCCGTAGTAGGCGCAGGAATAGACGCGCCGGGGATCGAGCCAGAGCGCGAAGAATTCGTCGCAGAGGTCATAGTGCGAGCGCACCGAGGCCGCGTCGCGCGGTGGCCGATGGCGCAGGCGCGAACGTAGGCCATGCAGCCAGCCGGGGCTCAGGGCACGCCGCCCCTGCCGCACCGGATCGCCGGCAAGCTCGGCCGCCACGCTCATCACGTCCTGCAGCCGCCCCTCGATGTCGAGGCTGCCGCGCACATAGGCGTCGGCCAGCTGGCCGATCTGGCCCCGCGCCAGACTCAACAGCACGCGCGGGTCATGCAGCTTGAGCCGCACCGCGGCGGCAGCCGCACCGGCGCTGCCGCCGGGCCATTCCAAGGCCAGGCGGCCCGGCAATTCGCGCAGACGGGCATCGACAAGCTCAAGCATGGCCAGCCAGTCGCTCCGCCTGCAGGTCCAAGTTGCCGCGCGTGCTCGACGCCAGCTGCCGCAGCAAGCCCATGTCCAGGATTTCCACCTCGCGGTTGTCCACGCGCAGGCAGCCCCAATCCGCCAGCAGCGTGAACGAGCGGCTGACGGTCTCGTGGGCAACGCCGAGATGGCTGGCGATATCGCGCCGGCACATGCGCAGGTACAAGCGCCGCGCCGACTGACCCATCAGCTGCATGCGCGCCGACAGCTGCAGCAGGAAGCGCGCCAGCCGGACCTCGGCCGCCACCGCCGCCATCAGCTGCAGCACCTCGCCCTGGCGCTGCAGCTCCAGGCTGGTGGCCTTTTGCAGCAGCGGCTCGAAGGCCGGTAGCGACGCGGCCAAGCCTGCCAGATCCTGCACCTGCAGGGCGAACACGCGTGCGTCCTCCAGCGCGATGGCCGCGGTGGGATGCCGGCCCAGGCAGATCGCATCAAAGCCCAGCAAGTCGCCGCGCAAGGCAAAGCCCAGCACCTGCTCGTAGCCATCCTCGGCGGTGCGCACGCGCTTGAAGGCACCGCTTTGCACGAAGTAGATGCACTCCACGCCCGCGCCCTCGTGGAACAGCGCCGCGTCGGCGCGCAGCTGACGCAGCGCGAGGGGGAAGCCGTCGCTGCTGGCGCCCACCTGCCAAGTCGCGCCGAGCAGCCTCAGCAGATCGGACAGGCTGTGAGGCAGCGGCGCGTCCCTGGCGGTTCGCTGCGGCGCGTAAGCGCGCATCAAGTCGGATCCGGATGCCGTGGCGTACATGAGAACTCCCGCGTTCCCGCAAGACTTTGAGGGCCTGCAGCAAGCATCGGCGATCGGCCGGGCCGACGCCATCGGCGCAAGGCGCGGCCTGGCGTGCGCGCATTCCGAGCCGGGTTCGGAGTATTCCTAGCCGCATGTGCGCCCTGGCCTTCGCAAACCCGATGCGCTTGCGCCAGGTCAAATCCACTCAGCGGCCTTGGGTGCAATTTCCAAGCTGCTGCGCCCTGCACACGACGAGTCGGGCGCTGGGGTTGATGATGGAACAGGAATCCACAGAGCGGGATGGCTTGGCGTTGGCGCTGCGGCGTTTCTCGGGCAGCCTGATCGATGCGCGCGAGGAGGAACGCCGCCGCATCTCGCGCGAGCTGCACGACGAAATGGGCCAGCGCCTCTCGGCCCTGAAAATGGGCTTGATGGGCTTGAGCGACGAACTGCACGGGCGCGCCAGCCAGAAGCAGTTGCAAGCCATGTTGCAGACCCTGGATGGCGTCGTTGCGGCGATGCGCAGGATTGCCGCGGACCTGCGGCCGCTGATGCTCGACGACCTGGGCCTGAACGCCGCGATCGAATGGCTGGCGCGCGAGTCGGGGCACCGGCTCGGGCTGGATGTGAGCGTGGAACTTGACGACAGCGAGCCCCCGGCCGATCACCGCATGGCCACCGCGCTTTACCGCATGGTGCAGGAGGCGCTCAGCAATGTCGGCAAGCACGCGCGGGCGCGGCGGGTCTGGATCGCCCTGCACCATGTCGGCCAGCAGCTGCAGCTGACGGTGCAGGATGACGGCTGCGGCTTTCCCAGCCCCCTGCCGAACCGCGATGATGCCTTTGGCCTGCTGGGCATGAGCGAACGCGCGGCCCTGCTGGGCGGCAGTCTGCTGCTGGACCAGGGGCCCGCGGGCGGCGCGCGCGTGCGGGTCTTGCTGCCGCTGGGCCAGCCAGCCGACCCGCAGCGCACGGGAGAGCCAGCATGACGCGCGCCTTCGATGCCCCGCTTGCCATGCCGCTGCGGCTGCTGCTGGTCGACGACCATGCCATGGTGCGCGAGGGCCTCCGGCACATCCTGCAGGCCTGCGACGCGCGCTGGACGGTGGACGAGGCGAGCTCCGGCCACGAGGCGCTGGCCAGCCTGGGCCGGCATGCCGCTGACGTCATGATCGCCGACCTCTCCATGCCGGGCATGAGCGGCCTGGAGCTGATCGCCCGGGTGCGGGCCGAGTTTCCGGCCACGCGCGTGCTGATGCTGAGCATGCATGCCGAGGAGCAGTACGCCTTGCGCGCCTTCAAGGCCGGCGCCCAGGGCTACCTCACCAAGGACAGCGCCTCGGCCGAGCTGGTCCGCGCCGTCAGCAAGCTGGCCGCGGGCGGCAGCTACGCCTCGGCCAGCCTGGCAGAACGCGTGATCCAGCAGCTCAGCGGCGCCCTCCCCGCGCCCAGCCACGAGCAGCTCAGCAACCGCGAACTCGAGGTGCTGCGGCGCCTGGTGGGCGGCCAGCGCCTGATCGACATCGCCGACGCGCTGCACCTTTCCATCAAGACGGTCAGCAGCCACAAGACGCATATCCTCGAAAAGCTGCGGCTGCCGAATCTGGCCGCCCTGGTGCGCTACGGCATCGAGCACCAGCTGGACGACGCCGATACCGGCCCCGGCCCGCTCGGCTAGCTGTTGAGCCGACTCAACGCCTGGCCGCCGGCGCTGCGCACACTCCGCATGTGGACGCCGTGGCGTCAGCTGCCAATGGAGCGAGCTATGCAAGTTGGAACCATGTGCAAACGGCAGGTCGTCAGCATTGACGCGCAGGGTTCGCTGGGTGAGGCCGCGCGCCTGATGCGCCAGCACCATGTGGGCGCCCTGGTGGTCACCAGCGGCGAAGCGCAGGGCCGGCATGTCTACGGCATCGTCACCGACCGCGACCTGGTGCTAGACGCGCTGGCGCGCGAGGCCAAGGGCGAGGATCTGCGGGTCGGCGAACTGGCCCACACCACCCTGGTGCTAGTTGCCGAGCACGCCGAGCTCGGCGACGCCATGCAGGCCATGGCGCACAGCGGCGTGCGCCGCCTGCTGGTGAAGGGCAGCAGCGACCAGTTGCTGGGCCTGCTCTCGCTGGACGACCTGATCGAAGCCTACTCGGCCGAGCTGGTGAGCCTGGTGCGCATCATCCGCAGCGGCATGGCCCGCGAGCTGCGCGACACCCCGGCCACGCCGGCGGCCCGGGGCGAGCCGCTGCTGATCCCGGCCATCGGCCGTGCCAACTGGGCCAGCGTGGTGGCCGGCGCCTGAGCGGCAGGCCCGCGCTCAGGGTTCGGACAGATGCGGGGGCGACTGGCCTTCGGCCGGCGCCCCGGTCTCGGGATCGATCCAGGCGGCCATGCCGATCTCGTCCTCGACCTCGGGCAGGGTCTCGCCGGGCGCCAGGCTTTCCTCGCCGGCGTGACGGTCGGCGCGCGCCAGCTCATAGCTCTCGAAGGGGCCGAAGGCCGGACCGTCCGGCTCGGCCTGCCAGTAATAGCCATCGGGCCGGTCCAGGATCAGCTCGTCCTCGCGCTGTTCGACGTGGGCGGCGCTCCGTGGCTGGCTTGCCTGGCGTGGTTGCTTGGGCTTCATGATGCCGATGACGCTACTTCACCAGCAGCACCGGCACGCTGGCCATGTGCACCACCCGTTGTGCCACCGAACCCAGCAGCACCCCGCCCAGCGCACCCATGCCGCGTGTGCCCATGACGATCTGGTCCACCCCGGCTTCGCTCGCCGCGCGCACGATCTCGGGCGCCACCATGCCGGTCACGCCCTTGCTGGCGATCACGTTCAGACCGCAGTCCTTGGCCATGCGGGCGGCGGTTTCCAGCACGCGCGCCTGGTTGGCGCGCACCGCGCTGTCCAGCTCCTCGAAGCCGGCGGGCGTCAGCTCGCCATAGAAGGCCGGCGGGCTGGCCACATGCAGCAGGATCAGCTCCAGCTGCGCCTGGGCCTTTGCCAGCTTGGCCACCGCCTCGATGGCATGCTGTGAATGCTCGGATCCATCGACGGGTATCAATAGCTTCAACATGATGTGCTCCAGCTGTCTATGCCGCCCCAGCGTAGCCAGGCGGGCTCGGCGGCCGTTGAGCCGGCGCAATGCCGCACGCCACCGCGGCACTAGATTCGTGGCAGGGCAGCCGCCAAGTGCTGCAAGGAGCCGGACATGAAGAAGCAATGGATCCTGATTGCCAACGCCGCCACGGCGCGCCTGTATGGCCGCGCCTCGCCGGCGCAGCCGCTGGAGGTGCTGGCCGAACACAATCACCCGGAAAGCCGGCTGAAGGGCAGCGAACTGGGCAGCGACCGGCCCGGCCATGAGGCCTCCGACCACAGCAGCGCCGGCAGCCGCTACGAGCCGCGCACCGACGCCCGCCGCAAGCAGCACCAGCAGTTTGCCGACGAGCTGGCCGAGCGGCTCGCCCAGGGCCTGGCGGAGGGCCGCTACGACAGCCTGTGGCTGTTCGCATCTAACCCCTTCCTGGGCGAACTCAGGGCGCGCCTGAGCCCCCAGGTGGCCCGGCATGTGCAGCTCGCACACGCGAGCGACCTCACCGCCCTGCCCCTTGACGAGCTGGCGCAAAGGCTGCGCGATCCGCGCCTGTTCGAGGCCTGATGGCCTTGCTATGCATGCACCGGCTGCTGCATGCCGGGCGTGCCATGGGCCAGGAACACCGGGCGCGGCGCGGCCGGCCGCGCTGGCGCGGCGGCCTCGTGCGCCAGCCCTTGGCGCTGCGCGGACGCCAGCCCGCTGGCCTGCGCGGCCAGGCTGTCCCAGAGATCATCGGCCGACACCAGGCCGATCAGTACCCCCTCGGCGTCGCTCACCAACAGGCGCCGCACACCGGCGTCGCGCATGCGCTCGATCGCCTCGGACAGGCTGGCGCTGACGGGCACCGCGTGCACGGGCGCGCTGGCGAGCTGAGCGACCAGGGTCTGCCGGTGGTCGCGATCGCGCGCCATGCCGTCGACGACCAGGTCGCGGTCGGTGATCAGGCCCAGCACCTGCTCGCGGCCGGCGGACACTTGCGTCACCACCAGGGCGCCGACATGTTGATCGCGCATCGCGAGCGCGGCGTCGCGCAGGCTTGCATCCGCATGAATCGTCACAACACGCCGGTGACACAGCTTGGCCAGACTCATGATTCACTCCAGCGGCCCGCAACGATGAGGGGGCCTGCCAGCAAGCCTAGGCGACGCGCGGGCGCGGGTGATTGCGCAGGCTCAAGTCGACGGTGGCCATGTTGATCGAGCATGGCACCAAATCCCGGATCCAGCGATGAGCACACCGAGCCTCGCACCGCCGCCCGAGCGCCCCCTGATCTTCGCCGACCGCGAGGACGCGGCGCACCGCTTGGCCGAACGCCTGCTGGGGTATCGCGGCCAGCGTCCGCTGGTGCTGGCGATACCGCGCGGCGCCGTGCCGATGGCCAAGCTACTCGCAGAGCGGCTGCAAGGCGAGCTGGACCTGGTGCTGGTGCGCAAGCTGCGGGCACCTTGGCAGCCCGAACTGGCGATCGGTTCGGTGGATGAGAGCGGCTGGACCTACCTGGCGCCTTACGCGGCCTCGGCGGGCGCCGATGCGGCCTATATCGAGGCCGAGAAGCGCCATCAACTGGAAACCATCCGGCGCCGCCGCGCCGCCTACACACCGTTGCGCGCGCCTGTCGATCCGGCCGGGCGCATCGTCATCGTGGTGGACGACGGCCTTGCCACCGGGGCCACCATGGTGGCGGCCCTGCATGGGCTGCGGCAGCGCCAGCCGGCGCGGCTGATCTGTGCGGTGCCGGTGGCGCCGGCCAGCGCGATCGAGAAGGTCGCGCCGCTGGCCGACGAGGTGGTGTGCCTGCAAACCCCGTACGGCTTCGAAGCCGTGGGGCAGTTCTATCGCCAATTCCCGCAGATCGAGGACGAGGAGCTGATGGCGCTGTTGCGCGATTGATTCAGAACTCGATCAGGTCGGCTACGGCCTTCAGCCCCGCGCGCGCACAGCCCTCGTCCTGCTCGCCGCCCGGTGCGCCGGACACGCCGATGCCGCCCAGCAGGCTGCCGCCGCCCTCAATCGGCAGGCCACCGCCCGCGGCGATGAAGCGCGGCTGGTTGCGCAGGCCGCTCATGGGGCGGCCGGGCTGGGTCTCCTGCGCCAGCGCGCTGCTGGCGGTGCGAAAGCTCAGCGCCGTCCAGGCCTTGCTGCCGGCCACGTCGACCGTGTGCGGCCCGGCATAGCGGTCGCGCAGCAGCACCTGGGTGATGCCGGATCGATCGACCACCGCCACCGCCACTTGGAAGCCCTGCTTGCGGCAGGATTCCAGCGCCGCGCGTGCCGCCTGCAGGGCGGTCTCAGGCGTCAGCGACCTGGTCGTGTAACTGCCTTCCTGGGCCTGCGCATGCAGACCGAAGCAGGCGCACAGCAGCATCGCAAGGTGGGTTTTGTAGGACATGCAAACCTCCAGCGGTTTCGTTAGAGCAAGGCAAACGACAACAAGGCCACCGCCGTCGGCAGCAGGGCGGCCGCCAGCAAGCCTAGCGGATGAATGCTCTCATCGGCAAAGCTGCCGCGCAATATCGCCACACCGGCGGGATTCGGCGCGTTGGCGATCACCGTCAGACCGCCACCGCAGATGGCGCCGGACACCAGCGCGATCTTGAACTCCTGGCTCAAGCCGGGCACCAGCGAGCCCAGATAGGTGAGCGCGGCGTTGTCGGTGATGGCCGTCAGCGCGGTGGCGCCGAAGAACACCGCGGTGGCGTCCATGCCCATCAGCAGCGGCTGCAACCACCATTGCTGCAGGCCGCCCAGCACCACCAGGCCGGCCAGGAAGAAGGCCACCAGCAGCGCCTCCTTCAGGATCAGCGCATCCTGGTGGCGCTGGTAGGCGGTGGCAAAACCGAGGAAGAACAGCAGCAGGCCCATGAACAAGGCGGGATGGTGGGCAAACACCACCACACCGGCCAGGAACAGCAGGTGCACCAGCATGATGGCAAGGGGCACGCGCGCCGCTTCGGCCGTCCTGGGCGCTTGCGCCATCACCGCCAACTCGGTGCGAAAGCACAGTGCCGCCAGGCCGGCATTGAGCAGCACCGCCAGCGCGGCCTTGCCGCCGAAATGGCTCAGCATGAAGTGGAGGTCCCAGCCCCAGGGGCCGGCCACCATCAGCACGGGCGGCGCCGCAAACGGCGTGAGCGCACCACCGATGGAGATGTTGACGAACAGCACGCCGACCGTGGCGTAGCGCAGCCGCGTGCTCACCTCATGAGCGAACAGGCGATCGCGCAGCATCAGCGCCGCCAGCGTCATCGCCGCAGGCTCGGTGATGAAGGAGCCCAGCAGAGGCACCAGGGCCAGCACCAGAAAGTAGGTGCAGGCGCCCTGCCCGGCGCGCGGCACCAGGCCGGCCAGGCCGCGCACCAGCGCGCCGGCCAGCTGCAGCACCGGCCGCGTGCCGGCTATCACCATGATGGCGAACACGAACATGGGCTCGGTGAAGTTGCGCGTGTCGATGTATTGCAGGGCCTGGCTGCGGCCTGCCAGCGCAAACAGGCACAGCATCAGCACCATGGCCCAGAAGCCGAACACCACCTCCACCTCGCCCAGCAGATGCCAGATGCCTGCATGGCGCGGCCGGCTGTGGGCGAGGTGCTCGAAGAACTTGGTCGAGAAGGTGTGCACCAGGGCGAGTGCGAACAAGAGGGCGCCGACCCACTGGATGCTGCTGTCGAAAGTCATGGTCTGCGGGCCATTCGGGCCCAGGTTCGGTGGGGCCCGATGGTAACCAGGCACGGCCGTTCGCCTAGCGACTCAAAACGGGGCAAGTCCCCTGGTGACGGGCTTGACGCGTCGCTAAGCTGCGCCGCCATGTCACACACATTCCGACTCCTCAGCACAGCGCTGCTCCAGGCGGCCCTAGTTTCCACCGCTGCCCTGGCCGCCGGTCCGGGTGAAACCAAGGCCCCGGCCTGGGACGTCAACAAGCCGCCCGGCGAGGCGCGCACGGTGCAGATCGATGCCCGCAGTGGCACCTGGATGAGCGTGGACGTGAGCCCCGACGGCAAGCAGCTGGTGTTCGACCTGCTGGGCGAGCTCTATCTGCTGCCCATCGAAGGCGGTGAGGCCAAGGCCCTGACCCACAGCATCGCCTGGGAGATGCAGGCGCGTTTCTCGCCCGACGGCAAGCAGCTGGCCTATGTGTCCGACGCCGGCGGTGGCGACAACATCTGGGTCATGAATGTGGACGGCAGCGGCGCGCGCGCCATCAGCAAGGAAGACTACCGGCTGATGAACAACCCGGTGTGGCACCCCAATGGCCGCTACATCGCCGCACGCAAGCATTACACCGGCACGCGCTCGCTGGGCTCGGGCGAGATCTGGCTGTTCAGCCTGGACGGCGGCAAGGGTGTGCAGCTCAACGAGAAACCCAACTGGCAGAAGGACCTCGGCGAGCCCGCGCTGTCGCCCGATGGCAAATACCTCTACTACTCGAACGACGCCACGCCCGGCCGCAGCTTCGAGTACAACAAGGACTCCAACAAGGAGATCTTCCGCATCGTGCGGCAGGACCTCGTCGACGGCAGCAGCGAGCCCTTCGTCACCGGCCCGGGCGGCGCGGTCCGCCCCACGCCCTCGCCGGATGGCAAGTACCTCGCCTTCGTGCGGCGGGTGCGCAACCAGTCCACGCTGTTCCTGAAGGATCTGCAGAGCGGCCGCGAATTCCCGGCCTGGGGTGAGCTCGAGCGCGACATGCAGGAGTCCTGGTCGGTGCAGGGCGTCTATCCCGGCTTTGCCTGGACCCCCGACGCCAAGCAGATCGTCGTCTGGGCCAAGGGCGGGCTGTGGCGGGTCGACCCCTTCAAGCAGAGCGCCGCCCCCATTGCCTTCCATGTGAAGGACAGCCGCGAGGTGCGCCCGGCGCTGCGCGTGGCGCATGAGGTGGCGCCCGACCAGTTCGATGTGCACCAGCTGCGCTGGGTCAACGTCTCGCCCGACGGGAAACGTGCGGTGTATTCCGCCTTGGGCTATCTGTATCTGAAGGAGCTGCCTAACGGTACGCCAAAGCGTCTGACGCAGCAGGGCGAGCATTTCGAATCCTTCCCGAGCTTCTCGCGCGATGGCCGCGAAGTCGTGTTCACGACCTGGAGCGACGAGAAGCTGGGCAGCGTGCGCAAGCTGGACCTGGCCAGCGGCCGCGAGACCCTCATCACCAAGGAACCCGGCAAATACCTGCAGCCGCGCTTCTCACCCGACGGCAAGCAGGTGGCCTATGTGAAGGCGCGCGGCGGCTTCCTCACGACGCCCTGGCATGGCCTGGAGACGGGCGTGTTCATCACCGCCAGCGACGGCCGTGGCAAGGCCGAGCGCATCAGCAAGGACGGCGATGCGCCGCAGTTCGGCGCCGGCAGCGAGGCCCTCTATCTGACCCGCCACGGCTTCGCCAATGAGGTCGACTCGGCGCACAAGCTGGTGCGCGTGAGCCTGGCGGACCGGCAGGAGACCGAAATCGCCAAGAGCGAGTTCGCGAGCGAATACGCGGTCTCGCCCGACGGCCGCTGGCTGGGCTTCGCCGAGCGCTTCCACGCCTATGTGATGCCGCTGCCGCTGACCGGCAAGTCGATCAGCGTCGGCCCCAAGGCCGAGGCCCTGCCGGTCAAGCAGCTGGACGTGAACGCCGGCGAATACCTGCATTGGTCGGGCGACAGCCAGACCCTGCGCTACACCCTGGGCGACGAGCTCTTCAATGTGCCGGTGGTGGACGGCAAGCCCTCGGAGACCGGCATCAAGATCGGCTTCAAGCAGGCCGCCGACAAGCCGCGCGGCAGGCTCGCCATCAGCGGCGCGCGCATCGTCACGATGAAGGGCGACGAGGTCATTGAAGACGGCGTGATCCTGGTGGACGGCAACCGCATCGCCGCGATCGGCAAGCGCGGCGAGGTGCAGGTGCCGGCCGATGCGCTCGCCATCGATGCCAAGGGCAAGACTGTGATCCCCGGCCTGATCGACGCGCATTGGCATGGCGGCATGGGCGAGAGCCAGATCATTCCGCAGCAGAGCTGGGTCAACTACGCCTCGCTGGCCTTCGGCCTCACCACCATCCACGACCCCTCCAACCGCACCAGCGACATCTACACGCAATCGGAGATGCAGCGCGCCGGCCATGTGGTGGCGCCGCGCATCTACTCCACCGGCACCATCCTCTATGGCGCCAAGGCGGATGTGACGGCCATCGTCAACAACCTCGACGACGCCCTCACCCACCTCAAGCGCCTCAAGGCCGGCGGCGCGATGAGCGTGAAGAGCTACAACCAGCCGCGCCGCGACCAGCGCCAGCAGATCCTCGAAGCGGCGCGTCAGACCGACATGATGGTGGTGCCCGAGGGCGGCTCGCTATTCCAGCTCAATATGACCCAGGTGGTAGACGGCCACACCGGTGTGGAGCATGCCTTGCCGGTGGCCAAGGTCTACGACGATGTGAAGCAGCTCTGGAGCCAGACCCAGGTGGGCTACACGCCGACGCTCAACGTCGGCTACGGCGGCCTGGATGGCGAGCATTACTGGTACGCCACCACCGAGGTGTGGAAGCACCCGATTCTTTCGCAGTTCGTGCCGCGCTCGGTGCTGGAGCCGCGCAGCGTGCGCCGCCTCACCGCACCGCTGGAAGACTTCAACATCATCCAGGTGGCCAAGACCGCCACCGAGCTGGAGCGCGCCGGCGTGCGCACCAATATCGGCGCCCATGGCCAGCGCGAGGGCCTGGGCGCGCATTGGGAGATGTGGATGTTCGGCCTGGGCGGCATGAGCTCGCTGGAAGCGATCCGCAGCGCCACCCTGAATCCGGCCCGCTACCTGGGGCTGGACAAGGACATCGGCTCGCTCGAGGCCGGCAAGCTGGCCGACCTGGTGATCATCGACGGCGATGTGCTGGGCAATATCCGCAACAGCGACAAGATCAGCAATGTGATGCTGAACGGGCGCCTGTACGCGCTGCCCTCGATGAACGAGGTGGGCCTGCGCAGCAAGGCGCGCAAGCCCTTCTTCTTCGAAGGCGCCGGCGTGCACACGCCCATCGACACCGAGATGGTGTCGCATGGGCATGATGGCGATTGAACGTCAGCGGCGCTGCATCACCAGCTTGTTGGGCCCCTGCAGCAGGGTCAGCTGGCTGGCGCGGCCCTCGCTGAGCACGAAGTCGAGCTTGGCGTCGACCTGGGCGACGTAGAGGTTCAGCGGCGTCGTGGCCTTGAGTTCGAAGGCCGGCTGGCCAGGCGCCTGGCCGCGCAGCACGCCCTGCTCGTCCCTGAACACCTTGATCTGGAACTGCGGCGACTGGTACTCGCCGATCAAGGCCTGCTGCTGTTCGGGTGAGAGCGCGATCGTCGTCACGACGGGCAGGTCGCCACTGCGCTTCCAGTCCTCGGCCGCGCCCTCGCCATCCTGGTAGAGCGTCAGCGCGACGACCTTGCCGGCGCCATCGCGCTGGGCCTTGAAGCGCGCCACGCTCATCTCGAAGGCAAACTCGTCGGGCCCGACCGGCAGCAGCGCCACCGGCCGGCCGCCACCGCGCGTGGACATCAGGCGGCCGTCCTGCACGGCCAGCATGCGCGTCTGCTTGTCGTCGAGCGCATAGACGCCTTCGAAGGCCTTGAGCTGCGCGGCCGACATCGCGATGGGCAGCAGCTCCGCGTATTTGTGGCCGGTCGCGAAGGCGCCGAGCTTGCGCGACAGCAGGTCCAGATTGAGCCCCGGGCCGGTCGAGTTGCGCAGCAGCACCACGCTGGTCTGGGTCTGCGGCAGGTAGGCGAGCGAGGAGACGAAGCCGTTGATGCCGCCGCCATGCTGGTAGAGGGTCTGGCCGCGCAGCGTCTGGCTGGCGATGCCGAAACCGTAGTTGGCCGCGCTGGCCTTGCCCTCTGGCGTCACCATGCGCGCGTAGCTGGCGGGCGACAGCAGCTTGCCGCCATGCAGCAGCCGGTTCCAGCGCCAGAGCTCGTCGACGGTGGAGACAAAGGCGCCGGCCGCATGCGGCTGGGTCATGCTGATCATGTTGTCCACAATCACGCCCTGGGCCAGATCGGCGCCATAGCCGCTGGCCATGCCCTTGATGACGCGCGTCTCGCCGGGATAGCCGGTGCGCGCCAGCTGGTTCGGCGACAGCATGGCCTCGTTGATGTACTGATGCCAGGGCTTGCCGGTGATCGCCTCGATGACGGCGCCCACCAGCACATAGCCCGAGTTGTTGTAGAGCCAGCCCTGGCCGGGCGCGAAGTCCGCCGGCTGGTTCTTGAACTCGTCGATCAGCTGCGCGGTGCTCAGCTCGCGCCGCACCGGGTTGGCCATATAGCCCGGGATGCCGGTGTAGCTCTTGATGCCCGAGGTGTGGTTGAGCAGCTGCAGCAGGCTGATCTTGTCGCCCTGCGGGTAGGCGGGCAGGTATTTGGCAAGCGGATCGTCGAGCCGGGCGCGCCCCTCGTCGATCAGCTTCAGGAGCGCGGCGGCGGCGAACTGCTTGGTCACCGAACCGATGCGAAAGGCCTGGTCGGGCGAGAGCGGCACGCCCAGCTCCAGGCTGGCCATGCCGCGCGCACCGCGATACAGCACGTGCTCGCCGCGTGCGACCAGAATCGCCACGCCCGGGCCGTCGCGGCCAAGCTTCTGCTCATCGAGCAGTTGCTCGGCGTAGGCGGCGATGCTGGGCCCATCGGGCAGGGTCTGGGCGCTGGCCGGCGAGATCAGGCCGGCGAGGAACAGGCTGCCGAGCAGGGCCTGGCTGCTGATGGGACGGACATGGCGGCGGGTGTCGAGCACGGGCGGGCTCCTCGGTGGTTTTTGAGGAGCGCAGCATGCCCCTGCGCCATGCCCAGATCAAAGCCGCGGGCGACGAAGCGCAGCGACCGCGGGATGAACCGTCAACAAGGCCGACCGGGCCGCTCAGCCCAGGCGCACCGGCACGAAGATCTTCTCCTTGCCGCGCTGCACCAGCAGGGCCACCGACTTCTCCGCGCCGGCCACCACCGAGCGCACTTGCTCGATGCTGCTGACCGGCGTGCCATTCACCGCCAGCAGCACATCGCCGGGGCGCACGCCGGCCTGTGCGGCGGGGCCGCCGGCATCCTCCACCACCAGGCCCTCGCGCAAGCCGGACTCGCGCTTTTCCTCGGGCTGCAGCGGGCGCAGCGCCAGCCCCAGCTTGCCCTGGGCCGGGCCGGCGTTATCGTCGCTGCTGGCCACTTGCGCGCCCTTGTCGTTGGCATCGCCGAGCTTGGCGCTGATTTCCTCGCGCTTGCCCTGGCGCCAGATCTCCAGCTTGGCGCTCTCGCCCGGCGTGGCCAGGCCCAGCAGGGTGGGCAGGTCGGTGCTGGCGACGATCGCCTGGCCCTTGAACTTCAGGATCACATCGCCCGGACGCAGGCCGGCCTTGGCGGCGGGCCCGCCCTCCTCCACGCTCGCCACCAGCGCGCCCTCGGGGCGCTCCAGCTTGAAGGAATCAGCAAAGCTCTGGTTCACGTCCTGGATGGTCACGCCCAGGCGCGCATGCTGGGCCTTGCCGCCGTTCTGGATCTGCTGGCGCACCCGGTTCGCGAGCTCGATCGGGATCGCAAAGGACAGGCCCTGGTAGCCGCCGCTCTGGCTGTAGATCTGCGAGTTGATGCCCACCACCTCGCCGCGCGCATTGAAGAGCGGGCCGCCCGAGTTGCCGGGATTGATGGCCACGTCGGTCTGCAGGAAGGGCACGAAGTTCTCCTGCGGCAGCGCGCGGCCCTTGGCGCTCACCACGCCGGCGCTGACGCTGTTCTCGAAGCCATAGGGCGAGCCGATCGCCAGCACCCATTCGCCCACGCGCAGATCCTTGGTGGAGCCGAGCTGCACGGTGGGCAGGCCCTTGGCCTCAATCTTGATCACCGCCACATCGGTCTTGGGATCGGCACCCAGCACCTTGGCGCGGAACTCGCGGCGATCGGTGAGCTTGACGGTGACCTCGCTGGCATCGCGCACCACATGGGCGTTGGTGAGGATCACGCCGTCGTCGCTGACGATGAAGCCCGAGCCCTGGCCGCGCGTCGGCATCTCGCGACCTTCCGGGCCACCCGGCATGCCGGGCACGCCGAAGCGGCGGAAGAATTCGTAGAAGGGATCGTTCGGGTCCAGCTGCGGCTGCTGGCCGCGCCGCATCGAGGTCTTGACGCTGCCGGTGACGCTGATGTTCACCACCGCGGCGCCCTGGCGCGCGGCGATCTGGGCAAAGTCGGGAAAGCCGGCGGGGCCAGGTGTTGCCACCGGGGCCGGCCCTTGCGCGCTGGGCGCGGCGCTGGCCAGCAGCTCGCTGGCAGGCGTCGCGGCTTCGGCGGTGGCCGAGGTCTTGATCGCCACCGCGCCGCGCATCGCTGCGGCACCGCCGGCGGCGCCCAGCACCCCGGCGGTCACCAGCGCCCACACGAGGCGCTTGGCCGGAACCATGGTTTCGCTGACTTGCTTGGTGTTCATGAGGAAGCCTCCTGAGAGTGAGTTGACGCGATGGCCGAACTTTGCTCTTTGAGACTTAGACCTCACTTAATGCGCGGCAGGCGCAGTTCGACGCGCAAGCCACCCAGCGTGGCGGCCTCGCCCAGCGTGAGCCTGGCCCCATGGCGCTCTGCGATCGCCTTCACGATGGCCAGGCCCAGGCCGCTGCCGCTGGCCTGCTGCGCGTCGGCGCTGCGGTAGAAGCGGTCGAACACGCGTTCGCGCTCGGCCACCGCAATGCCGGGGCCGCTGTCCTCCACCACCAGCAGGGCCTCGTCGGGCGTGGCCAGCAGGCTCACGTCCACGCGCCCGCCTTCGGGGCTGTACTTGACGGCGTTGTCCAGCAGATTGCGCAGCAGCATGCGCAGCGCCTGGGGCTCACCCTGCACCTGGGCAGCATCGCAGCGCGTCAGCCCCAGGTCGATCTGGCGCGCCGCGGCGGCATCGCTGATGTCCACCACCGCATCCTTGCAGAGCTGGTCCAGCGCCAGCGGCTGCGCCAGCTGCTGGGCCTCGCCCGGCGCCTGCTCGCGCGCCAGCGCCATCAGCTGTTCGATCAGATGGCTGGCGCGCTCGATGCCGCTGGCCAGGCGCCCGATCGCCAGTGCCTGGCCGGGTGCATCGGGCGCGCGCTGCAGCGATTGCAGCTGCAGCTTGAGCGCCGCCAGCGGCGAGCGCAGCTCGTGCGCCGCATCGGCGATGAAGTGCTGCTGCGCCTCGAAGGCCTGGCGCACCCGGCCCAGCAGGGAGTTCAGCTCATCCACCAGTGGCTTGACCTCGGCGGGCAGCTCCTCGCTGGCCACCGGCGAGAGATCGTCGACCGCGCGCGCGGCCAGCTGGTCGCGCACCTTGGCCACCGGCTCCAGCGATTGGCTCACCACCCACCACACCACCAGGGCCAGCAGCGGCAGCATCAGGGCGATGGGCGCGATGGTGCGAAAGGCCAGTTGCCCGGCCATGCGCTGGCGCACCGCCAGGTCCTGCGCCACCTGCACCACCTGGTAGCGGGTCTGCAGCGAGAACACGCGGAAATGCTTGCCATTGGCGTCCAGGTTCGAGAAGCCCAGTACCGCGCGCTGTGGCAAGAGCGCCTCACCGGGCGAGCGGAACATCGGCACGCCGTCCAAGCCCCAGACCTGCACCATGAAGTCGTAGCTCTTCTGGTCGCCCAGCGGCAGGCTCACCGTGCCGCTGCCGACGCTGCCCTGCAGGGAGAAGGCCATCTGCTGCATGTGGTAGTCGAAGATCTCGTCGGCCTCCTGCAGCGCGGTGCGGTAGGCGCTGCCGCCCTGCACCAGGGCCGAGAGCGAGAAGGCCAACAGCAGGAAGGCGATCAGGCGGTAGCGCAGGGAGCGGGGAAACAGCATCATTCCTTGGGCACCCGGTAGCCCACGCCGCGCACGTTCTGGATCAGCGCCGCACCCAGCTTCTTGCGCAGGCCGTGGATATAGACCTCCACCGCATTGCTGCTGATCTCGTCCTTCCAGCTGTAGAGCTTTTCCTCCAGTTGCTGGCGCGACAGCACCATGCCCGGCCGCGCCAGCAGCGGCTCCAGCACCGCCCATTCGCGCGCCGACAGCGTGACCTGCCGGCCTTCGGCCACCACCTCGCGGGTGGCGGGGTTGATGCTCACGCCGCGGTGTTCGTAGACCGGCTCGGCGCGGCCGCTGGCACGGCGCAGCAGCGCGCGGATGCGCGCCAGCAGCTCGTGCAGCTCAAAGGGCTTGAGCACATAGTCGTCGGCGCCGGCGTCCAGCCCGGCAATGCGCTGCTCGAGCGCGTCGCGGGCGGTGGCGATCAGCACCGGCATGACCTGCTTGCGCGCGCGCAGCGCGCGCAGCACGCTCATGCCATCGCGCTTGGGCAGGCCCAGGTCCAAGAGCACCAGGTCGTAGTTCTGCGCCTGCAGGGCCGCGTCGGCCAGCTCGCCGTCGCGCACCCAGTCGACCGCATAGCTTTCGGCGCGCAGCAACTCGAGCAGTTGCTCGCCAATCATCGGGTCGTCTTCCACCAGCAGCAGTCGCATGCCAAGTCCTCTTGCCGGATTTACGGGGAAGTGAGATTTTCCATGCGCGGCAAGGCCGGCCATTAGACGAGACTTAATTTGCTCGCCCGGCCCCAAAACCATGGCTACAATCCGCGCCGTCAGGAGAGAGCTTTCCACGCAAAGCCGCCGAAGGCGCAGAGGCACTGGTGATCCCACGCTTCGAACGCTCAGGCAAAAGGACTGACAAGACGCCTCGATGCAGGCGTTCCTCACTGGAGAGAGGCGGGTCTTTGTTGAACCCGTCCACCGAAGGGGCAAGCTGTCGGCGATACGCCGGTGGTCAATCTCTCAGGTACCAAGGACAGCGAGGGCATATCCCCCACCATCGGTCTCAGGACCGGGTGGGCTTTCAGAATGCCCTCGGAGTAAGTCCCTTGTCTGCCGCACTCAAGACCACCCCCCTGCACGCTCTGCACATCGAACTCGGCGCCAAGATGGTGCCCTTTGGCGGCTACGACATGCCGGTGCAGTACAAGGAAGGCATCCTCGCCGAGCACAAGCACACGCGCACGGCGGCCGGCCTGTTCGACGTTTCCCACATGGGCCAGCTGCGCCTGGTCGGTGCCGATGCCGCTGCCGCACTGGAAACGATCGTGCCCGTCGACGTGATCGACCTGCCGGTGTTCAAGCAGCGCTATGCGCTCTTCACCAATGAGCAGGGCGGCATCCTCGACGACCTGATGCTGTGCCGCCGCCCCGACGACATCTT
This sequence comes from Roseateles sp. FW301-B2, assembly GCF_058788955.1. NCBI lineage: Bacteria > Pseudomonadati > Pseudomonadota > Betaproteobacteria > Burkholderiales > Sphaerotilaceae > Roseateles > Roseateles sp. FW301-B2. The sequence continues at coordinate 21,663 of NZ_JBYTBE010000021.1, forward strand.
TGTGGTGGTGAACGCCGCCTGCAAGGAGCAGGACACCGCGCATCTGCAGGCCAAGATCGGCGGCCGCTGCGAGGTCATCAGCCTGCCCGAACGTGCCCTGCTGGCGCTGCAGGGCCCGCAGGCCGTCACCGCGTTGGCGCGCCTGAACCCAGAGGTGGCCAAGCTCACCTTCATGACCGGCGGCTTCTTCAATCTGGACGGCATCGAGACCTTCCTGACCCGCTCGGGCTATACCGGCGAAGACGGCTTCGAGATCTCGGTGCACAACGACCAGGCGGTGGCGCTGGCGCGCAAGCTGCTGGCCCAAGCCGAGGTCAAGCCCATCGGCCTAGGCGCGCGCGACACCTTGCGCCTGGAAGCCGGCCTGTGCCTGTACGGCCATGACATCAATACCGAAACCACGCCGGTGGAAGGCGCGCTGACCTGGGCGATCCAGAAGGTGCGCCGCGCCGGTGGCGCGCGTGCCGGGGGCTACCCCGGTGCCGCGGTGATCGACGGCCAGCTCGCCGGCGGCGCCAGCCGCAAGCGCGTGGGCCTGATCAGCGCGGAGCGCATGCCGGTGCGCGAAGGCGCCAAGGTGGTGGACGCCGAGGGCAAGGAACTGGGCGTCGTCACCAGCGGCTCGCTGGGCCCCACGGTGGGCAGCCCGGTGGCCCTGGCCTATCTGCCCAGCAGCCACACGGCGGTGGGCACGCCGGTGTTCGCCCTGGTGCGCGACAAGCGCGTGGCCATGACCGTGGCCCCCACGCCCTTCGCGCCACATCGTTATTTCCGCGGCTGATCGCCATCTCTTTTTTCAACCTGGTTTTTTCTCCCGACATTCGGAGCACACCATGAGCATCAAGTACACGCCTGACCACGAGTGGGTCCAGATCGAAGCCGATGGCACCGCCACCGTGGGCATCACCGTCCATGCGCAAGACGCGCTGGGCGATGTGGTGTTCGTGGACCTGCCCAATGTGGGCCAGAGCTATGCCGAGAAGGAAGTGGCCGGCGTGGTGGAGTCGGTGAAGGCCGCCGCCGACGTCTACATGCCCGTGGATGGCGAGATCACCGCCGTCAACGAAGAGCTGCGCAACGACCCCTCGCTGGCCAACACCGATCCGCTCAAGAGCGGCTGGTTCTTCAAGGTCAAGCTGAGCAACCCTGCCCAGTTGGACGCGCTGATGGACGGCACCGCCTACGACGAGCTGGTCAAGAACAGCTGATCCCAGCCGTTCACAGCAAAGCAGAAAGAAAGCGGGCACGGAGTGCCCGTTGTTGTATTGAAAACCGGTGCCCTGGCCACGAGCCCGGGCGCCTGAGGATTGCGCCATGTTGATGTCTGCCCTGAAGCCGCTCGGTGAGCTCGAGAACGCCGCCGAATTCCAAGCCCGCCATATCGGCCCCGACGCGGCCGACGAGGCAGCGATGCTGTCCGTGATCGGCGCGGCCTCGCGCCGTGCGCTGATCGAGGCCATCGTGCCCGCCAGCATCAAGCGCAGCCAGGGCATGCAGCTGCCGGGTGTCGCCACCGAAGCCCAGGCGCTGGCCGAGCTGAAGGCCGTGGCAGCCAAGAACAAGGTGCTGAAGAGCTATATCGGCCAGGGCTATTACGACACCCTGACCCCCGGCGTGATCCTGCGCAACATCCTCGAGAACCCCGCCTGGTACACCGCCTACACGCCCTACCAGGCCGAGATCTCGCAGGGCCGCATGGAAGCGCTGGTGAACTTCCAGACCATGGTCACCGACCTGACCGGCATGGCGATTGCCAACTCCTCGATGCTGGACGAGGCCACCGCCGCCGCCGAGGCCATGACCCTGGCCGCACGCGTGGGCAAGAGCAAGTCCACGGTGATCTTCGTCGCCGACGATGTGCTGCCGCAGACCCTCGAAGTGGTGCGCACCCGCGCCAAACCGCTGGGCTTCAGCGTGCAGGTGGGCACGGCCGCCGAGGCCGGCCAGAGCGAGTGCTTTGCGGCGCTTGTGCAATACCCTGGCGTGAGCGGTGAGGTGCGCGGCTTGCAGGCGACGGCCGATGCGGTGCACGCCCAGGGCGGCCTGCTGATCGTGGCCGCCGACCTGCTGGCGCTGACGCTCCTGAAGGCGCCCGGCGAGCAAGGCGCCGACATCGCCGTGGGCACCACCCAGCGCTTCGGCATGCCGATGTGCAATGGCGGCCCGCACGCCGCCTACATGGCCTGCAAGGACGAGTACAAGCGCAACCTGCCCGGCCGCCTGGTGGGCGTGAGCGTCGATGCCCATGGCAACCCGGCCTACCGCCTGGCGCTGCAGACGCGCGAGCAGCACATCCGCCGCGAGAAGGCCACCTCGAACATCTGTACCGCCCAGGTGCTGCCGGCCGTGGTGGCCAGCATGTACGCGGTCTACCATGGCCCGCAAGGCCTGAAGCGCATCGCGCAGCGCGTCGCCAGCTACACCGCCATCCTGGCCCAGGCGCTGGGCGAGCGCGTGGCCAACGGCAGCGCCTTCGACACGCTGGAGATCAAGACCGGCGCCGCCACCGAGGCCACCCTGGCCAAGGCCGTGGCCGCCGGCATGAACTTCCGCCGCAGCTCGGCGCAGAGCGTGTCGGTCTCGCTGGACGAGACCACCACGCGCACCGACCTGGCCGCCATCCTGGCGGTGTTCGGCCTCTCGGCGGACCTCGCCGCCTTCGAGAAGGGCGTCGCCACCCTGATCCCGGCCGAGCTGCAGCGCACGAGCGCCTACCTGACGCACCCGGTGTTCAACCGCTACCACTCGGAAACCGAGATGCTGCGCTATCTGCGCGCCCTGGCCGACAAGGACCTGGCGCTGGACCGCAGCATGATCCCGCTGGGCTCCTGCACCATGAAGCTCAACGCCACCAGCGAGATGATCCCGATCACCTGGCCGGAGTTCGCGGGCGTGCACCCCTTCGCCCCGCACGATCAGCTGCAGGGTTATGCGCAGCTGAACGAGCAGCTCACCGGCTGGCTCTGCCAAGCCACCGGCTATGCCGGCATCTCGCTGCAGCCCAATGCCGGCTCGCAGGGCGAGTACGCGGGTCTCTTGGCCATCAAGGCCTGGCACGAGTCCCGCGGCGATGCGCATCGCAAGATCTGCCTGATCCCCGAGTCGGCCCATGGCACCAACCCCGCCTCGGCCCAGATGGTGGGCATGCAGGTGGTGGTGACCAAGTGCGACAAGGAAGGCAATATCGACCTGGTCGACCTGAAGGCCAAGTGCGAGCAGCATGCCGCCAACCTTGCCGCCATCATGATCACCTATCCCTCCACCTATGGCGTGTTCGACACCCATGTGAAGGAGATCTGCGCCATGGTGAAGAGCCACGGCGGCCGCGTCTATGTGGACGGCGCCAATATGAACGCCCTGGTGGGCGTGGCGGCGCCCGGCGAGTTCGGCGGCGATGTGAGCCACCTGAACCTGCACAAGACCTTCTGCATCCCGCACGGCGGTGGCGGCCCAGGTGTCGGCCCGGTCTGCGTGGTGGCCGATCTGGTGCCCTATCTGCCGGCGCACCGCTCGGCCGGTTACCAGAGCGAGACCGCCATCGGCGCCGTCTCGGCCGCGCCGCTGGGCAATGCCGCGGTGCTGCCGATCAGCTGGATGTATGTGCGCATGATGGCCGCCGAAGGCCTGACCGCCGCCACCGAGGTGGCCATCCTCTCGGCCAACTATGTGGCCGCGCGTCTGGCCGATGCCTACGACATCCACTTCAGCGGCAATATCGCCGGCGTGAAGGGCGGCGGCGTGGCGCATGAGTGCATCCTGGACCTGCGCCCCCTGAAGGACGCCACTGGCGTCGGCGCCGAGGACGTGGCCAAGCGCCTGATCGACTATGGCTTCCATGCCCCCACCCTGTCCTTCCCGGTGGCGGGCACGCTGATGGTGGAACCCACCGAAAGCGAATCCAAGGCCGAGCTGGACCGCTTCTGCGACGCCATGCTGGCGATCCGCGCCGAGATTGCCCAGGTGGCCGATGGGGTCTGGACGCGCGAGGACAACCCGCTGGTGAATGCGCCGCATACTGCCGAGAGCCTGCTCAAGACCGAGTGGACGCATGGCTACAGCCGCGAGGTCGCCGCCTACCCGGTGGCCACGCTGCGCCGCCAGAAGTACTGGGTGCCGGTGGGCCGGGTGGACAACGTCTACGGTGACCGCAACCTGGTCTGCTCCTGCCCTCCCCTGTCCGACTACCAGTAAAGAGAGCCCCCGATGGCCGTTTCCGTTTTCGACCTGTTCAAGATCGGTATCGGGCCATCCAGCTCGCACACCGTGGGGCCCATGCGCGCTGCGCGCCTGTTCGGCTTGCGCCTGCGGCATGAGGGGCTGCTGGAGCGCACCGCGCGCGTGAGCTCACAGCTCTACGGCTCGCTGGGCGCCACCGGCAAGGGCCACGGCAGCGACAAGGCGGTGCTCTTGGGCCTGTCCGGCCACGAGCCCGACAGCGTCGATGTGGAGCGCATCGAGGGCTATCTGACGGAGATCCGCGCCAGCAAGCGCATCAGCCTGCTGGGCGAGCATGGCATTGGCTTCGACGAGGCGAAAGACCTGACCCTGTTCCGCCGCCAGAGCCTGCCCCTGCACGCCAATGGCATGCGCTTCAGCGCCTTCGATGCGGCGGGCGAGCTGCTGGCCGAGCGCACCTACTACTCGGTGGGCGGCGGCTTCGTCGTCACCGAAGAGGTGCTGGCCGACGGGCAGAAGCAGAAGGTGATTGCGCCCGATGCCACCGTGCTGCCCTACCCCTTCAAGACCGGCGACGAGTTGCTGGTCTTGACCAAGACGCACGGCATCAGCATCGCCGAGGTGATGCGGCGCAACGAGCGTCATTGGCGCAGCGACGAGGAAACGCGCGCCGGGCTGCTCAAGATCTGGCAGGTGATGCAGGACTGCGTGACGCGCGGCTGCCGCACCGAGGGCATTCTGCCGGGCGGCTTCAAGGTCAAGCGCCGTGCCGCCCAGTTGCACCGCGACCTCACCGCCAACCCCGAGGCCGCGCTGCGCGACCCGCTGCAGGTGATGGACTGGGTCAACCTCTATGCGCTGGCAGTGAACGAGGAGAACGCCGCCGGCGGCCGCGTCGTCACCGCGCCCACCAATGGCGCGGCCGGCATCGTGCCGGCGGTGCTGCACTACTACAGCCGCTTCGTCCACCACGCCAACGACGAGGGCGTGATCGACTTCCTGCTCACCGCCGCGGCGATCGGCATCCTCTACAAGGAAAACGCCTCGATCTCGGGCGCCGAGGTGGGCTGCCAGGGCGAGGTGGGCGTGGCCTGCTCGATGGCCGCGGCGGCGCTGTGCCAGGTGATGGGCGGCACGCCCGAACAGGTAGAGAACGCCGCCGAGATTGGCATGGAGCACCACCTGGGCCTGACCTGCGACCCGGTGGGTGGCCTGGTGCAGATCCCCTGCATCGAGCGCAACGCGATCGCCTCGGTAAAGGCCATCAACGCGGCACGCATGGCGCTGCGCGGCGATGGCACGCATTTCGTCAGCCTGGACAAGGTCATCAAGACCATGCGCGACACCGGCGCCGACATGATGACCAAGTACAAGGAGACCGCGCGCGGCGGTCTGGCAGTGAATATCGTCGAGTGTTGAGGCTGGCGGCGCTCAGGCGCCGTCCTGCAGGCGCTTGAGCTCGGCCGCCACCGCGGCAAACGAGGGCAGCAATTCGTCCCAGGTCTGGCGATCGAAATGCCGCGGCTTGCGCAGGAGCGCCGGCCGCGCCTGCCGCAGCAGCAGGCCCTTGCAGGCGAACACGATGCTGTTGCTGCAGTCGCCGTCGCCCACCACCAGCACCTCTTCGCCGAAGCTGCGCCGTATGCGCGCCAGATGGGTCTCGAAATCGACATGGCCGGTGTGCAGATTGGCCACCATCAGGCCGTTGGGCTGCAAGGCATCGAGGCAGTCGTCGTAGAAGCGCTGCGAGCACAGGGCCGGCGGCGTGCCCTCGCTGTCGAAACCGTCCACCATCAGCACGTCCATGCGGTAGGGCGGGAAGCGCACGAAATCGGCGCCGTCGCCCTCGCGCACCTTGAATCGCTCGTCGTCCGGCGGCACCTTGAACTCGCTCTTCAGCGCGATCACATGGGGGTTGATCTCCACCACCTTGATGCGCGTCGTGGGCAGGTAGCGGTGGCAGAACTTGGCCAGCGAGCCGCCGCCCAGGCCGATCATGGCGAGCGTGTCGGGCTCGTCCTTGAGCAGCAGAAAGCCCATCATGGTGCGCGTGTAGTCCAGGTCCAGCGCATAGGGCCGCAGCGTCTGCATGCGGCTCTGGATCTCGCAGATGGAGAAATGCAGGGCCTTGGTGTTAAGCGTCTCGTAGACGAAGGGCTTGACGTGGTCGTTCACGGGTTCGGATTCGAGCATCAGGTGTGGCGAGACAGGGGATGGGAGAGCTGGCGGCCATGCCGCAGGTCGAGCAGCAGCGGTGGCGCGGCCAGCACGACCAGCAGGCAGGCAATCGGGATGGTGGCACTGAAGCCGAAATGCTTGAAGGCCAGCGCGCCGAGCAGGCCGCCGAAGAAGAACAGGCCCAGCACCAGCGCATGGATGGCCAGCTTGTCGCGGTTGGCCCGCACGACATGGATGGCATTGGCATCGGGGTTGCGGTTCCAGTAGAACAGCCGCCCGAGTTCAAGGCCCAGGTCGGTGATCACACCGGTCATATGGGTGGTGCGTATCTCGGCGCGCGAAATCTTGGTGACGATGGCGTTCTGCAAGCCCATCACAAAGCACAGCAGCAGCACCGCGGTGGGGATCAGCAGATGCTCGAAGGAGCTCAGGTGCGCGCCCACCAGGCCAAAGGCCAGCAGCAGCACCGCCTCCAGCAACAGCGCCAGCGCATATTTGCTGCGCAGTTGGCGGCGTCTGGCCCAGTTGATCAGCACCGCCGTGCAGGCGGCGCCGCACACGAACGAGGCCAGCGCGGCCAGCCCGGCAACCGCCAGGCCGAAACCGCCGGTGGCCAGGTCGTCCGCGATCGCTGAGACGATGCCCGTCATGTGCGAGGTGTAGCGCTGCACGGCCAGATAGCCACCGGCATTGATGGCACCGGCCACAAAGGCCAGGATGCCACCCAACTGCCGGTTCGCCTCGCGGGTGCGAACCCGGCCGGTCAGACGATGCAGGTAGTGGAATGCCATTGGCTTGTAATCTAATGTGCATTCAGCATGATTGCAATTACAATTTGATTAACATATGGAGCCGGTATGGAACTGAAGACTGCCCGCCTGACCGTGTTGATCGATCCAGCCAAGAAGAAGGCCTTTGAAATGCTGTGTGCCAAGCAGGACGTGACACCCTCCCAGGTGGTGCGCAAGCTGATACGCGAATACCTCGCGGCCCACGGCGTGAGCTTTGTGCCGGGCGGCGAGGACGACAGCGGCGCCGGGGCCCAAGCGTCAACTTAAGCGTCGACGGAAACTCCGGCCGCAGGCAGCGCCCTGGCTGCCTCGGCCAGCGGCCGCAGTTCTTCCTCGCCAAGACTCTCCTGCACCAGCAGGCGTTCGGCCCCTTGCGCCAGCAGGTCGCGGCGGGACGCCAACAAGGCCGTGGCGCGGCCATAGGCCTCATCCACCAGGGCGCGCACCGCGTCGTCGATGCGGCGCGCCGTCGCGTCGGACAGCCCGCCCTCCAGCGCCAGGTTCTCGGGCAGCTCCAGAAAACGCTGGCGCTGGCGTTCGTAGACCACCTGCCCCACCGTTTCCGACATGCCGTAGCGCGTCACCATGTCGTGGGCGATGTCGCTGGCCTTGACCAGATCGTCGGCCGCGCCGGTGGAGACCTCGCCCAGCAGCAGCGCCTCGGCCGCGCGCCCAGCCATCAGCACCGCCAGGCGATTGCACAGCTCGCTGCGGCTGGCCAGGTAGCGATCCTCGCTGGGCCGCTGCAAGGTGTAGCCCAGCGCGCCCACGCCGCGGGGAATGATGGAGATCTTGTGCACCGGGTCGCTGCCGGGCAGCACCATGGCCACCAGGGCATGGCCCATCTCGTGCACCGCCACCGTGCGGCGCTCCTGCTCGCCCAGCACGCGCTGGCGATGCTCCAGCCCGGCGACGATGCGCTCCACCGCCGCGGTGAAGTCCTGCATCGCCACCGCCTCGGCGCCGCGCCGCGTGGCCAGCAGCGCCGCCTCGTTGACCAGGTTGGCCAGATCCGCGCCGGCAAAGCCGGGCGTCAGCGCCGCCACCGCGTCGGGGTCCACATCCGCACCCAGCGTGACCTTCTTGACATGCACGCGCAGCACGTCGACGCGGCCCTTGCGGTCGGGCCGGTCCACCAGCACCTGGCGGTCGAAGCGGCCGGCGCGCAGCAGGGCCGGGTCCAGCACCTCGGGCCGGTTGGTGGCGGCCAGGATCACCACCCCGGTGCTGGCGTCGAAGCCGTCCATCTCGGCCAGCAACTGGTTGAGCGTCTGCTCCTTCTCGTCATGGCCGCCGCTCAGCGGGCCGACGCCGCGCGCACGGCCGAGGGCGTCGAGCTCGTCGATGAAGATGATGCAGGGCGCCGAGGCGCGGGCCTGCTCGAACAGATCGCGCACGCGCGCCGCGCCCACGCCGACGAACATCTCGACGAACTCCGAGCCGGTGATCGAGAAGAAGGGCACGCCGGCCTCGCCCGCCATGGCGCGCGCCAGCAGGGTCTTGCCGGTGCCGGGCGGCCCGACCAGCAGCACGCCCTTGGGCATGTGCGCCCCCAGGCGGCCATAGGCCTTGGGGTTCCGGAGGAAGTCCACCGATTCGCGCAACTCGGCCTTGGCCTCGTCGACGCCCGCCACATCGTCGAAACGCACCCCCACATCGGTCTCGGAATGCAGCTTGGCGCGGCTCTTGCCCACCGAGAGCAGACCACCCAGCCCGCCCTGCCCCGCCATGCGCTTGGCCATCAGGCTCCAGACCCCCATCAGCACCAGGGCCGGCACCACCCAGGACAACAGGTCGCGCAGCAAGGTGTTCTCCACCACGCCCTCGAAGCGCACCTCGTACTGCGCCAGCTCCCGTGCCAGCTCGGGCGCGACGCGGGTGGTGACGATGCGGGTGCGGCCGTCGGGCTGCGCGGCCTTGAGCTTGCCCTCGATGAACTGGCTGCCCACCGTGATGGACTCCAGCCGGCCGGCCTTCAGGTGCTGGAGGAACTCGCTGTAGGGAATCGGCTGGACCTGGGTGGACGCGACCCACAGATCGCGCAGCCAGAACAGCGCCACCAGGGCCAGCAGCAGCAACCAGAGCTTTTGCGGCCGCCAGTCCAGCGGCGGGTTCGGCGCGGGTTTGGGCGGCTCGGGCGGGTTCGGGCTCATGGCGGCGATTCTCCTGGACGGGGCGAACGATGTCGCCGCAGGCCCCCAGTCTCGCTGATCTGGATCAAGGCCGGCCGCAGACAGCGGGCCTAGCTTGAGCGCTGCGAGCGGCTCGAAAATGCGTCCCGGAGGCATGCGGCCATGAACCATTCTTCTCCTGCTTGGCGCGGCAGCATGCTGCTGTGCCTGGCCCTGCTGTGGGCACCCACGGCTTGGGCGCGGGAGCTGCAGGTGGTCGATGCCGGCAGCGGCCTGCCGATCGCCGCGGCCACGCTGGTGGCGGGCGGCGCGCAGACGCTCAGCGATGCCTCCGGGCGCGCCGAGCTTGCCGAGACGGCGGGCAGCAGCGTGTCGGCCCGCGCGCCGGGCTACCAGCGCCGCACGCTGGCACTCGCCGGCAGCGGCCCCTTGCGCATCGCCCTGCAGCCCATCCAGCCCAAGGCCCTCTATCTGTCGGCCTATGGCATCGGCAACGCGCTGTTGCGCGCCGACGCCTTGCAGCTGATCGAGCGCACCGAGCTGAATGCCCTGGTGATCGACATCAAGGGCGATCGCGGCATCGTGCCCTACCGCAGCGCGGCGGTGGCCGCGGCGGGCCTGGCGCAGCCTATCGTCACGGTGGCCGACATGCCCGCGTTGATGGCCGAGCTGAAGGGCCGGGGGCTGTACCTGATCGCGCGCATCGTGGTGTTCAAGGACGAGCCGCTGGCCCAGGCCCAGCCCCGCTGGGCCGTGCACGACGCGCGCGGCCAGCTCTGGCAGGACCGCGAGGAACTGGCCTGGATCGACCCCTTCGAGCGCGCGGCCTGGGAGCGCAGCCTGGCCCTGGCCGAGGAAGCGGCGGCGCTGGGCTTCGACGAGCTGCAGTTCGACTACCTGCGTTTCCCGGATCAGGCCGGCCTGCGCTTCGGTCAGCCCAATACCGAGGCCGGCCGGGTGGCCGCCATCGTCGCCTTTCTCGACGCCGCCCGCCAGCGCGTGGCGCGCTACAACGTCTTCATCGCCGCCGACATCTTCGGTTACGTGGTCTGGAACAGCGACGACACCCAGATCGGCCAGCAGCTCGAGAGCCTGGTCGGCCATGTGGACCTGTTCTCGCCCATGCTCTATCCCTCGGGCTTCGCCTTCGGCATTCCCGGCCATCGCGAGCCGATGAAGGCACCCTACGAGTTGGTGGCGCATTCGCTGCAGCGCGCCGGCGAGCGCACCGGCCGCGGCCCGCCGCTGTACCGGCCCTGGTTGCAGGCCTTTGCCGACTATGCCTTCGACCACCGGGCCTTCGGCGCCACCGAGATCCGCGCCCAGATCGACGCGGCCGAGGCCCAGGGCACGCAGGGCTGGATGCTGTGGAACCCGCGCAACCGCTATGAGGCCGCGGGTCTCAAGGGAAAAGAGCAGCCGCGCTGAGGTGGCTCAGGGGCCGCGCGGCGCCAGGAACAGGGCCTGCGCGTCCATCGAGCTGCGCTTGCCCACCGCCGGCAGATCGGTGTGCAACCAGGCCTGCGCGGCACGGCGCCCCAGCTCGAACAGCTGGCGCAGCAGGCGCGGGTCGGTGTTGAGCTTGCTGGAGGCGTCGAAGGGCGCCAGGCCCGGCTCATCGGCAATGCGGTGCATGCGCAGGGCCTTGTAGCGCGTCGGGTCCACGCGCTGATCGGCCAGCAGCTTCTGCACGAAGGCGATGGCGCGCAACTCGGCCACCAGGCTGGCGTTGAAGGTGATCTCGTTGACGCGGTCGTTGATCTCGACCGCCGTCTGCGGGATGCCGTCATGTTCGCGCGGATTGATCTGCACCAGCAGCACATCGTCGCTCGCGGTGCCATAGATCAGCGGCCAGAGCGCCGGATTGCCGGAGAAGCCGCCGTCCCAGAAGGCCTCGCCGTCAATCACCACCGTCTGCGCGCTCTGCGGCAGGCAGGCCGAGGCGAGCAAGGCATCAATGCTCAGCTCCGTGCCGCTGAAGATATGCGGCTGGCCGCTGCGTACCGAGGTGGCGGCCACGAAGACCTTCAGCGGGCCATGGCGCAAGGCATCCTCGTCCACATGGGCGGCGACGATGTCGCGCAGCGGGTCGAGCTTGAAGGGGTTGAGCTGGGCCGGGCTCCAGAGCTTGAGCCAGTTGTCCCACAGCGCATAGCCGGGCCATTGATCGCGGTTGAAGGCCCAGGCCGGCAAGCTGGGGCCGGGCGGCGCCCAGCAGCCCGCCACGCCACCGATGGCCTGCCAGAACTTCGCCAATGCGGCACGCGCGCCCGCCGCCTCGCCGCGGGCCCAGCCGCTGGCCAGCACGGCGGCATTCATCGCGCCGGCACTGGTGCCCGAGATGCCATCGATGGCCAGCCGACCATCTTCCAGCAACGCGTCAAGCACGCCCCAGGTGAAGGCGCCATGCGAGCCGCCGCCCTGCAGGGCGAGGTCGATGGCGGGGCGGGCCTGCGGCGCGGCGCGGGAGCGTGAGGGGCGGGAGCTGGTGGGCATGGCATGCAGCGTTGGGCGGTCGCGGGGGCCGGAGCGGGCATTGTGCCGGCCCGGCGCCGGCAGCGCTGGCACGGCAGAGCCAGCACTTGGTCACGGATTCGGCGTGAATGCGTGCCTCGGGCCGGCTGGTAGCCGTGAATACATGCCAATATCAAAACATTCTGTTACGACACGTCGTTCATGCCCCGGTGTCTGAGCATCTTGTGGCGCCTTGGGCACAAGGCGATACGCGGCGCTGCCCTGCTCGGGGCTGCGTTGGCGCTGGCGAGCCCGGCCGCCGCCGCGCCGCTCGAGCGCCTGGTCTGGGCCGGCGCGCCCTACGCGCCCATGGCGATCCGCGAGGGGCCACTGCGCCTGCGCGGCTATGTGGACCGCATGGTCGCCGAGGTGCTGCAGCCCGGCCTGCCGCAGTACCGGCACGAGACCCTCGACGCCTCGCCGATGCGGCTCGATCGCGAGCTGCAGGGGCCCGAACAGGCGGTCTGCAGCCCGGCCTTCAGCCGCACGCCCAGCCGCATGCAGCGCTATGCCTTCACCGAGGCGATCTTTCGCTTCCTGCCAACGGGCGTGGTGTTGAGGAAGACGGATGCACGCGCTCCGGTCACCGCGGGCGAGCGTGCCACCCTGTCGCTGCGGGAACTGCTTGTGCGCAAGGTGCAGATGGGCTTGGTCGGCTACCGGGCTCACGGGCCGGCGGTGGATGCGCTGCTGAGCGACCATGCGGCACAGGTGCGGCGCTTCATTCTCGGCACCTCCAACCAGTCGGTGCTGGCCATGCTGGCGCGCGGCCATGCCTTGGACGCGGCGTTGGTGTACGAGTTCGAGCTGAGCTACTTCAACAGCCTGCATCCCGAACTCGGCCGCACGCTGGGCTGGTGGCCATTGACCGAACTCAGCGACACGCAGCTCTCCTACATCGCCTGCTCGAACAATCCGGCCGGCCGGCGCGCCGCCGCCGCCATCGATGCCCTGCTGACCCAGCCGGGCGTTCGGGAGCGCATCCAGGCGCTCTACGAGGAGTGGCTCAATGCCGACAGCCAGCAGCAGCTGCGCGCGCTGCGCGGCCGCATGGGTGCGAGGTACTGGCAGGAATGACGCGCCGCTCCTCTTGCATCGGCGGGACCCAGCGGGTCCGAGCCCTGCTGCTCGCAGGCGCGCTGCTGGCCGCAGGCGGCTTGTCGGCCGGCGCGCGCGCCGCAGATGCCGGCAGCGTGGCGTTGGGCCAAGAGATCGCGCGGCTGCAGCGTGCCGGCCTGCCCGCCGCGCTGGAGCAACGCCGGCAATTGCTGAACGGCCTGCAAGCCCGCCTGACCCCGCAGGACAGCCGAAATGCGCTGGCGCTGAGGGTGCTGGAGTGCCAGGACCCGCTCGAGCCCGAGACCTTTTTGCGCGGTGTCGAGCAGACGCTCAAGGCCGGGCTTGAAAAGGACGCCGATCGCCTGCTGCTGCTGGAATGCGCGGGGCGCCTGCAGGAGCCGCTGCGCAGCGCCGCCGCGGCAATCGCCAGCTACACCGAGGGCATCGAGCTGGCCCGCGCGCTGAAGCAGGAAGACATGTTGCTGACGTTGCTGGGGGTGCGCAGCGGAGCGCGCTCGCAAACCGGCCAGCATGCGCTGGCGCTGACGGATGCGCTGGAGGCCTACCGGCTGGCGGAGGCCCGCGGCACCTCGGACTACGGCTTCGCACTGCAGAACATCGGCATCGCCTATCGGCGCATCGGCGAGCTGGAGCTGGCGATCCAGTACCTGGAGCGCAGCCGCCAGCAGTCCGCGCGCCTGGACCGTTGGGATTCGCTGGTCAGCGATCTGCTGCAGCTTGCCTACTCGTACCACGACCTCGGTCAGCTGGACACGGCAATGGCGCTGTTCCGCCAGGTGCAGCAAGGCGCCGAGGCGCGCGGCGATTTCGCCAACCTCGCCGCGGCCCTGGCGGGCCAGGCGATGAGCGAGGTGAAGGCCAAGCGCTACACCGAGGCGCTGGCCTCGGCAAGCGCGGCACGCCGTGCCTTTGACAAGGTCGGCATCACGGATCGCATGCCCGAGTTCCAGCGCGCCCGCGCCCTGGCCGGGCTGGGCAAGCATGCCGAGGCGGCCCGCCTGTTCGACGCCTTGCTGCCCACCTGGGAGGCGGAGGGCCAGACCCGCTACCTCACCATGCTGCTCGAGAGCCGCGCCGCGACGCGGGCGGCCCTGGGCCAACACGCGGCCGCGTACGCGGATCTCAGGCGTTACCAGACCCTGCGCGAGGCACAGGTGAGCCAGCAGGCGGACCAGCGCAGCCAGTGGATGCGGCAGCAATTCGACGCGTCGCAGCGCGAGCGGCAGATCCAGGCCTTGATCGCGGCGCGGCGGGCCCAATACCTCGCGATCGCGCTGGCGCTGGTGTTGCTGGTGGCGGTCGTGGCGATCGCCTGGCGCTGGCGCCTGCGCAGCCGCAAGTACCGCGACCTGGCCTTGACCGACACCCTCACCGGCGTGGCGAACCGCCGCTGCGTCGAGCGCTACGCGCAGCAATGCCTGGCCTCGCGGCGCTTCGGCCAGCACGCGGTAAGCCTGCTGATGTTCGACATCGACCACTTCAAGCGAGTCAACGATCAGCATGGCCACGCGGCCGGCGACCTGGTGATCCAGCGGGTGGCGCAGACCGGCAGGGCGCAGCTGCGCCAGGGTGACCTGCTGGGGCGCGTGGGCGGTGAAGAATTCCTGGTCGTGCTGCCGGGCACCGATGCGGACGCCGCGCGGGCCGTGGCCGAGCGTGTCCGCAAGGCCGTGCAGGCGCTTGACTTCAGCGACGTGCATCCCGAACTCAGGGTCACGATCAGCCTCGGCTTCGCTGCCGCGGGGGCCGCCGAGGGCCGGGATCTGGCCCATTGGCAAGCCTGCGCCGATGCCGCGCTCTACCGCGCCAAGCAGGGTGGGCGGAATCAGGTCCAGGGCTGAGCAAAACGCCTGCTTACACCTGCAACACGCCGCTTCCGGCGCCAGCGCCCCGGCTCGGATCAAATTCGAAAGCTAGCCAGGAACTCGTCCAGGGAGTTCCACTTTCCAGGAGATCCACACCATGAACATCGCAAAAAATACGCCCCTCGCATCCCGTCTGGCCGCTGCCGCGCTGGCAGTCATCCTCGGCGCCTGCGGCGGTGGCGGTGGCGACGCCGGCACCAGCCCGCCGCCCGCCTCCACTATGGGCAGTCTGCGCGTGGCGCTGACCGATGCACCCAGCTGTGGCTACGAGCATGTCTTCGTGTCGGTGCAGAAGGTGCGCGTGCACCAGAGCAGCAACGCCGCCGACGGCGACGCGGGTTGGTCGGAGCTGGTGCTGGCACCGGCCAAGCGTGTCGACCTGCTGACGCTCACCAACGGCGTGCTGAGCGAACTCGGCCAGACCGCCCTGCCCGCCGGCAAGTACACCCAGCTGCGTCTGGTGCTGGCGGCCAATGATGGCGCCAACCCGATGGCCAACGCCGTCACGCCCAGCGGTGGCCAGGAGGTCGCGCTCAGCACGCCCAGCGCGCTGCAGAGCGGGCTGAAGCTGAATGCCAATATCGACGTGGCCGCCGATCAGGTGGCCGACATGGTGCTGGACTTCGACGCCTGCCGGTCGGTGGTGCGCCTAGGCAACTCGGGCGGCTACAACCTCAAGCCGGTGGTGGCGGTGCTGCCGCGGGTGAGCGATGCGGCCCAGCGCGTGATCGGCTATGTGGTGCCGGCGCTGGCCGCTGGCACCCAGGTCTCGGCCCAGCTCAACGGCGTGCCGGTCAAGTCCACGGTGCCGGACGCCAGCGGCAAGTTCGTGCTGGCGCCCCTGCCGGTGGGCAACTACGACGTGGTGATTCAGAGCAGCGGCCGGGCCACCGCCACGGTGACGGGCGTGCCGGTGAGCAGCACCGCGAACACCACGCTCAACGCCGCCAGCGCGCCGATCGACCCGCCGCTGTCGGGCCAGCATCTGGCCAGCGGCACGGTGACCCTGAACCCGGCGGTGAGCCCGATCGACGCCATGGTGGTGGCGCGCAAGACCTACACCGGCGGCCCCACCGTCGAGGTGGCTGCGATGCCAGTGGACGGCCTGACGGGCTCCTTCGCCTTGACTCTGCCGAGCGCGGCGCCGGTCAAGACCGCCTACCTGGCCAACGCCACGGCGCTGAGCTTCCTGGCCGACACCGCCACGCCGACCGGCAAGTACAGCCTGGTGGCCAGCACGGCCAGCCTCAGCAAGACCTTGATCATCGACGTCAGCAACAGCGATGCGCTGGCGCTGAGCCTGACGCTGCCCTGAGGCACAGCCAGGCCGCGCCGCCTGCCGACTTACTTCCTGGCGCGCAGCCTGCCCAGCTCGGCCTGGGTCTCGTTCCAGAGATCCATGCCGACGTTGGCGGCAATGCTGGCGTTCACGCGCGTCAGGCGGTCGCGCATGCGGCCGGCCTCGGCGGGGCTCAGCTCGTTGATCTGCATGCCTTTGGCCTTGAGGTCGGCGAGCGCCTTGGCGGCCTCGTCGCGCGTGTCCTTGCGTTCGAACTCGCGCGCGGCGACGGCGGCCTTCTGCAGCGCCGCGCGCTCGTCCTTGCTGAGGCCGTCCCAGTACTTCTTGCTCACCAGCACGATCCAGGGGCTGTAGACATGGTTGGTGACGGTGAGGTACTTCTGCACCTCGTAGAACTTGCTGGAGAGAATCGTGTTGTAGGGGTTCTCCTGCCCGTCCACCGCCTTGGTCTCGAGCGCGCTGAACAGCTCCGAGAAGGGCAAGGGCACGGCATTCGCGCCCAGGCTCTTGAAGCTGTCGAGGAAGACGTTGTTCTGCATCACGCGCAGTTTGATGCCGTCCAGATCCTCCAGCCTGGCCACCGCGCGCTTGTTGTTGGTGAGGTTGCGGAAGCCGTTCTCCCAGTACACCAGGCCCACCAGGCCTTTCTCTTCCAGCTTGGCCTTGACCTTCTCGCCGATCGGCCCGTCCAGCAAGGCGTCGGCTTCCTTGGCGTTGTTGATCAGGAAGGGCGTGTCCCACAGCGCCATCTCCTTGACGATGCCCACCAGGGTGGCGGTGGAACCCACCATCATTTCCTGCGCACCGCCGATCAACGCCTGCTGCATTTGCGTGTCGGGGCCCAGCGCCGCGCCGCCGATGGCGCGCAGCTTCATCTTGCCGCCCGAGGCCGCGGCGAGCTGCTCGGCAAAGAGCTTGACCGCCCTGCCCTGGTTGCTGGCCTCGGCCAGGCCGTAGCCAAAGCGGATCAGGCGCGGCTTGATGTCCTGCGCCATGGCGCTGCCGGCGGCCAGGGCCAGCGCGGTGACGAGGATTCTGAGGGTCAGCTTGGTCATGAACGGGGTCTCCTTGAGCATGGGTTCAGCGCATCCACGCCACCGGCGCGATGACGATTTGCGGGAACAGGGTGAACAGGGTCAGTATCAGCACATAGGTGATGAGGAAGGGGTTCACGCCCTTGATGACCTGGTGCATGGACAGGCGGCCCACGCCGGCCACCACATTCAGCACCGTGCCCACCGGCGGGGTGATCAGGCCGATGGCGCCGTTGAGCACGAACATCAGGCCGAAGTAGACCGGGTCGATGCCGGCCTTCACCGCGATCGGCAGCATCACCGGCGCGAAGATCAGGATGGTGGGCGTGAGGTCCAGCGCCGTGCCTATCACCACCAGGGCGATCATCATCACCGCCATCAAGAGGCGCGGCGACTCCACCAGCGCGCCCAGCCAGCCGGTCAGCACGCCGGGCAGATCGGCCAGCGTGATCATGTAGCTGGCCACCTGGGCGCCGGCGCACAGGAACATCACCACCGCGGTGGTCTTGGCGGCACGCACCAGCACCTCGTGGAAGCCGGCCAGGCTCAGCTCGCGGTGCACGAAGAAGGCCACCACCAGGGCATAGACGGCCGCCACCACGGCCGCCTCGGTGGGCGTGAACAGGCCCGACTTCATGCCGCCGATGATGATCAGCGGCATCAGCAGGGCCCAGAAGGCCTTCACGGTGGCGCGCAGGCGCTCGCGCATCGGCAGCGGCTCGCCCTGGGGCAGATCGATCTTGCGCAGCTGCAGCTTCCAGGCCACCACCAGGCCCACGCCCATGATCAGCCCCGGCACGATGCCCGAGAGGAACAGCGCCGAGATCGAGGTGTTGGTGGTCACGCCATAGATCACGAAGGGCATCGAGGGCGGGATGATGGGCGCGATGATGCCGCCCGAGGCGATCAGCCCGGCCGAGGTGTGCATGGGATAACCATGGCGCTGCATCATGGGCAGCAGGATGGTGGCCAGCGCGGCGGTGTCGGCCAGCGCCGAGCCGCTCATGCTGGCCATCAGCACCGCGGCGCCGATCGCCACGAAGCCCAGGCCGCCGCGGATATGGCCCACCCAGGCCTGCGCCATGGTGATGATGCGCCGGCTGATGCCACCGGCATTCATCAGCTCGCCGGCCAGGATGAAGAAGGGCACGGCCAGCAGCGGGAAGCTGTCCACCCCGGCCACCAGGTTCTGCGCCAGCAGCTGGGTGTCCCAGAAATCCAGCGCCCAGGCCATGCCGGCGCCGGTCAGCACGAGGGCGAAGGCCATCGGCATGCCGATGCCCATCAGCGCCAGCATGCCGACCGAGAAGATCACGAAGGCCAGCGCCTCGTTGCTCAAGCCCATGACCATCATTCCACCTCCAGGTCGTGGCCAAGATCGAGCGGCGCAGCGCGCAGCAACTGCCATAACGCCATCAGCGCGATCGCCAGCGAGCTAAGCAGGGCCGGCAGCGGCAGCAGCGCGCTGGAATAGCCCAGCACCACCGATTGGCTGTCCACGCCCACCCGCACCTGCTGCCAGGCGCCCCAGGCCACCAGGCTGGCCGCCAGCACCACGGCGGCGCGGATCACGGCGGCCATCAGCATGAGCGCGCGCGGCCGGCTGCGCAGCGGCAGCAGAAAGCTGGTGAAGGCCATGTGCTCGCCGCGCGGATAGGCCGCAGTGGCGCCGATGAAGACCATCCAGACAAACAGCAGGCGCGAGAGCTCTTCGCTGGCCGCCACGCCGCTGCCGAAGCCGTAGCGCAACACCACGTTGACGAAGACGGCGGCGGCCATCACCGCCAGGCAGGCGGCCATCGCGCCCTCGCTGAGGCGCAGCCAGAGTGGCCTGCCGGAACTGCTGCTACTCGTCATGCTTGGCTCCTTGCCCAGCCGGCGGCCAGGTCGAGTTGTTCTTGCGGCGGCAAGGCCGCCGACACCGTGAGGACCCCGGCCTCGCCGCATGGCGATTCGAGGGTCTGGAACTGGCTTTGCACCAGGCTGGCGGGGAACAGATGCTGGTGCGCACGCGCGGCGACGCGCTGCAGCGCCAACTCGGGGCTGATCTCGAGGAACACGAAGCCCAAATCCGGCCGCGCCGCGCGCAGGCGCTCGCGGTAGCTGCGTTTGAGCGCGGAGCAGCTCAGCACCACGCCCTGGGGATGGGCCTGCAGCTGCAGCGCCAGGCGCTCCAGCCAGCCATGGCGGTCGGCGTCGGTCAGCGCGCTGCCGGCCGCCATCTTGGCCACCGACGCCGCATCGTGAAAGCTGTCGCCCTCCAGAAAGGTGAAGCCCAGGGCCGCTGCCAGCCCCTGACCCAAGCTGGTTTTGCCGCAACCGGCGACACCCATGACGGTGATGGCATGCATTGGACAGCGCTATCCCATTCAAGTAAAAAAACCAGGTGACCCGGCACCTGCTGCAAGTGCCCCGGCCTCGCATGGGTGAAACACCGCATGGCTCAAAGGTCAGGACAGCGCTATCCTAGCGCCCAGACCAGACGCACCACATCAGGGAAACTACGGCCATGTCCGCGCCAACCGCACCAAAACGACGCCGTGCCACCGGCCGCACCACGCTGGCCGAGGTGGCCCAGGCAGCGGGCGTCAGCCCCATCACCGTGTCGCGCGCGCTGCGCGGCGAACGCGCGGTCGCCAGCGAGCTGGTGAACCGGGTGCGCGAGGCCGCCGAACGCCTGGGCTATGTGCCCGACCCGGCGGCGCGCGCGCTGGCCTCCTCGCGCAGCACCCAGGTGGCCGTGCTGATCCCCCTGCTCAGCAATGCCCTGTTCGTGGACCTGCTGGACGCGGCCCAGCGCAGCCTGCTGGAGGCCGGCTACCAAAGTCTGATTGGCGTCACCCATTACCGCCCCGACGAGGAGGAGGCGCTGCTGCGCGCCTACCTGATGCACCGGCCGGCCGGCCTGATCGTGACCGGCTTCGACCGCACCGAGGCCGCCCGGCGCCTGATCGCCGACAGCGGCGTGCCCTGCGTGCATGTGATGGAAACGCATGCCGAGCCGGGGGTCTACAGCGTGGGCTTCTCGCAGTCGGATGCCGGCCGCGCGATGACGCAATGCCTGCTCGCGCATGGCCGCCAGCGCATCGCCTTCGTGGCCGCCCAACTGGATCCGCGCACCCTGCAGCGCGCCAGCGGCTATCGCCAGGCCATGCAGCTGGCCGGCCGCCACGAGCCCAAGCGCGAGCTGCTATCGCCCCGCCCCTCCTCGATGGCGCTGGGCGCGGAACTGTTCGAGCAGCTGATGCGCGAACAGCCCGACACCGATGCGATCTTCTTCTGCAACGACGACCTGGCCCAGGGGGCGCTGCTGGCCGCGCTGCGCCTGCGCATTGCCGTGCCCACGCGGGTGGCGGTGGCGGGCTTCAACGACCTGACCGGCAGCGACCAGATGCTGCCGGCGCTCAGCACGGTGCGCACGCCGCGTGCCGCGATCGGCCGCGAAGCCGCACGCATGCTGCTGGGCCTGATCCGCGGCGAGCAGCCCGCCGCGCCCAGCCTGGACCTGGGCTACGAGCTGGTGCTGAGGCAAAGCCTCTAGCGCCTTCTCAGCGCTTGCCCAGCGGCGGGTTGTCGTTGGGCAACCAGCGCTTGTAGATGGTCAGAAAACGACCGTCCTGCTTCATCGCGTCGAGCTGCTGCTGCCAGGCCTTCACGGTGGCATCGGACGTGGTGAGCGAGAACGCGATATAGCCCTCGGAGCTGGCAAAGCTGTAGACCACCTCGAAAGCGTCCGCCGGCACGCCGGCCTGGGCCATGATTTGCGGCATGGTGATGCGCTCGGTGGCAAACAGCGGTGCGCGCCGCGCCTGCAGCATCTTGATGCCCTGCACCGGGTCGCTCACCGGCACCAGGTTCTTGAAGCCCTGGGTGCTGAGCTGCTCGCCGGTGTACCAGTCGCGCACCACCAGCACCGCCTTGACCTTCTTCGCATCGTTGAGGCTGCGCAGGCGCACGCCGTCGCCGTTGGGGGCGTAGATCGAGCTGTAGAAGGTGACGATGGGGCCAACCCATTTGAAGAGCTTCTCGCGCGCCGGCGTGCGCGCCATCGCGAACAGCGCCACCGGCTCACGGCCCTGGGCTTCGCGGTAGGCGCGGCTCCAGGGCATGAACTCGATCTCGGCCGGCGCGCCCAGGCGCTGCTGGATCTCGCGCACGATCTCGACCGACAGGCCCTTGCCAACGCCGTTCTCGCTGAAATTGACCGGTGCGAACTCTTCGCTGAGCAGGCGCAGGGCGGGCGCGGCGCGCGCCATGGCTGGCAGGCAGCAGGCGAGGCCGATGGCGAAAGCAAGCAGTGAATGTCGCATGTGGAAGCGCATGCTAGCGATCCTGAACCAATCCACAAGCCGGGTCTGCCCCAGCGTTGCGGCACGCTGGCGGCGAGCCGTGCCTGGATAATCGCGCCGCCCGCCAGAACAGCCCCGATGCCCCAACGATGAGCGCAACGCGCGACCCTTCTCCGCTCGAACTGCAGCCGCTGCTGCTGAGCTTCAACGCCAGGCGCTATGACGAGATGGAGCGGGCCGCACGCGCATTGCTGCTGAGCTTTCCGGACTCGGGCGCGCTCTGGAAGGCGCTCGGCGTCGCCCTGCAGGCCCAGGGCAAGGAGGCCATCGAGACGCTGAGGCGCGCGCGCACGCTGCTGCCGGACGATGCCGAACTGCCCAGCAATCTCGGCAATCTCCTGAGCCAGCAGGGCCGGCATGAGGAAGCGCTGGGCTGCTACCGGGACGCCCTCGCGCTGCGCCCCGATTTCGCCGAGGCGCATGGCAACCTTGGCCTGGCGCTGATGCGCGCCGGGCGGCTGGACGAAGCCCAGTCTCGCCTGCAACGCGCCCTGCAACTGAAGCCGGGTTTCGTCGAAGCGCATTGCAATCTCGGCCTGGTGCTGCAGCGGCTTGGCCGCATGGACGAGGCGCTGGCTTCGTTCGAGCGCGCGCTCGCCCTCAAGCCCGACTTCGCCGCCGCCCAGTCGCTGCTGGGCAAGGCGCTGTTCGATGCGGCCCATGCCCTGGCCGCGCAGGGCCGGACCGAGGCCGCGATCGCCCGCTACCAGCAGCTGCTGCGGCGGCAACCCCAGCATCTGCCCGCCCTGTGCAATCTGGGCCTGCTGCAGCAGGGGCTGGGCCGGCTTGCCGACGCGGAGGCACTCTACCGGCGCGGCCTCGCGCTCGATCCCGGCGCCACCGAATTGCTGAACAACCTCGGCAACACCTTGAAGGCCCAGGGCCGTCTCGACGAAGCCCTGACGCTCTACCGTCGCGCCATCGCCGCCCGCCCCACCGACACGCTGGCCCATGGCAATCTGGCCGCCGCCCTGCGCGAACTCGGCGACTTCGACGGCGCGGCGCATTGCTATCGGCGCATCCTGGCCCTGCAACCCGAGCAGCGCTGGGCCCATAGCGACCTGCTGTTCCTGCAGTGCCATCTGGAGCCCGATGCAGCGGCCGCAGCGCGCGCCGCGGCCGAACGCTATGGCGCAATGCTGGCCAGCATCACCCCGGCGCGCGACGGCTGGCCCGACGCCGCCGAGCCGACGCGCTGCCTGCGCGTCGGTCTGGTGTCGGCCGACCTGCGCGAGCATCCGGTCGGCTACTTTCTGCAAGCCTTGCTGGCGGCCTTGGCGGCGCAGGCCAGCGACAGGCTGACCCTGCTGATCTATGCGAATAATGCGCAGCACGATGGCCTCAGCGCAGCGCTGAAGGCCAGCGTTTCAGGCTGGCGCCAGGTGCAGGACATGAGCGATGCGCAGCTGGCGGCGCAGATCGAGGCGGACGGCGTTGACATCCTGATCGACCTCTCGGGCCACACCGCGGGCAACCGCCTGCCCGTGTTCGCGCGCAAGCCCGCGCCGCTGCAGCTCTCCTGGCTGGGCTATTGCGCCAGCACCGGCGTGGCCGCCATCGACTATGTGCTGAGCGACCCCTGGATTGCACCGCCGGGCACGGAGGCGGCCTTCACCGAACGGCTGTGGCGCCTGCCCGAGAGTTTTCTGTGCTTCACGCCGCCCACGCCGGCACTGCCGGTAGCCCCCCTGCCCGCTGCCACACGCGGCCATCTCACCTTCGGCTGCTTCAATAAGCTCAACAAGCTCAACGACGCGGTGCTGCGCTTGTGGGCCGAGCTGCTGGCCGCGGTGCCGGGCAGCTGGCTGTACCTGAAGAATGCCCAGCTGGATATCGCCAGCACGCGCGCCGGCCTGCAGGCCCGCCTTGCCGCGCTGGGCGTGCCCGCCGAGCGCCTGTGGCTGGAGGGCGCCAGCCCGCGCGCCGACTATCTGCGTTGCTACGCAAACGTCGACATCGCGCTGGACCCCTTCCCCTACCCCGGCGGCACCACCAGCATGGAGGCGCTGTGGATGGGTGTGCCGGTGCTGACCCTGGCCGGCACCACGCCGCTGTCGCGCCAGGGCGTCAGCATCATGCAAAACCTGCAACTGCCTGATTGGGTGGCCGCCGACCGCGCCGACTATCTGGCCTTGGCGCAGCGGCATGCCGCCGACCTGCCGGCCCTGGCGGTGTTGCGCCAGGGTCTGCGCGCGCGCCTGCTGCGCTCGCCGCTGTGCGACGCGCCCCGCTTCGCCACGCATTTCGAAGCGGCGCTGCGGCAGCTTTGGCGCCACCACTGCGACGAAAAAAAGGCCCCGAACCAGTCGGGGCCTCCAGGCTGCGTCTCACCGCAAGCTTGAACCGTCAGTCCTTCGCGGCGGGCATGGCGCCGGGCATGTCCAGCGGCATCGCGCTGCCATGGGTTGCGTCCGCCGCGGCAGTCTGCGAGCCCTTGGGCGCCGGCTTGCGCAGGCGCACCAGGTAGGAGTACAGCACCGGCACCACCACCAGGGTCAGGATGGTCGAGGTGATCACGCCGCCGATGATGGCGCGGCCCATCGGCGCCTGGATCTCGCCACCCTCGTTGAGCGCGATGGCCATCGGCAACATGCCGAACACCATCGCCGCGGTGGTCATGATGATGGGGCGCATGCGGATCAGGCCGGCCTGCAGCAGGGCATCGGGCACCGAGGCGCCGGCCTTGCGGGCATGGTTGGCAAAGTCCACCAGCAGGATGGCGTTCTTGGTCACCAGGCCCATCAGCATCACCAGGCCGATCATCGAGAACACGTTCAGCGTGGTCCCGGTGACCAACAGGGCCAGCATCACGCCGATCAGGGCCAGGGGCAGCGAGGCCATGATGGCGATGGGTTGCACGAAGCTGCCGAACTGGCTGGCCAGCACGATGTAGATGAAGATCACCGCCAGGCCCATGGCCGCCAGCAGACCCTTGAAGGCGTCGGCCTGCTGCTTGCCGGCACCGTCCACATTGAAGCTGGTGCCGGGCGGCAGATGGGTGGCCTTGATGAGCTTCTGCACATCCGCGTTGACGTCGCCGGAGGGGCGACCCTCGACGCCGGCGAACACGGCCTCGCGGCGCTGCAGGTTCTGGCGGCGGATCACCTCGGGGTTGAACACCGGCTCGATGGTGGCCACCTGGTCCAGCGCGATCGGCGAGCCGTCCTTGGCAAAGGCCACCGGCAGCTTGAGCATCTGGTCGACACGCTGGCGCTGCTCCACCGGCAGGCGCAGCAGCACCTCGACCTGGTTGCCATCGGGCGTGGTCCAGTAGGTGGCCACGTCGCCATTGACATAGGCGCGCAGCGATGCCGCCACCTGCGGGCCGGTGAGGCCCAGTTCGCGGATGGCCGAGTCCTTGAGCTTGACGGCGAAGGCCGGCAAACCGGGCTTGACGGTGGTCTCCACGTCCACGGCGCCCTTGATCTTCTTGATCTTGGCGACCAGGTCGTTGGCCACCTGGGTCAGCACCTCGGGATCATTGCCCAGGATGGTGATCCAGATCTCGCGGTTGCCACCGACGCTGGCGTCCACGCCGGGGATCTTGGCGATGTCGGCGCGGATCGCGTCCTCGATCTCCTTCTGGCTGCGCTTGCGCGCCTTCTTGTCCACCAGCGAGATGCTCAGCGTGGCCTGGTTGCGGCCGGTGGCCAGGCCCTCGCCGGTGCTGCCGACCACGGTGGAGACCGTCTTGATCTCCGGGTAGCGGTTCAGGATCTCCTCGATCTGCGCCACCTTGGTGCTGCTGCGCTCCAGGCTGGAGGCCACCGGCAGGCGCAGGTTGATCTGGGTGAAGCTGTCGTCCGTCTTGGGCGCGAACTCCGAGCCCACGAAACCGGCCAGCACCAGCGCAATGAAGAAACTCAGCGTGCCGCCCCACAGCACCAGGCCGCGCGGCGTGATGGTGGCAAAGCGCAGGCGGCGCTTTTGCGTGCGGTCGCGCAGGCCCTGGGCATCGAAGGGGCGCGCGAACACCGGCAGCCAGGCGCGGTAGCGGCGACCCGAGAACACCCAGCGGATGGTGCGCTCATAGACCCGGTGCAGCACATCCATGCCCAGGTCGGTGGCACGGATCATGTGCCCGATCACCGGCATGCGCTTCAGATAATGGCTGGGCGGGTCCTTCCAGACCGAGCTCAGCATCGGGTCGAGCGTGAAGCTGACGAACAGGCTCACCAGCACCGCCACCGCCACCGTGATGCCGAAGGGGTAGAAGAACTTGCCGATGATGCCGCCCATGAAAGAGACCGGCACGAACACCGCGCAGATCGCGAAGGTGGTGGCCATCACCGCCAGGCCGATCTCGTTGGTGCCGTCTTCGGCGGCGCGGTGGTGGTCCTTGCCCATCGCCACATGGCGCACGATGTTCTCGCGCACCACGATGGCATCGTCGATCAACAGACCGATGCACAGCGAGAGCGCCATCATGGTCATGAAGTTGAGCGTGAAGCCGAAGGCATGCACGGCGATGAAGCTGGAGATCACCGCGATCGGCAGGGTCAGGCCCGTGATGATGGTGGAGCGCCAGCTGTGCAGGAACAGGAACACGATGGCCACGGTCAGCAGCGCGCCCTCGATCAGGGTGTGCTTGAGACCTTCGAGCGAATTCTTGACGTTGTCGCTGGAGGCGTAGATCAGGTTCAGCTCGACATCGGCCGGCAGGCTCTTGCGTAGCTCGGCCATCGCTTCCTTGACGCCGTCGCCGGTGGCGACGATGTTGGCGTCCTGCTGCTTGAAGACATTGAAGGTCACGGCCTGGGCGCCGTTGATGCGCGCGATGCTGTCGGCCTCGCGCTCACGCTCGACCAGCTTGCCCAGGTCGCCCAGGGTCAGCACCAGATTGCCACGCCGTGCCACCACCACGTTGACGAACTGCTTGGGATCCTTGACGCGGCCCTCGACGCGCAGGATCGCGTCGGCGGTCTGGTCGGAAATCAGGCCCACCGGCTGGTCCATATTGGCGTCACGCAGGGCGGCCGAGATTTCGGCCGGCGTGACGTTGTAGGCGCGCAGGCGCAGCGGATCCAGATCGATGCGCACCTCGCGCGTCACCATGCCGCTCACGTCCACCCGCGCCACGCCGTCGACGCGACCGAGGCGCTTGGCCACCGTCAGCTCGGCCATCATCGAGAGCTCGCGCGCCGGGCGCGTCTTGCTCATCAGCGCGGCCAGCACCACCGGCTGGTTCTCCTCCACCGAGGCGCGCGCCACGGTGGGCGCCTTGGCATCCTTGGGGAAGATCGCCTGCACGGCGGAGACGCGGTCACGCACCTCCTGCATGGCGCGGCCCATGTCGGTGTTGAGGCCGAACTCGACCTGGGCCTGCACACGGCCCTCGAAGCTGCGCGAGATCACCTTCTCGACGCCAGCGATGCTGTTGAGCGCCTCTTCCAGCGGCTTGGCGATTTCACGCTCCACCGCCTCGGGCGAGGCGCCGGGGTAGCGCACGTCAACCGAGGCCACCGGGATGGAGATGTCGGGCAGGTTCTCCACGCCCAGCTTGGCGTAGCTGAACAGGCCCAGCACGCAGAGGGCCACCATCACCATGGTGGCGAAGACCGGGTTTTGAATCGAGACGCGTGTCATCCACATGGCGTGCTCCTCAGTTGGCCGCCGGGGCTGCCACGGCGCTGGCCACCTTGGCATCCTTGGATTTGGCGGCCACCACCTCGGCCTTGCTGCCTTCGCGCAGATTGTCGAAGCGCGCCGCCAGCACCTGGGCGTCCGCGCTGAGGCCTTGCAACACCTCGACGCGGCCCTCGCGCTGGTCGCGCCGGCCAGTGGTGACGATGCGGCGCACCAGCGCGCCCTTTTCGATCATCCAGACATGGTCCTGGCCCGAGGTGCTGCCCACCGCGGCAATCGGCACCGCCAGGCGCTGCGCATCGTCCTGCAGCTCCACGCGGGCGACCGCGTACTGGCCGGCACGGAACTCCTCCTTGGGGTTGCTGAGCTCCAGGGTCACGCCGATCGAGCGGGTGCCGGGTTCGGCGGCCGGCGCGATGCGGGCGATGCGAGCCTCCACCGGCTTGTCCACGCCCTCGATGCGCACGTTCACCGCCATGCCGGGCTTGAGCCGGCTGACCTCGTGCGTGCCCACCAGGCCCGCCAGCTCCAGCTTGCTGAGGTCGACGATGCTGAGGATCTGCTGCTCGGGTGCCAGCTTCTCGCCCGGCAGGGCATGGCGCTTGGACACCACGCCGTTGATGGGTGCCACCAGGGCGGCCTGGCGCAGCACCACCTGGCTGGTGTCGTACTGGGCCTTGGCGCTGAGCAGGGAGGCGCGCGCCGCTTCCAGCGCGGCACGCGAGGTGTCCAGCGCGGTGGAGGCAATGAATTTCTGATCGGCCAGGCCCTGGTTGGCCTTGTACTGGCGCTCGGCCTGATCGAGCTGGGCGCGGGCGGATTCCACGCTGGCGCTGCGCTCGGCGGCGCGGTAGCGCAGCTCCTCCAGATCGACCTGGCCCAGGGCCTGGCCGACACGCACGCGGCTGCCTTCGGCCACCGCCAGGCTGAGCAGGGTGCCGGCCGACTTGCTGCGCACCACCACCGTGCCCGGCGCCACCAGCGGGCCCGAGAACTCGATCAACTCGGGCATGCTGACCTTGGTCGGCTTGACGACCTCGCCAGCGGTGAACTCCAGGGCCACCTCGGCCTTCTTGTCATCGGGTTTCTTGGGGCTATCGCCCTTGCTGGCAAACACGGCCACACCGGTACCACCGGCCAAGATGGCCACGGCCACACCACCATAAATCCATTGCTTGCGCATGGTTCCCCCGATCGAAGCGGATGTTGAAAGTGGGGGCAGTGTAGGGACGCGATTCGCGGCTGCCAGGGGGCCTGCGACGAACTGCGGATTGCTCGACCCCGGATGCTCACAGCACGGACAAAAGGTGGCCCATGCGTGACCAACCGTGACGAAATGCAAAGTGCGCGCGTCAGCGCGTGGCGTCCAGCCGGGCGCTGCGCCAGCAGCACAGCGCGCCCAGCAGCGCCGCCGCGGTGGCCGCCCAGAAGGTGGCGGCATAGCCCCACAGCGAGGCCAGCGAGGCGCCGCCCACGCTGCCCAGCACGCCCGAGCAGCCATAGCCCAGCACCGAGTAGAGCGCCTGGCCGCGGCCGCGCAAGCGCCCCGGGAAGTAGCGCGTCACCAGCGCGATGCAGGCGGTGTGCTGGGCGGCAAAGGTGAGCGCATGGGTGCACTGCGCCAGCACCAGCACCCAGACCCAGGCACCAAAGGCGGCGGTGGCGGCAAAGCGTGCGGCCGACAGCAGCGCCGCCGCCATCAGCCAGCCATGCAGGCTGCCGCGCTCCAGCAAGCGGCCCTGGAAGGCAAACCAGACGATCTCCACCACCACCGACACCGCCCACAGCCCGCCCACCACCGGCTTGCCATAGCCCAGCTCGTCCAGGTAGAGGCTGAAGAAGGCATAGAGGGCCGAATGCGCCAGCACGGTGAGGAACACGCCGGCGAAAAACCAGCGCACCTCCGGGTGGCTGAGCACCTCGCGCAGCGGCGGCGCCGGCTCATGGCCATGCGAGGGCGCATGCTGCTCGGGCAGGCGGTGCGCGGCCCACACCACCAGCAGCAGCAGGGCGATCACGGTCCAGGCGAAGTAGCGCATGCCGAAATGCTGGAACCACCAGCCGGCCAGCAGCACCGTGCTGAGAAAGCCGACCGAGCCCCAGACGCGCACGCGCCCGTACTTGCGCGCATCCATGCCGCCGCCCTGGGTCACCAACTGCGCCGCCACCACGGTCTCGGTGAGCGGCACGATGGCGGCGTTGAACAGGTACATCAGAAAGCAGGCCGCCGCCAGGCTGGCAAAGCCGGGTGGCAGCAGAAAGCCCAGCGAGGCCAGCAAGCAGGCCAGGCTGGCCCAGCGGATCAGGCGCACGCGCTGGCCGCTGCGGTCGGCCAGCGCGCCCCAGGCATAGGGCGCGAACAGCCGCGTCCAGCTCGAGATCGAGACCAGCACGCCGATCGCGAACACCGGCAGGCCCAGTTCCTTGTACCAGAGCGGCGCGTAGGGATTGAAGGCGCCGATGCTGGCGAAATAGGCGAAGGACAGCAGCGCGCAGGCACCCAGCGTGCGGCCGGGGGCAGCGGCCGCGTCGGCCATCAGATGTGCGAGGGGATGGCCGGCAGCGCGTGCCGCACGTCACCACATTGCGCGCGGTGGCGCAGCGCATGGTCCATCAGCACCAGGGCCAGCATGGCCTCGGCGATGGGGGTGGCGCGGATGCCCACGCAGGGGTCGTGGCGGCCAAAGGTTTCCACCTGGGTGGGCTCGCCGGCGCGGTTGATCGAGGCCTTGGCGCTGCGGATCGAGCTGGTGGGCTTGATGGCGATCGAGACCGAAAGATCCTGGCCGGTGGAGATGCCACCCAGCACGCCACCGGCGTTGTTGCTGGCAAAGCCGCCGGGGGTCAGCTCGTCGCCATGCTGGCTGCCACGCTGCGCCACGCTGGCAAAGCCGGCGCCGATCTCCACGCCCTTGACCGCGTTGATGCCCATCATCGCGTAGGCGATCTCGGCGTCCAGCTTGTCGAACAGTGGCTCGCCCAGGCCCACCGGCACGCCGGTGGCTTCCACGCGGATGCGCGCGCCCACCGAGTCGCCGGCCTTGCGCAGGGCGTCCATATAGTCCTCCAGCTCGGCGATCTTGCTGGCGTTGGCGGCGAAGAAGGGGTTCTGCCCCACATGCTGCCAGCCCTCGAAGGGGATCTCCAGCTCGCCCAGCTGGGTCATGCACCCGCGGAACTCGGTGCCGTACTGCTGCTTCAACCATTTGCGCGCCACCGCGCCGGCCCCCACCATGGGCGCGGTCAGGCGCGCCGAGGAGCGGCCGCCGCCGCGCGGATCGCGCAGGCCGTATTTGCGCCAGTAGCTGTAGTCGGCGTGGCCGGGGCGGAAGGTGTCAAGGATGTTGCCGTAGTCCTTGCTGCGCTGGTCGGTGTTCTTGATCAGCAGGCAGATCGGCGTGCCAGTGGTGAGGCCCTCGTAGACGCCGGAGAGGATCTCGACGGCATCGGGCTCGTTGCGCTGGGTCACATGGCGCGAGGTGCCGGGGCGGCGCCGATCCAGCTCGGGCTGGATGTCGGCCTCGCTGAGGCTCAGGCCGGGCGGGCAGCCATCGATCACGCAGCCGATCGCCGGCCCATGGCTCTCGCCGAAATTCGTGACGCGGAACAACTCACCAAATGTGCTGCCTGACATGCCGGATCCAAGAAAACAGAGCCCGGCCGAGATGCCGGGCTGTGGCCTGGATTCTATCGACAGCGGGCCGCGCTCAGAGCTTGGCGCTGTCGGCGCCCTCTTCCTCGACCGGCCAGTCGCGGATATAGGCCTTGAGCATGCGGTTCTCGAAGTCCTGGCTGTCGACCACGGCCTTGGCCACGTCGTAGAAGGAGATCACGCCCATCAGCGTCTTGCCGTTGAGCACCGGCATGTAGCGGGCATGGCGCCCCAGCATCATGCGGCGCACCTCGTCGATCTCGGTCTCGGGCGTGCAGGTGAGCGGATGGTCGTCCATCACCGTGCGCACGATGGAGGAACCGACGCTGCCGCCATTGCGCTGCACCGCCGCGATCACCTCACGGAAGGTCAGCATGCCCACCAGATCGCCATGCTCCATCACCACCAGCGAACCGATGTCGTATTCGGCCATGGTGGCGATGGCTTCGGCCAGCGCTTGATCCGGCGCAACCGTGTAGAGGGTCCCGCCCTTGACGCGGAGTATGTCGACAACTTTCATGGTGGGCCTCCTCGGAGATCTGGGTAATGGACTGCGGCAGATGGCGTCCAACATAGCACACAATGCCCGCATCGAACACAAGCGGAGACACCATGTCCGGCTACGCCGACCCTGGCTTTGATACCTTGGCGCTACACGCGGGGGCAACACCCGACCCCGCCACCGGCGCACGCGCCACGCCCCTGCACCTCACGACCTCCTTCGTCTTCGAAAACTCGGAGCACGCGGCCTCGCTGTTCAATATGGAACGCGCCGGCCATGTCTACTCGCGCATTTCCAACCCCACCACCGCGGTGTTCGAGGAGCGCGTGGCGGCGCTGGAAGGCGGAGTGGGCGCGATCGCCACCGCCAGCGGCCAGGCCGCCCTGCACCTGGCCATCGCCACCCTGGCCGGCGCCGGCGCGCACATCGTGGCCTCGGCCGCGCTCTATGGCGGTTCGCACAATCTGCTGCACTACACGCTGGCGCGCTTCGGCATTGCCACCACCTTTGTGCGCCCCGGCGACCTGGACGCCTGGAAGGCGGCGATCCGCCCCAACACCAAGCTGCTGTTCGGCGAGACCCTGGGCAACCCGGGGCTGGACGTGCTCGACATACCGAATGTGGCCGCGATCGCACACGAGGCCGGCCTGCCGCTGCTGGTGGACTCGACCCTCACCACGCCCTATCTGATGCGGCCCTTCGAGCATGGCGCCGATCTGGTCTATCACTCGGCCACCAAGTTCCTGAGCGGCCATGGCACCGTGGTGGGCGGCGTGCTGGCCGACAGCGGCGCCTTCGACTGGCAGGCCGCGCACGCGCGGCACGGCCGCTTCCCCGAACTGTGCGAGCCCTACGCGGGCTTCCACGGCATGGTGTTCAGCGAGGAAAGCACGGTGGGCGCCTTCCTGCTGCGCGCGCGCCGCGAGGGCCTGCGCGATTTCGGCGCCTGCATGAGCCCGCACACCGCCTGGCTGATCCTGCAAGGCATCGAGACGCTCTCGCTGCGCATGCAGCGTCACGTCGCCAATGCGCAGAAGGTGGCCGAGTTCCTGGAAGCCCAGCCCGGCGTGGCGCGCGTGGGCTACCCGGGCCTGGCCAGCCACGCGAGCCATGCGCTGGCGCAGCAACTGTTGCCCAAGGGCTGCGGCTCAGTGTTCAGCTTCGACCTCAAGGGCAGCCGCGAGCAGGGCAAGCGCTTCATCGAGGCGCTGAAGATCTTCAGCCACCTGGCCAATGTGGGCGACTGCCGCTCGCTGGTGATCCACCCCGCCAGCACCACGCATTTCCGCATGGACGATGCGGCGCTGGCCCAGGCCGGCATCACGCCGGGCACGATACGCCTGTCGATTGGCCTGGAGGATGCGGATGACCTGATCGCCGACCTCAAGACCGCTCTCAAGATCGCTGCCAAGTAAGCCCCCCCATGAAGCTGCAAGTCAACGCACAGACCGTCTACGCCTATACCGGCGGCAAGGACTTCGACCCCACCCTGCCCTGCATCGTGTTCGTGCATGGCGCCCTGCACGACCACAGCGTCTGGACCCTGCTGGCCCGCTGGTTTGCCCACCATGGCCACGGCGTGCTGGCCTTGGACCTGCCCGGCCACGGCCGCAGCGAGGGTCAGGCCTTGCCTTCGGTGGAGGCGCTGGGGGCCTGGCTCGTGCAGGTGCTGGACGCCGCCGGCGTGCAGCAGGCCAGCCTGGTGGGCCACAGCATGGGCTCGCTGATCGCCCTGGAGGCCGCGGCGCAGGCGCCGGCGCGCGCCGGCCGGCTGGTGATGGTGGGCACGGCCTACCCGATGAAGGTCTCCGAGGCCCTGCTGGAAACCGCGCGCACGGCGCCGCTCAAGGCCATGGACATGGTGAATGTGTTCTCGCACAGCAGCCAGGCCAGCAAGCCCTCCTACCCCGGCCCCGGCGCCTGGCTGCATGGCGGCAATCTGCAGCTGATGCGGCGCGTGCAGGCGGGCTACACCCATGGCAATCTGTTCGAGCATGATTTCCGCGTCTGCGATGCCTATGCCCATGGCCTCGAGGCCGCGCCAGCGGTGACCTGCCCGGTGCACTTCATCCTCGGCGAACGCGACCAGATGACCGCCCCCAAGCAGAGCCAGGCCTTGGCCGCGGCGCTGCAGGCGACGGTACATCGCGTGCCCGCCGGGCATTCACTGATGGCAGAGGCGCCGGACCCGGTATTGAATGCACTCCGCACCGCCATCGCCTAGGAGAAGCCCATCATGAGCAGCGCCAGCCAGGTCCAGGACTTCCGCAGCTTCGCCGAGTTCTACCCCTTCTACCTGGGCGAGCACCGCAACCCCACCTGCCGGCGCCTGCACTTCCTGGGCTCGAGTCTGAGCCTTGTTTGCCTGGCCCTGCTGCTGGCCACCGGCAGCTGGCAATTCCTGCCGCTGGGCCTGGTGGCCGGCTATGGCTGCGCCTGGATCGGCCATTTCGGCTTCGAGAAGAACAAGCCCGCCTCCTTCAAGCGCCCGCTCTGGAGCTTCATGGGCGACTGGGTCATGTACAAGGACATCTGGACCGGGCGCATCCCGTTCTGAGCAGCGCTCAGTTGCGGTAGGCCAGCCCCAGGCTCCAGCCGAAGGCGCTGCGGCGCTGGTCCAGCGGGCTGTCGGCCGCCGGCCCCAGCAGGGTGCTGAGGCTGGCGCCCGCATAGCCCACCCAATGGCTGCCGAAGGCGCGCGTGTAGTTGGCGCCCAGGGTGGCGTCGCGCAGGCCGGCACCGGGCTCGTAGGCGCAGCCATAGCGTTGCGCGGCCGGGCTGTCGGCCGGCACGCCGAAGTAGCTGAGCATGTGGCGGCGATCGCCCGCCGAAGCACTCACGAAGGCGTTCAGCTCGGCCATCGGGCTGCGATAGAGGCGGCGCGTCAGATCGATGGTGGCCACGGCACCGCCGCGTTTGCCCAGCAGATCCTGGCTCAGGGCGCCCGAGAGCTGCCATGGCGGCGCCAGCGCATAGCTCGCGTAGAGGCGGCCGCGCAGGGTGCGCTGCACATCCGGCAGGCCCGCCGTGCTGCTGACGGCATCGCTGTTGCGGCCGCTGTCGAAGCGCAGGCCGAAGCCCACGCGCAAGCTGCTGCTGCGGAACAGCTCGCGGCTGGCGCCGGGACCCGGGCCGACGGCCTCGTTGCCAAAGCCCATCAGGCCCCCCGCCCCCGAGGTGGAGATGCGCCAGCGCCCCCAGCGCAGCGCCCACAAGGGCTTCAGGCTGAGGCTGCGCTGCTCCGAGCCCCAGTAATCGGGGCCGGCGCGCAGGCCCAGGCCCAGCAGGTAGCGAAAGTCTTCCTCATCCGCCGCCGGCAGGGTCTGGGCAGCGGCGGGGCCGGCGCCGAGCAGCAGCATGGCGCCAAGAGTGAGCGCAGCAGGGTTCACACGCATGCCGCAAGCTTAGCAGCGCCATGCCGCCACCCATGCACTCAGGTCAAGAGCGGGCGCAATTCCTTGAGCATGTCGCCCACCATGGCGCGCAGGTCGTAGGCCAGTTGCCAGCCCCAGTCGGCCCTGGCCCTGCTGTCGTCGATGGACTGCGGCCAGCTGGCAGCAATCGCCTGGCGGAAATCGGGCGCGTAGCTGATCTCGAAAGCGGGGATCTCGGCGCGGATCGCCGCGGCAATCTCGGCCGGCGTGAAGCTCACGCCGGCCAGGTTGTAGGAGCCGCGCTCGCGGATCGCCTCGGCGGGCGCTTCCATCAGCTCGATGGTGGCGCGCAGCGCGTCCGGCATGTACATCATCGGCAAGGCCTGACCCTCTTCGAGGAAGCAGCTGTAGCGGCCCGTCTTGAGCGCGGCGTGGAAGATCTCCACCGCGTAATCTGTAGTGCCGCCGCCGGGCGGGGTCTTCCAGCTGATCAGGCCGGGGTAGCGCAGGCTGCGCACGTCCACGCCATGGTTGGCGTGGTACCAGCGGCACCAGCCCTCGCCCGCCAGCTTGGAGATGCCATAGACGGTGCTGGGGTCCATCACGGTGTCCTGCGGCGTCGCCAGCTGCGGCGTCTTGGGGCCGAAGGCGGCGATCGAGCTGGGCCAGAACACGCGCTCGAGCTTCTGCACCCGCGCCAGCTCCAGCACGTTCAGCAGGCCCTTCATGTTCAGGTCCCAGGCCCACATGGGGTGCTTCTCGCCGGTGGCGGAGAGCGCCGCGGCGAGGTGGTAGACCTGGGTGATGCCATGGCGCTTGGCCACCGCGGTGAGCGCAGCGGCATCGGTCACGTCCAGCATCTCGTGCGTGAGCGTGGGCACGCGGCCCTCGGGGGCCAGGTCGCTGGTGATGACGTTGGCATTGCCGTGCCGCAGCGCCAGCTCTTGCGCCAGCTCGGTGCCGATCTGGCCGTTGGCGCCGATGATGAGGATCTTGGTCATACGCGTGTTTCTGCTCAGGCGGGAATCAAACCCAGTTCGCGGCCGGCCTGGGTGAAGGCCGCCACCGCCTTTTCGAGGTGATGGCGCTCATGGCCGGCCGAGACCTGCACGCGGATGCGCGCCTGGCCCTTGGGCACCACCGGGAAGAAGAAGCCCACGGCGTAGACGCCCAGCTCCAGCAGGCGGGCGCTGAGCTGCTGGGCCTTCACCGCGTCGTAGACCATGATGGGCACGATGGGGTGGGTGCCGGGCTTGATCTCGAAGCCGGCGGCCTGGATGGCGGCGCGGAAATAGGTAGTGTTGGCCTCCAGCTTGTCGCGCAGCGCGGTCGAGGCTTCCAGCAAATCCAGCACGGCAATCGAGGCGCCGACGATGCTGGGCGCCACCGTGTTGGAGAACAGATAGGGGCGCGAGCGCTGGCGCAGCAGCTCGATCACTTCCTTGCGGCCGCTGGTGAAGCCACCCGAGGCGCCGCCCAGGGCCTTGCCCAGGGTGCCGGTGATGATGTCGATCTTGCCGAACACATTGCGGTACTCATGCGTGCCGCGGCCGGTCTTGCCCAGGAAGCCGCTGGCATGGCATTCGTCGATGCCCAGCAGCGCGCCGTATTGGTCGGTGAGCGCGCGAATCTTGTCGAGCTGGGCGATAGTGCCGTCCATCGAGAACACGCCGTCGGTGAACACCAGCACATGGCGCGCGCCCTTGGCGCGGGCGGCCTGCAGCTGCACTTCCAGGTCGGCCAGGTCGTTGTGCTTGTAGCGATAGCGCTGCGCCTTGCACAGGCGGATGCCGTCGATGATGGAGGCGTGGTTGAGCTCGTCGCTGATGATGGCGTCCTGCTCGCCCAGCAGCGGCTCGAACAGGCCGCCATTGGCGTCAAACGCGGCGGCGTAGAGGATGGTGTCCTCGGTGCCGAGGAAGCGCGCCAGGCGTGCCTCCAGCGTCTTGTGCAGGTCCTGCGTGCCGCAGATGAAGCGCACCGAGGAGAGGCCGTAGCCATGCGTGCGCAGCGCCTCATGGGCGGCGGCGATCACGTCCGGATGCGAGGACAGGCCCAGGTAGTTGTTGGCACAGAGGTTGATGACGTCGCCGCCCTCGGCGGTGTGCACGTCGGCACCCTGCGGCGTGGTGATGACGCGCTCCTTCTTGAACAGGCCGGCATCGCGGATACCTTGCAGTTCCTGGCGCACATGCGCATAGAAGGCGTCGCCGCTGTTCACGCTGGTGGTCATCATGGGTCTCCTGGTGCACAATCCGTTAAATAGAACGCAGTTCGTTATATCGAACTTTCGTGCAGTATCCAGGATTAACCCCAACCGGTCAAGACAGCATGTCCGTTCCCAATCTCGATACCCTGGAGCCGCCGCGCGTCGGCGCCACCCTGCAAACGCTGCGCCAGGGCCAGGGCTTGTCGCTGGACGAACTCTCGCGCCGCGCCGGGGTCAGCAAGTCGATGCTCTCGCAGATCGAGCGCAACCAGGCCAATCCCACGGTGGCGGTGGTGTGGCGACTGGCGAACGCGCTGCGCGTGGACCTCTCGGAGCTGCTGGGCGGCGAGCGGCCCAGCGCGCCCGCCATCGAGGTGGTGCCGGCCCATGGCACGCCGGGCATGAGCAGCCCGGACGGGCTGTGCAAGCTGCGCATCCTCGGCCCGATCGACCTGGCGGGCCAGTTCGAGTGGTACGAGCTGACGGTGCAGCCGGGCGGCGCGCTGGAATCGGCCGCGCACGAGCCCGGCTCGCGCGAGCATCTCAGCGTGCTCAGCGGTGCGCTCGAGGTCAGCGCCGGCCAGGTGACGCAAAAGCTCAAGAGCGGCGAGACGGCGCGCTATGCGGTGGACGGCCCGCACGCGATCCGCAACCACGGCAAGCAGCCCGCCAGCGCCCTGCTGGTGGTGCTGCATCCGTGAAGCCATCAGCCCAGTAGCTCGGCCAGGCTCAGGCGCTCCCAGTCGCTGCGCCCCCACAGCGCCGCCAGGCTCTCGCTGCGCTCGGCCAGCAGCGCCTGGATGAGCGGCGCCGCGGCCACCTCGGCGGGCGCGCACAGCAGCACCAGGCGCTGCGCGCCGGCCTCTTCCAGGCGCCCCACCCAGTTAAGGTCCAGCAGGCTGTCGATCACCGGCTCCAGCTGCAAGGGATCGACGCGCAACGCCTCCGCCAGCTGCAGGCCGTGTAAACCGCCCGCGCCGGTATCACGGGCGCGCAGCAGCTCGCGCAGGCTCTCCAGCGCCAACTCGAAGGCCAGGCCCGGCGCCTCGGCGCGGCGCCGCATGCGCGTCGACAGGCTGGGCGCGTTGGCCGCCAGGATCGCGCCCAGCAGCACGATGGCCCAGCCCAGATAGATCCAGATCAGGAAGATCGGCACGGTGGCAAAGGCGCCGTAGAGGGTCGAATAGGTCGGCACCTGCTTGACGTACCAGGCCAGGCCGCTCTTGGCGAGCGCGAAGGCAATGGCGACGAAGGCGCCGCCCATCAAGGCATGGCGCCAGCGCACATGGGTGTTGGGCACGTAGTGGAACAGGCCGGCCATGGCGGCGCCCAGCACCAGCATGTCCACGCTGTTGAGCAGCACGCTGAGGCTGCGCGGCAGATTGCTCACCAGGCCCTGGCCGGCCGAGATCGCGTAGCTGGTGAGCGTGAGGCTGGCACCCAACAGCAAGGGCCCCAGCGTCAGCGCGGCCCAGTACACCAACACCCGCTGCGCGATCGGGCGCGGGCGCTGCACGCGCCAGATCGCGTTGAGCGTGCGATCGATGGTGAGCATCAGCATCAGCGCGGTAAAGCCCAACACCACCAGGCCCACCGTGCCCACCCGGTTGGCCTTGCTGGCGAACTGCGTCAGCGCCGCCAGCACCGGCTTGGCGATATTGGGCGGGATCAGGCTCTTCAGAAAATACTGCTCCAGCGCCGACTGGAAGGACGAGAACATCGGGAAGGCGGTGAACAGCGCCAGCATCACCGTCAGCAGCGGCACCAGCGAGATCAGCGTGGTGAAGGTGAGGCTGCCGGCGGTGAGGCCCAGGCGCTCCTGCTTGAAGCGCTCGCGGAAGGTCAAGAGGGTCTGCCACCAGGGCCAGGCGAGCAGCTCGGTGATGAATGCGGACAGCAGCGCGATCGGGTTGCGGACGGGAACGCCGCTGGCGGCGCGCGGGGCTTTTGTTGTGGTCATGCTGGCTATGATGCCAAACATGTCAACAGTCCCCCCACAGTCACCCGCCCTGCGCAGCCAACCGCGGCCGCAGGAAGCGCGTTCACGCAACCTCGCCCTGGCCTGCGTGGCCGCGCTGTTCCTGCTCTGCCTGGCCTGGGAGCTGTGGCTGGCGCCCACCGGCCGCGGCACCTTGGCCCTCAAGGCCCTGCCCCTGCTGCTTCCGCTGCTGGGGCTGTGGCGCTACCGGCTCTACACCTTCCGCTGGCTGAGCCTGATGATCTGGCTTTACTTCGCCGAGGGCGCCGTGCGCGCCACCAGCGAGCATGGGCTCTCGCAGGCCCTGGCGGTGCTGGAAGTGCTGCTGAGCGTG
Organism: Roseateles sp. FW301-B2; assembly: GCF_058788955.1. NCBI lineage: Bacteria > Pseudomonadati > Pseudomonadota > Betaproteobacteria > Burkholderiales > Sphaerotilaceae > Roseateles > Roseateles sp. FW301-B2. Next base: position 60,717 of record NZ_JBYTBE010000021.1, read on the forward strand.
GCCATCTTCGTCGCCTGCGCGATGCAGGTACGCCAGCGCCTCGCGGCCGCCAAGCAGGACCAGCCGTGACGCAGGCCCTGCTGAGCGAGCTGCGCGCGGCCCTGGGGCAGGCCCAGGTGCTCAGCGAGGGCGACCTGTCCGCCTACGAGCGCGATTGGCGCAAGCGCTATGCCGGCAAGGCGCTGGCCGTGGTGCGCCCCGGCAGCACAGCCGAGGTGGCCGCGGTGGTCAGGCTGGCGGCCGCGCATGGCGTGAGCATCGTGCCGCAGGGCGGCAACACCGGCCTGGTGGGCGGCGGCGTGCCCGACGCCAGCGGCGCGCAGCTGCTCTTGAGCCTGCAGCGCCTGAACCGTGTGCGCGAACTCGATGCCGCCAACCTCACGCTCACGGCGGAGGCCGGCTGCATCCTGCAGGCGGTACAGGCCGCGGCCGCGGCACAGCAGCTGCTGTTCCCGCTGAGCCTGGCCGCCGAGGGCAGCTGCACCATCGGCGGCAACCTGGCCGCCAATGCCGGAGGCACGCAGGTGCTGCGTTATGGCAATGCGCGCGAGCTGTGCCTGGGGCTGGAGGTGGTGACGCCGCAAGGCGATATCTGGGACGGGCTCGGCGGCCTGCGCAAGGACAACACCGGCTACGACCTGCGCGACCTCTACATCGGCAGCGAGGGCACGCTGGGCATCATCACCGCGGCCACGCTCAAGCTCTATCCGGCGCCGCTGGCGCAGATGACGGCGCTGGCCGCCTGCGCCAGCCTGGAAGCGGCGGTGGCGCTGCTGGGCCTGGCCCAGGCCCGCGCCGGCTCAAGCCTGACCGGCTTCGAGGTCATGAACGGCTTTGCGCTGAGTCTGGTGGCCAAGCATTTCCCGCAGCTCACCCAGCCGCTGGGCCCGCAACCCTGGACCGTGCTGCTGGAGCTGTCCGACAGTGAAAGCGAGGCGCATGCCCGCGCGGTCTTCGAGGGCCTGCTGGAGGCTGCACTGGAGCAGGGCCTGATCCACGATGCCGCGGTGGCCGAGAGCCTGGAGCAATCGCATGCGCTCTGGCATCTGCGCGAGTCCATCCCGCTGGCGCAGAGCGAGGAAGGCCTCAATATCAAGCACGACATCGCCCTGCCCGTCTCGCGCATCCCCGCCTTCGTCGCCTGCACCGACGCCGCGCTGCGGGCGCGCTGGCCGGGCATCAGGCTGGTGGACTTCGGCCACCTGGGCGACGGCAATCTGCACTACAACGTGCAGGCGCCCGAGGGCATGGACGCGGCGGCCTTTCTGCGCAGCCAGGAGCAGGCCGTCAACCAGCTGGTGTTCGACGCCGTGCTGGCGCATGGCGGCTCGATCTCGGCCGAGCATGGCATCGGCCAGCTCAAGCGCGAGGAACTGGCGCGGCGCAAGCACCCGGTGGCGCTCGAACTGATGCGCGCCATCAAAAAGGCCCTAGATCCCCAGGGCCTGATGAATCCGAACCGGCTGATCTGACTCAGCCTCGGCGCTGGTATCGCGCCAAGGCCCTCGCCAGCCACAAAGCCCCTTCCGGGCCTTTGTGCGCGGGCTCAGTCGGCGCCGGCCGGCTGTACGCCGCGGCGGCCGCGCACCAGCCCGCCAAGCTTGAGCAGCATGCGGAACACGAAGCGCAGCAGGGTCAGCGCCAGGATCGCCTCGACCAAGGTCATCACGAAGGCGACCAGGGTGTTCCAGCGCGCATCGCGGCGCCGGAACTTGGCGAACATGCGGTCCTTGGCGATCTCGATGCTGTCGTAGAAGCTCGGCACCACCAGCAGGGTCAGCAGGGTCGAGGTGATGGTGCCGCCGATGATGGCCACCGCCATCGGGCGGTAGAACTCGCCGCCGTCGCCCACGCCGATGGCCACCGGCAGCATGCCGGCGATCAGCGCGAACGTGGTCATCAGAATCGGCCGCAGGCGCTTGCGGCCCGCATGCATCAGGGCCTCCTCGCGGTCCATGCCCTCGGCCTCTTCCTGGCGCGCCGCATCCAGCAGCAGGATGGCGTTCTTGGCCACCAGGCCCATCAGCATGATGATGCCGATGAAGCTCATCAGGTTGAGCGTGCCCTTGGTGAGCAGCAGCGCCACCACCACGCCGATCAGCGACAGCGGCAGCGACAGCATCACCCCCAGCGGCGCGGTGAACGAGCCCATCTGCATCACCAGGATCAGGTACATCAGGCCGACGCCGCTGATCAGCGCAATGAACATGGCGCCGAAGACCTCGTTCTGGGTCTCCGAATCGCCGCCCAGCTCCAGGCCGAAGCCGGGCGGGAAGTCGATCGCCTTGGCGATCTTCAGCGCATCGGCGGTGACCTCGCCGGGCGAGCGCTCATGCGCATTGGCCGACACCGTGATGGTGCGCTTGCCATTGGCATGCTCGATCTGCGAGGGGCCGCGGCCCATGCGGATGCTGGCGATCTGCTCCAGCGGCACCATGCGGTTGGTGCCCGCCACCGACACCGGCAGGCGCTCGATATTGCTGAGGTCCACGCGGTCGTCGGGGTGCAGGCGCACCGCCACGTCGCGGGTCTCGCCCGTCGGGTCGACCCAGTCGCCCACCTCCACGCCGGCAAAGGCCACGCGCAGGGCCTGGGCCGCATCGCCCACCGAGATGCCCAGCGAATTCGCCAGCCCGCGGTTCAGCTCGATCTGCAGCTCGTTCTGCGGATCCTGCTCGGACAGGCCCACGTCCACCGCGCCCTTGACCTCGCGCAGCTTGGCGATGAAGTCGTTGCTGATGTCCAGCAGCTTGCGCGCATCGGTGCCGTTGAACTGGATCTGCACCGGCTTCTGGCCGCCGTTGTTGAGGTTGTCCTGCACCGTGTACTCGGCGCCCACCAGGCGCGAGACCTTGCTGCGCAGATCCGCGGCAATCTCCTCGGCCGAGCGCTGGCGCTGCTTGGCCTTGCCCAGGTCCACATAGATGGTGCCGCCGCCGACACGCACGCGGCTGTTGGTGGCCACCGTCTCGGGCAGGCCGCGCGCCAGCGTGGCGGCCGCCTCCAGCTTGAGCTTGGCGTATTCCAGATTGGTACTGGCGGGCGTGCGCACGTTCACCACCACCATGCCGGCGTCCGAGGTCGGCAGGAAGCTGGTACCGAGGAACTTGCCAGCCAACACCACCGCGGCGACCAGGCTGCCGACCGCAAACACGGCCATCCAGCGGCGGTGATGCAGGGCCCAGGCGATCACGCGGCCATAGCGGTCGGACTGGTGGTCGAACCAGTTGTTGAAGCGCTGCAGCTGACGGCTGATGCCGGTCTTGGGCTTGTGGTGCTCGCCCGGTGGGTCGCCCCAGAAGGCCGACAGCATCGGGTCCAGCGTGAAGGAGATCAGCAGGCTCACCAGCACCGAGGCCACCACGGTCAGGCCGAAGGGGCGGAACCATTCGCCCGACACGCCCGGCATGAAGGCCACGGGAATGAACACCGCGACGATGGAGAAGGTGGTGGCGGCGACGGCCAGGCCGATCTCGGCCGTGCCGTTGAGCGCCGCGGTGCGGCGATCGGCGCCGCGCTCCATATGGCGCACGATGTTCTCGCGCACCACGATGGCATCGTCGATCAGCACGCCGATGGCCAGCGAGAGGCCCAGCAGGCTCATGAAGTTGAGCGTGAAGCCGCACAGCCAGACGGCGATGAAGGCGGCGATCACCGAGGTCGGCAGGCTCAGCGCCGTGATCATGGTGGAGCGCCAGGAGTTCAGGAACACATAGACCACCGCAATCGTCAGCCCGGCGCCGAACACCAGGGCGTGGATGACGTTGTCGAGGTTCTCCTGCGATTCCTTGCCCTCGTCGCGCGTCACCTCCAGGGTCGTGCCCTTGGTGAGCGTGGGAGCCAGCTTGGTGACCAGCTTGTTGACCTCGGCCGCCACCGTGACGGTGGAGGCGTCGCGGGTGCGCGTGACCGAGATGCCCACATTGGGCCGGCCATTGCGCACGCTGAAGCTGCCGAGTTCGGCAAAGCCGTCACCGATCTGGGCCAGCTGACCCAGGCGGATCGACTCGCTGCCCATCTGCTTGACCACCACTTGCTGGAAGTCGGCGGGCGATTCAATGCGGCCCTGCAGGCGGATGCTCTGGTCCTCCATCTGGCCGCGCACCTTGCCCACCGGCACCGAGATGTTCTGCGCGCGCAGCGCCGCCACCACCTCGGTGACCGAGACGTTGTACTCGCGCAGCTTCTCGGCGCGCAGCAGCACGCTCAGCTCGCGGCGCAGCGCGCCGTTCACCGCCACCGTGGCCACGCCCGGGATGCTGCGGAACTTGTCGGCCAGCTGGTCCTCGGCCAGGCGGCTGATCTCGGCATGGCTCTGGCTGGTGGACGAGAGCGCCAGCTGCATCACCGGCTGTGCCGAGACGTCGAAGCGCTGCAGCACCGGCTCGCGCATTTCGACCGGCAGCTTGTAGCGCACCGTGGCGATGGCGTTGCGCACATCGTCGGCGGCCTCGATCAGGTTCTTGCTGAAGTTGAAGATCAGCTGGAACTCGGCCGCGCCCTCGCGCGAGGTCGAGTTGACCTTGCGCACGCCCGACAGGCCCTGCAGCGATTTCTCGACGCGGTTCACCACCTCGCGCTCCACCGTGTCCGGCGAGGCGCCCGGGTAGGCGATGCTCAGGAACAGCATCGGCTCCTGCACATCCGGGATCGAGTTGACGCGCAGCTTCTTCAGGGCCATCAAGCCCAGGCACATCACCGAGATGATGATGACGATCGTGGCGATCGGCTTCTTGATGCTGAAGTCTGAAAGAAACATGGTTTACTTTCCGGTCGGGGAGGATTGCGCCGCCACCTTCAGCAGCTCGACGCTCTGGCCATCCTTGAGCGTGCTGCCGGGCTTGGCCAGCACCTGGTCGCCGGCCTTCAGGCCGGTCAGCACCGCGTAGTTGCCGGTGCGCACATCGCGTGCGCCCAGCTGCACTTCCACCTTGTTCAGCTTGCCGCCCTGCAGGCGCCAGGCATAGCTCTTGTCGCCCACGCGCTGCACGGCCGCGTCTTCCAGCAGCAGGGCCTGGCTGGCGCTGGACTCGACATGGCCCTCGGCATAGAGGCCGGCGGCCTTGGGCTTCTCGCCCTCGGCAAAGGCCACCATCACCTCGACCTGACGCGTGGTGGCGTTGGCCGCCACGTCCACGCGCTTGACCTTGCCGTTGAAACCGGCAGCGCCGTAGCCGTTGACGCGGAAATGCACGCCCTGGCCGACCTTCAGTTCGGCCAGGCGATCGGCGGCCACCAGGCCCTCGAAGCGCAGGCTTTGCGGATCGATCACCTTGACCAGCTCCTTGCCGACCTGGGCGGTATCGCCGGCCGAGACCTTGCGCTCGCTCACCACGCCGTCAAAGGGCGCGCGCACCTCGGTGCGCTGCAGCTGCTGGCGCGCGGTGGCGGCGCGGGCCTTGGCCGCCACCAGATCGCTTTGCGCGTTGTTGCGGCGGATCTCGGCGTCCTCGGTGGCCTGGATCGAGCTCATGCCCTGGGCCTGCAGGGTCTTGAGGCGTTGGTACTGGCGCTCGGCCTGCTCGAAGCTCTGGCCGGCGGCGCGCGCCGATTCCTCGGCCGAGGCCAGGCTGTCGCGGATCGCGGTGTCGTCCAGGCGCACCAGCAGGTCGCCGCGTCGCACCGGCTCACCGTTTTCCTTCAGCACCTGCAGCACGATGGCCGAGACCTCGGCGCGCAGATCGGCGCGGCGCTCGGGCTGGATCGAGCCGGTGATCACCGGGCCGCTGGCAAAGCTGCTCAGATCCAGGGCGCGCAGGTCTTCGGCGGCCACCAGCAGCGGCTTGCTGTCGGCGCCGGCCGCCACGGAGGCCGCCTTGGCCTCGCCGGCACCGGCGGGCTTGGCAGCATCGTTGGAGGGTTTGCTGCAAGCCACCAGGGCAAGGGCGATGGCAACAGCGAGCAGGGACTCACGCATGTGGGCTCCGAGAGTTCTAGTGAGAGGCAAAGAGTCGCCCGGGCCGGACGGCCAGGGCGCGGGGGGCAGCTTACGTGCGATCGGGAATATAGCCGCAGGTCATGGTGCGACGGATCCCAAACATGTCAGCAGTGCTACTGCAGGGTGCCCTTGAGCGCGTCGGCCATCGGCAGGGGCAGCACGGCGATGCCCTCCTCCACCAGCTCGCGCGTCTGTTCGGCGGTGGCACGGCCACGGATGCCGCGCTCCTCGGTCTCGCCATAGTGGATGCGGCGCGCCTCTTCGGTGAAACGCTCGCCCACGTCCTCGGTATTGGCCATCAGCTGCCGCACCGCCGCCATCACCCTGGCCTGCTCGTCCTTCATGCTGCTGGCCGGCTTGGGCTCGGCACGCAGATGGGAGACATTCAGCCGCGCCGCGGTGGGCAGGCGCTGCACCTGCTGGCTGCCGCACAGCGGGCAGGCCACCAGCCGGCGCTCCTGCTGCGACTCATAGTCCGCCGCGGAGCCAAACCAGGCTTCAAAGCGATGGCCATGTTCACAGGCGAGGTTCAGGACAAGCATGCTCGAATGATAGGCAGATGCCGTTCAACGCGCTGAGCGCGCCGGCTGCCAGTCCAGCGCCCATTGGCCCGCCTGCCAGCGCGCCAGCCAGAGCATGGCCACCAGGGTCTTGGCGTCGGTCAGCGCGCCGGCCTGGGCCAGCGCGTCCAGCTCCGCCGGGCTGTGCGTCACCAGGTCGAGGAACTCGCCCTCGTCGAGCTGGCGCGCGCCCGCGCTGAGGCCGCGCGCGAAGAAGATCTGGATGCCTTCGTCCGAATAGGCGATGGCGTTGTGCAGCACGCCGGCATGGGCCCATTCGCGCGCCTGGTAGCCGGTCTCCTCGCGCAGCTCGCGCTGGGCGCAGGCCAGCGCGCCCTCGCCCGCATCCAGCTTGCCGGCCGGAAACTCCAGCATCACGCGGCCCATCGGGTAGCGGTACTGGCGCTCCAGCAGCAGGCGGCCGTCGTCCAGCAGGGGCACGATCATCACCGCGCCGGGATGGCGGATGTATTCGCGCGCGGCCTCCCTGCCGTCGGGCAGGCGGATGCGGTCGCGCCGCACGCGGAGGAAGTGGCCCTCGTAGACCGGCTGTGAGTCGAGGCACTGCTCGCGCAGATGCCCATCGTCGTCCTCGGCCTGCATCTCAGTCCTGGTGCCGGCCGCGGCGCAGATAGCGCCACACAAAGCCCGGGAAGCCCAGGGTGATGAATAGGCACAGACCGGCGGCATAGAACTCCCAGCCCTGCGGCTGGCGCTGGCCCATGCGGGCCTCCAGCGCGAAGCCCAGGCCCAGGGTCAGGCAGGCCATCAGCAGCAGTTCCAGCAGGCGCCAGCCCACCGCCTTGGGTTGGCGCCTGGGGCCCAGCAGCAGGATGCGCGAACTGAAATACGGCAGGTTGGCCGAGACCAGCGCCACCAGCAGCACCAGCCAGACGGCCGCGGTCTGATTCATCGAACGGACCTGGGGATCAGCTCGCCAGCGTGCGCACGATGGCCTGGGCGCACATATTCATCAGGCCACCGGGCAGCAGGCCGAACACCAGCACCGCGGCGCCGTTCAGCGACATCACCAGGCGCACGTCGGTGGGCGCGGTGAGCGCCGAGCGATCGCTGGGTTCGTCGAAGAACATCACCTTGATGACGCGCAGGTAGTAGAAGGCGCCGACCAGGGACACCAGCACCGCCGCCACCGCCAGCCACAGATAGAGCTGCACATTGGTGGACACCAGGGCCTGCAGCACCGACAGCTTGGCGTAGAAGCCGGCCGTGGGCGGAATGCCCGCGAGCGAGAACATGAAGATGGTCATCACCAGCGCATACCAGGGGCTGCGCTTGGCCAGGCCGGCCAGATCACTGATCTGCTCGGACTCATGGCCCTGGCGCGACAGCAGCATGATCATGCCGAAGCTGCCCAGCGTCGTCAGCACATAGGTCACGGCGTAGAACATCGCCGAGCTGTAGGCATTGGCGGCCGAGAGCGTGTTGTTGTTGACCACGCCCGAGGCCAGGCCCAGCAGCATGAAGCCCATCTGCGCGATGGTGGAATAGGCCAGCATGCGCTTGAGGTTGGTCTGCGCGATGGCGGCCAGATTGCCCACCAGCAGCGACATCACCGCCAGCACGATCAGCATCTGCTGCCAGTCCACCGCCAGGCCCAGCATGCCCTCCACCAGCAGGCGGATGGTGATGGCAAAGGCGGCCAGCTTGGGCGCACCGCCCAGCAGTAGCGTGGCGGCCGTGGGCGCGCCCTGGTAGACGTCGGGCACCCACATGTGGAAGGGTGCGGCGCCGAGCTTGAAGCCCAGGCCGGCGACCACGAAGACCACGCCGAAGATCAGCACGGACTTGTTGGGGGCGCCGGTGCTGATGACCTCGAACACGCGCGGGATCGACAGCGAACCGGTGGCGCCGTACATCATCGACAGGCCGTAAAGCAGGAAGCCGCTGGCGAGCGCGCCCAGCACGAAGTACTTCATCGCGGCCTCGGTCGACACCGCATGGTCACGGCGCAGCGCCACCAGGGTGTAGAGCGAGAGGCTCATCAGTTCCAGGCCGAGGTAGATGACCAGGAAGTTGTTGGCCGACACCATGATGCAGATGCCCAGATAGGTCAGCAGGCTGAGCGTGAACAGCTCGCCCTTGAGCATCTCGCGCGACTCGGCGTAGGGGCGCGCATAGACCAGGGTGACGATGGTGGCGACGGCCGCGAAGGCCGCCAGCAGATGGCCCATGGGGTCGGACACCACCATGCCCTGCATCGCATAGACGGTGCCGCCAGCGTTGAAGTAGCTGAAGTGCATGCCGGCCAGCACCGCCAGCGTCAGCTGGGTCAGCCAGTAGGTCGGCGTGCGGCGCGGGTCGGTGACGAACAGGTCCACCAGCGCCACCAGGCAGGACATGCCCAGCAGGACGATTTCGGGGTAAACCGCGAGCCAATTCATTTGGGTGTTCATTTGCTTATCGGCCCTCAGAGCTTCGAGATGGCCACATGCTTGAGCAGCTCGGTGACCGAGACATGCATCACATCGGTGAAGGGCTTGGGATACACACCCATCCACAGCACCGCCGCAGCCAGCAGCGCCATCATCAGGAACTCGCGGCCGTTGATGTCCTTGAGTTCACGCACATGGTCGTTGCCAATGGCGCCGAAATAGACGCGCTTGTACATCCACAAGGTGTAGGCGGCGCCGAACACCAGGGCGGTGGCGGCGATCGCGCCGAGCCAGAAGTCGGCCTTCACCGTGCCCAGGATCACCATCCACTCGCCGACGAAGCCGCCGGTGGCCGGCAGGCCGCAGTTGGCCATGGCAAAGAACAGCGCGAAGGCAGCGAACTTGGGCATGGTGTTGACCACGCCGCCGTAGTCGGCGATCTCACGCGAATGCACGCGGTCGTAGAGCACGCCGATGGAGAGGAACATCGCGCCGGAGACAAAGCCGTGCGAGATCATCTGCACGATGCCGCCGGACACGCCCAGCTCGTTGAAGATGAAGAAGCCCAGGGTCACGAAACCCATGTGGGCGATGGACGAGTAGGCCACCAGCTTCTTCATGTCCTTCTGCACCAGCGCCACCAGGCCGATGTAGACCACCGCGATCAGCGAGAGCGCGATGATGAACCAGGCGTATTCGCGCGCCGCGTCGGGGGCGATGGGCAGCGAGAAGCGCAGGAAGCCATAGGCACCCAGCTTCAGCATGATGGCCGCCAGCACCACCGAACCGCCGGTGGGCGCTTCCACGTGGGCGTCCGGCAGCCAGGTGTGCACCGGCCACATCGGCACCTTCACCGAGAAGGCCGCCAGGAAGGCGAAGAACAGCAGGGTCTGCGCGTTCAACGGCAGCGGCAGCTTGTGCCAGCTCAGGATGTCGAAGCTGCCGCCCGACTTGTAGTACAGGTAGAGCAGGGCCACCAGCATCAGGAGCGAGCCGGCCAGCGTGTAAAGGAAGAACTTGAAGGCCGCGTAGACGCGCCGCGGGCCGCCCCAGACGCCGATGATGATGTACATCGGGATCAGCGTGGCCTCGAAGAACACGTAGAACAGCATGCCGTCGAGCGCGCAGAACACGCCGATCATCAGGCCCGAGAGCACCAGGAAGGCGCCCATGTACTGGTTCACGCGCGACTGGATCACCTCCCAGGCCGCCAGCACCACGATCACGGTGATGAAGGCCGTCAGCGGCACGAACCACATCGAGATGCCGTCCACGCCCAGGTGGTAGCGGATGTTGAAGCGATCGATCCAGGGCAGGTTCTCGCCGAACTGGGCAGCGGCCGTGCTGGTGTCGAAGCCGGTGATGAGCGGCAGCGTCACCAGGAAGCTGGTGACGGCGGCCACCAGGGCCAGCCAGCGCACGGTCTTGGCCTGGTCGTCACGCCCCAGGGCCAGCAGCACGAGGCCGCTGACGATGGGCAACCAGATGGAAATACTAAGCAAGGACATTCTTGTTCTCCGCCCGGATCAGAAACCGGCCAAGGCTCTGAATTGGGGCCCGATGTAAGGCCACAGCTGCCAGGTCATCAAGCCGATGACGCCCAGAATCATCACCAGGGCATACCAGTACAGGTGGCCGGTCTGGACGCGCCGCACGAGGCCGGCAATGCCGCCCACCGCCCTGGCCGAGCCATTGATCAGCACACCGTCGATCAGCGCGGCATCGCCGCCCTTCCACAGGCCCACGCCGATGGCGCGCGCCGCGGCGGCGAAGATGTTCTCGTTGATCCAGTCCATGTAGTACTTGTTCTCCAGCACGTTCACGACGGGCTTGAAGACGCGCGCGATGGTGGCCGGGATGCTCGGCGCCACCATGTAGAACACATAGGCCGTCACCACGCCGCCCAGCGCCAGCCAGAACGGCAGCGCCGTCAGGCCATGGGTGGCCATCGCCACCGCGCCGTGGAACTCATGGGCCAGCTCCTCCATCGCGTGGTGGACCTCGTGGTTCACGAAGATCGCATCCTTGAAGAAGTCGCCGAACAGCATCGGCTGGATGGTCAGGTAGCCGATCACCACCGAGGGGATGGCCAGCAGGATCAGCGGTGCCGTCACCACCCAGGGCGACTCGTGCGGCTCGTGGTGGGCGCCGTGGTCGTCGTGGTGGTCATGCTCGCCCGGGAAGGGCTTGTGATGGAAATGTTCCTTGCCGTGGAAGACCAGGAAGTACATGCGGAAGGAATAGAAGGCCGTCACGAACACGCCCACGATCACCGCAAAGTACGCGAACTGCGCACCCGGCAGGTGGCTGGCGTGCACCGCCTCGATGATCGAGTCCTTGGAATAGAAGCCCGAGAACAGCGGCGTGCCGATCAGCGCCAGCGAACCCAGCAGCGAGGTGATCCAGGTGATGGGCATGTACTTGCGCAGGCCGCCCATATTGCGGATGTCCTGGTCGTGGTGCATGCCGATGATGACCGAGCCCGCGCCGAGGAACAGCAGCGCCTTGAAGAAGGCGTGCGTCATCAGGTGGAACACCGCCACCGAGTAGGCCGAGGCGCCCAGCGCCACCGTCATATAGCCCAGCTGCGACAGCGTCGAGTAGGCCACCACGCGCTTGATGTCGTTCTGGATGATGCCCAGGAAGCCCATGAAGAGCGCGGTGATGGCACCGATCACGAGCACGAAGTTCAGCGCCGTGTCGCTGAGCTCGAACAGCGGGCTCATGCGGGCGACCATGAAGATGCCGGCCGTCACCATGGTGGCGGCGTGGATCAGCGCCGAGATCGGGGTCGGGCCTTCCATCGAATCGGGCAGCCAGACATGCAGGGGGAACTGCGCCGACTTGCCCATCGCGCCGATGAACAGGCAGATGCAGGCCACGCTCAGCATCATCCAATCGCTGCCCCACAGCGGCGCCGGGAACTTGATCTGCGCGAGCTCGCCCGCCTTGGCAAAGGTCTCGGCATAGCTCAGCGAGCCGCCATAGGCGACCAGCAGGCCGATGCCCAGGATGAAGCCGAAGTCGCCCACGCGGTTGACCAGGAAGGCCTTCATGTTGGCGAAGATCGCCGTCGGCTTGGTGTACCAGAAGCCGATCAGCAGGTAGGACACCAGGCCCACCGCTTCCCAGCCGAAGAACAGCTGCAGCATGTTGTTGCTCATCACGAGCATCAGCATGGAGAAGGTGAACAGCGAGATGTAGGCGAAGAAGCGCTGGTAGCCGGGGTCTTCCTCCATGTAGCCGATGGTGTAGATATGCACCATCAGCGAGACGAAGGTCACCACGCACATCATCATGGCGGTGAGGCCGTCGACCAGGAAGCCGACTTCCATCTTCAGGCCACCCAGCACCATCCATTCGTAGACGGTCTGGTTGAAGCGCGCGCCGTCGATGGCGACCGACTTCAGCGTCATCGCCGAGATGATGAAGGCGATCAGCACGCCCAGGATGGTGAGCGTGTGGGCGCCGCGGCGGCCGATCTGCTTGCCGAAGAAGCCGGCCGCGATGGCACCGGCCAGGGGCGCCAGCGGCACCGCCAGCAGCAGGTTCTGTGAGAGTTGTGCGGACATGTTCTTATCAGCCCTTCAAGGCGTCCAGTTCTTCCACATTGATGCTGGCGCGATTGCGGAACAACACCACCAGGATCGCGAGGCCGATCGCCGATTCGGCGGCCGCCACGGTCAGGATGAAGAACACGAAGACTTGGCCCGCCATGTCGCCCAGGTAGTGCGAGAAGGCCACGAAGTTCAGATTCACCGCCAGCAGCATCAGCTCGATCGCCATCAGGATGACGATCAGGTTCTTGCGGTTCATGAAGATGCCGATCACCGAGAGCGCAAACAGCAGCGCGCCCAGGGTGAGGAAATGTCCCAGCGTGAGACCGGTAGCTACGGCACCCATCATGCGGCTCCTTCGTTCTTGTCGGCAGCGGGGGCTGCGGGCAGTTCCACCGTGGGCTGCATCTTCAGCACGCGCAGGCGGTCAGCCTTCTGGACCTTGACCTGCTCGGCCGGGTCCTGGTAGCGCGAATCCTTGCGGCGGCGCAGCGTCAGCGCGATGGCGGCGATGATGGCCACCAGCAGCAGCACGGCCGCGATCTCGAGCGGATACAGGTATTGCGTGTAGATCGCAATGCCCAGCATCTTGCTATTGCCCAGCTGGGCCGAGACCGGGTCCAGCGCCGGTGCCTCGCTGAGGCGGAAACCGCTCATCAGCACCGCGGCCATTTCCAGCGCGATGAAGGCGCCCACCAGTCCCGCCAGCGGCAGATGCTTCCAGAAGCCCTGCCGGATGCTGTCGGTGTTGATGTCCAGCATCATCACGACGAACAGGAACAGCACCATCACGGCGCCGATGTAGACCAGCACCAGGGCGATCGCCAGGAACTCGGCCTTCAGCAGCATCCAGATGCAAGAGCCGGTGAAGAAGGCCAGGATCAGGAACAGGGCCGAATGCACGGTGCTCTTGGCCGTGATGACACGGAACGAAGAGGCCAGCAAGATGGCCGAGAAAACGTAGAACAGCGCAGTGGTTGTTTGCATGGGAATCCTGCAAGCGTCAGCTGTGTGAGGGGCCAGGCGCAAGACCTGACCCTCAGCCATCAGCGGTACTTGGCGTCGGCCTCCTTGGTGGCTGCGATCTCTTTTTCATAACGGTCGCCAACGGCCAGGAGCATGTCCTTGGTGAAGTACAGGTCGCCGCGCTTTTCGCCGTGGTATTCGAAGATCGGCGTCTCGACGATCGAATCCACCGGGCAGCTCTCCTCGCAGAAGCCGCAGAAGATGCACTTGGTGAGGTCGATGTCGTAGCGCGTGGTGCGGCGGCTGCCGTCCTCGCGCACGTCCGACTCGATGGTGATCGCCATCGCCGGGCAGACCGCCTCGCAGAGCTTGCAGGCGATGCAGCGCTCTTCGCCATTCTCGTAGCGGCGCAGCGCGTGCAGGCCGCGGAAGCGCGGCGACAGCGGCGTCTTCTCTTCCGGGAACTGCACCGTGATGTTGCGCGAGAGGAAATGCCGGCCGGTCAGGGCCATGCCCTTGAACAGCTCGGTGAGCAAGAAGCTCTTGAGGAAATGTTTGACCATCACGTCACTTCCAGATGTTCAGCGGCGACTGGATCCACAGTCCGACCACAACAAGCCAGATCAGGGTCACGGGAATGAAGATCTTCCAGCCCAGACGCATGATCTGGTCGTAGCGGAAGCGGGGGAATGTGGCGCGCACCCACAGGAACATGGTGACGACGACGAACATCTTGGCGAACAGCCAGAACCAGTTCCAGAACGGCAGCGTGGCCTTGATGAGGGCCGGCGTTTCCATGCCCAGCAGGCTCCAGGAAATCGGTGCCGACCAGCCGCCCAGGAACATCACCGAGGCCATCGTGGAGACCAGGATCATGTTGGCGTACTCGGCCAGGAAGAACATCGCGAACGCCATGCCCGAGTACTCGATCATGTGGCCGGCCACGATCTCCGACTCGCCTTCCACCACGTCGAAGGGGTGACGGTTGGTTTCGGCCAGGCCCGAGATGAAGTAGACGACGAAGATCGGCAGCAGGGGCAGCCAGTTCCAGGACAGGAAGTTCATGCCCATCGCAGCGAAGCGGCCGGTCTCCTGCGAGATCACGATCTGGCTCATGTTCATGCTGCCGGTGACCATCAGCACCACCACCAGCGCGAAGCCCATCGCGATTTCATAGGACACCATCTGGGCCGAGGCGCGCAGCGCACCCAGGAAGGCGTACTTCGAGTTGGAGGCCCAGCCGGCGATGATGACGCCGTAGACCTCCAGCGAGGTGATGGCCATCAGGAACAGCAGGCCGGCGTTCACGTCCGCCACCGCCGCCTGCGGGCCGAACGGCACCACCGCCCAGGCCGCCAGCGACGGCATGATGGTCATGATGGGGCCGAGGAAGTACAGGCCCTTGTTGGCAGCCGTCGGGATGATGATCTCCTTGAAGATCAGCTTCACCGCATCGGCGATCGGGGTCAGCAGGCCGTAGGGGCCGACGCGGTTCGGGCCCGGGCGGATCTGCGACCAGCCGATGGCCTTGCGCTCCCAGAGCGTCAGGTAGGCGACGAACAACATCAGCGGTGCCACCACCGCGATGATCTTGAGCAGGCTCCAGATGACGGGCCAGAAGCCGCCCAGGAGCGCGTTGCCGGATTGATAGAGGCTGTCGATCATGGGTTCACACCTTGGCAATCGTCAGGCTGCCGAACGCGGCGCCGAGGGCGGCCGTTTCGGGCAGGCCGGCCGGCACACGCACCACATTGGCAGGCAGGCCGGCATCCAACTTGGCGGCCAGTTGCGCCGTGCCGGCGCCGTCCTGGCTCACGCTGATGCGGCCGCCCTCGGCCAGGCCGAGTTGCTCCCACAGTGCCTTGGACACGCGGGCCACGGCGGACCGGCGCGCGTCGGTGGTCAGCTGCAGCGAGCTGGCGCGGCGCACCAGGGCATCGGTGGCGTAGATGGGCAGGTCGGCGATGCGCTCGATGGCGGCCGGTTGGCCGAACACCACGGCGGCCTGGCCGGCATTGCTCAGACGCGCACTCAGATCGGCATCCACACCCAGCGCCTCGGCGCGCACCTGCTCGGAGCTCTCATGGCCAAAGCCCTGCAGGCCCAGCAGATTGCCCAGCACGCGCAGGATCTTCCAGCCCGGGCGGGTTTCACCCAGCGGCTTCACCACGCCCACAAAGCTCTGCAGGCGACCTTCGGCATTCACGAAGCTGCCCGAGGTCTCGGTGAACGGCGCGGTGGGCAGCAGCACGTCGGCGTAGTCCATGCCCGACTTGAAGGGGCTCAGCACCACCACCATGTCGGCAGCGTCCAGGGCCTTGGCGGCGGCGGCCGGGTTGGCGGCGTCCAGCAGCGGATCGGTGTTCAGCAGCAGCAGCGCCCGGGCGCCCTTGGCACCCAGGATTTCGGCGGCGTTCGCACCGCCCTGCCCCGGCATCGCCTTCACCAGCTGCGCGCCCACCGTGTTGGCGGCGGCCGTCAGGTAACCGACGCTGGCGCCGGTCTGCGCGGCAATCCAGTTGGCCAGGCTCAGCAGGCTGGCGGCCTGCGGATGTTCGGCGGCGGCGTTGCCCAGCAGCACGGCCTTGCGCGAGCCGCTCAGCAGCGCCGCGGCGATGGCCTTGGCGGCCGCGGTGGCCTGGCCGGCGGCCGGCGCCTGCACGCCCACGCTCTCGGCGATGGCGGCGGCCACGTTGGCCAGCTCCTGCACCCAGGCGCTGGGAGCCGCGGTGATGCGCGCGGCCACCGGCAGCAGCCAGTCATCCTCGCTGGCATGCAGGCTCAGCACCTGGGCGCCGTGGCGGGCGGCCTGGCGCAGGCGCTGCGCGAACAGCGGGTGGTCCTTGCGCAGGAAGGAACCGATCACGAACGCGCGGTCCAGTTCGCTCAGGGACGCAATCGGGGTACCCAGCCAATGCGCCTTGCCGGCCTCGGCCACGTTGTCGAAGGCGGCATGACGCAGGCGATGGTCGATGTTCTCGCTGCCCAGGCCGCGCACCAGCGAGGCCAGCAGGTGCAGCTCTTCCACCGTGCTGTGGGCCGAGCCCAGGGCGGCGATGCTGGCGGCGCCATGCTGGCTCTTGATGCCTTGCAGGCCCTTGGCCACGTACTCGAGCGCCACGCTCCAGTCGACTTCCTTCCACTGGCCGCCCTGCTTGATCATGGGTTGGGTCAGGCGGGCGTCGCTGTTGAGGGCCTCGTAGGAGAAGCGGTCGCGGTCGGCGATCCAGCATTCGTTGACGTCTTCGTTCTCCAGCGGCACCACGCGCATCACCTGGTTGCCCTTGACCTGCACGATCAAGTTGGCACCGGTGGAGTCATGCGGGCTGACGCTCTTGCGACGCGACAGCTCCCAGGTGCGGGCGCTGTAGCGGAAGGGCTTGCTGGTGAGCGCGCCCACCGGGCAGATGTCGATCATGTTGCCGGACAGCTCGGAATCCACCGTGCGGCCGACAAAGGTCTGGATCTCGCTGTGCTCGCCGCGGTGGGCCATGCCCAGTTCCATCTGGCCGGCGATCTCCTGGCCAAAGCGCACGCAGCGGGTGCAGTGGATGCAGCGGCTCATCTCCTCCATGGAGACCAGCGGGCCGACGTTCTTGTGGAACACCACGCGCTTTTCTTCGGTGTAGCGCGACTTGCCGGCGCCATAGCCCACCGCCAGGTCCTGCAGCTGGCACTCGCCGCCCTGGTCGCAGATGGGGCAATCCAGCGGATGGTTGATGAGCAGGAACTCCATCACGCCCTGCTGGGCCTTGATGGCTTTCTCGCTCTTGGTGCGCACGATCATGCCCTGCGTCACCGGCGTGGCGCAGGCCGGCATGGGCTTGGGCGCCTTCTCCACGTCCACCAGGCACATGCGGCAGTTGGCGGCGATGGAGAGCTTCTTGTGATAGCAGAAATGCGGGATGTAGGTGCCGGCCTTCTCGGCCGCATGCATCACCATGCTGCCTTCCAGGACCTCTACCTTCTTGCCGTCGAGTTCGATTTCAACCATATCTCTTCCTGCGCTCAGGCAGCGGCCGGCACCAGGGCCGTCTTGTGTTCGATCAGGTGCACGAACTCGTGCTTGAAATGCTTGATCATGGCGCGCACCGGCATCGCCGCGGCATCGCCCAGGGCGCAGATGGTGCGGCCCTGGATGTTGTCGGCGACCGAGTTCAGCAGCTCGATGTCTTCGGGCTTGCCATGGCCGTTGGCGATGCGCTCGACCACGCGGTGCATCCAGCCCGTGCCTTCGCGGCAGGGCGTGCACTGGCCGCAGCTCTCATGTGCGTAGAAGTAGGACAGGCGCAGCAGGCTCTTCACCATGCAACGGCTGTCGTCCATCACGATCACCGCGCCCGAGCCCAGCATGGAGCCGGCCTTGGCGATGGAGTCATAGTCCATCGTGCATTCCATCATCGTCGCGGCCGGCAGCACCGGCGCCGACGAGCCGCCGGGAATCACGGCCTTCAGCGTGCGGCCCTTGCGCACACCGCCGGCCAATTCCAGCAGCTTGGCGAAGGGCGTGCCCAGCGGAACCTCGTAGTTGCCGGGGCGCTCGACGTCGCCCGAGACCGAGAAGATCTTGGTGCCGCCGTTGTTGGGCTTGCCGATCTCGAGGTAGGGCTGGCCACCGTTGCGGATGATCCAGGGCACCGCCGCGAAGGTTTCGGTGTTGTTGATGGTGGTGGGCTTGCCGTAGAGGCCGAAGCTGGCCGGGAATGGCGGCTTGAAGCGCGGCTGGCCCTTCTTGCCTTCCAGCGATTCCAGCAGCGCGGTTTCCTCGCCGCATATATAGGCGCCGAAGCCATGGTGGGCGTGCAACTGGAAGCTGAACTCCGAACCCAGGATGTTGTCGCCCAGCAAGCCGGCGGCGCGCGCCTCTTCCAGGGCCGCTTCGAAGCGCTCGTAGACCTCGAAGATCTCGCCGTGGATGTAGTTGTAGCCCACCTTGATGCCCATCGCGTAGGCGGCGATCGCCATGCCTTCGATGACGATGTGGGGGTTGTACATGAGGATGTCGCGGTCCTTGCAGGTACCGGGCTCGCCCTCGTCGGAATTGCAGACCAGGTACTTGGCGCCCGGGAACTGGCGCGGCATGAAGCTCCACTTCAGGCCGGTGGGGAAGCCCGCACCGCCGCGGCCGCGCAGGCCGGAGGTCTTCACTTCGGCGATCACCTGATCGGTCGTGAGCCCTTCGCCACCATCCTTGCCCAGGATCTTGCGCAGCGCGGCATAGCCGCCGCGCGCTTCGTAGTCCTTCAGGCTCCAGTTGCTGCCATTCAGGCCGGCATAGATCTGCGGGCCGAGGTGGCGGTCGTGGAAACAGGTTTCGACGCCCTTGGCTTGAAACTTGGAGAGATCCAGCATGCTATTTCTCTTCCCTCAGTTCTTGGCCGAATTGTTGGAATTGGCCTTGAGCACGTCGACCAGTTCGTCGAGACGCTCATGGCTCATGAAGCTGCACATCTGGCGATCGTTCACCAGCATCACCGGCGCATCGGCGCAGGCGCCCAGGCACTCGCATTTCTGCACGGTGAAGAGGCCATCGGCGGTGGTGCCGCCCTCTTCCACGCCCAGCTTCTGGCACAGATGGTCCAGCGCCTGCTGGCCGTTGCGCAGCAGGCAAGGCAGGTTGGTGCAGACGTTGAGCTTGAACTTGCCCAGCTGCCGCTGGTTGTACATGTTGTAGAAGGTCGTGACCTCGTACACCGCGATGGCCGGCATGCCCAGGTAGGCGGCGATGGCGTCTTCGCTCTCGCGCGACACATAGCCCTGCTCCTGCTGCACGATGGACAGGCAGGCCATCACGGCCGACTGCTTCTGCTCGGCCGGGTACTTCGCGACTTCGCGGTCGAAGCGAGCGCGCGTGGCCTCGCTGATCACATAGGTGGTGGCGCTCATCGATCGATCTCACCAAAAACGATATCCATGGTGCCGATCACGGCAACAGCGTCGGCAATCATGTGGCCCTTGGCCATCTCATCCAGCGCGGCCAGATGCGAGAAGCCCGGCGCACGGATCTTCAGGCGGTAAGGCTTGTTGGCACCGTCGCTGACGATGTAGATGCCGAACTCGCCCTTGGGATGCTCGACGCCCACATAGGCCTCGCCCTCGGGCACGCGGAAGCCTTCGGTGAAGAGCTTGAAGTGGTGAATCAGCTCTTCCATGTTCGACTTCATGTCGACACGGGCGGGCGGTGCCACCTTGTGGTTGTCGGTGATGACCGGGCCGGGGTTGGCGCGCAGCCAGTCCACGCACTGCTTGATGATGCGGTTGGACTGGCGCATCTCTTCCATGCGCACCAGATAGCGGTCGTAGGTGTCGCCGTTGGTACCCACCGGAATGTCGAAATCCATCTGGGCGTAGACATCGTAGGGCTGGGTCTTGCGCAGATCCCAGGCGATGCCGGAGCCGCGCAGCATCGGGCCGCTGAAGCCCATGTTCAGCGCGCGCTCGGGGCTGACGACGCCGATGCCCACGGTGCGCTGCTTCCAGATGCGGTTGTCGGTCAGCAGGGTTTCGTAGTCGTCGACGTTTTTGGGGAAGCGCGCGCAGAAGTCGTCGATGAAGTCCAGCAGCGTGCCCGAACGGTTCTCGTTCAGCATCGCGATGGTCTTGGCGTTCTTGATCTTCGAGACCTGGTACTGCGGCATGCTGTCCGGCAGGTCGCGGTAGACGCCGCCCGGACGGAAATAGGCCGCGTGCATGCGCGCGCCCGACACCGCCTCGTACATGTCGAACAGATCCTCGCGCTCGCGGAAGGCGTAGATGAGGATGTTCATGGCGCCGCAATCGATGCCATGCGCGCCGATCCACAGCAGGTGGTTCAGCAGGCGCGTGATCTCGGCAAACATCACGCGGATGTATTGCGCGCGCAGCGGCACGTCCACGCCCAGCATCTTCTCGATCGCCAGGCAGTAGGCATGCTCGTTGGCCATCATCGACACATAGTCGAGCCGGTCCATATAGGGCAGCGACTGGATGTAGGTCTTGGTCTCGGCCAGCTTCTCGGTGGCACGGTGCAGCAGGCCGATATGCGGATCGGCGCGCTGGATCACTTCGCCATCCAGCTCCAGCACCAGGCGCAGCACGCCGTGGGCGGCCGGATGCTGAGGCCCGAAGTTGAGGGTGTAGTTCTTGATATCGGCCATGGTTTTACAGCCCGCCGTAGTTGTCTTCGCGGATGACGCGCGGCGTGATCTCACGCAACTCAATCGTCACCGGCTGGTAGATCACGCGCTTCTGCTCGGCGTCGTAGCGCATTTCCACATGCCCCTGGGTCGGGAAGTCCTTGCGCATCGGGTGACCGATGAAACCGTAGTCGGTCAGGATGCGACGCAGGTCCTCGTGGCCTTCAAAGATGATGCCGTAGAGGTCGAAGGCTTCGCGCTCGAACCAGTTGGCCGAATTCCAGATCGGCGTGACGGCCGCCACGCAGGGGAAATCGTCGTCGGCGCAGAACACCTTCAGGCGCAGGCGCCAGTTCTTGTTGACCGACAGCAGGTGCGAGGCCACCGCATAACGCGGGCCTTCATAGCCACCGTCGCCGTAGGCGCTGTAGTCCAGGCCGCACAGGTCGATCAGCTGTTCGAAGCGCAGCTCCGAATGGTCGCGCAGCGTCTTGGCTACGGCTAGGTAGTCGGCGGGCGAGACGCGGATGGTGATTTCGTCGAACTCGCGCTTGAGTTCCAGAATCTGGCCGGCCAGCACCTTCTCCAGTGCGGCCTGCAAGGTATCAAGTTTGCTCATTGATGGCAGCCTTCAGCGTGCGATGGTGTTCTCACGGCGGATCTTGGCCTGCAGCTGCAAGATGCCATAGAGCAAGGCCTCGGCGGTGGGCGGGCAACCGGGCACGTACACGTCCACCGGCACGATGCGATCGCAGCCGCGCACCACCGAATAGCTGTAGTGGTAGTAGCCGCCGCCGTTGGCGCAGGAGCCCATCGACAAGACCCAGCGCGGCTCGGCCATCTGGTCGTAGACCTTGCGCAGCGCCGGCGCCATCTTGTTGCACAGGGTGCCGGCCACGATCATCAGATCGGACTGGCGCGGGCTCGGACGGAACAACATGCCGAAGCGGTCGATGTCGTAGCGCGCCGCACCGGCATGCATCATCTCCACCGCACAGCAAGCCAGACCAAAGGTCATCGGCCACAGTGAACCGGTCTTGGACCAGTTGATCAGCTTGTCCACCGAGGTGGTGACGAAGCCTTCCTTCAAAACGCCTTCGATACCCATGGGGCGTGCCTTCGCGTCAGAGCAGTTTATTCCCAGTCCAGGGCGCCTTTTTTCCACTCGTAGGCAAAGCCCACGACCAGAATGCCCAGGAAAATCATCATGGCCCAGAAACCCGTGGCTCCAATTTCGCGCAGGGCCACGGCCCAGGGAAACAGGAAGGCGATTTCCAGGTCAAACAATATGAAGAGAATGGCCACGAGGTAATAGCGCACATCGAATTTCATGCGTGCGTCTTCAAAGGCCTCGAAGCCACATTCGTAAGGGGAGTTTTTGGCCTGATCCGGCCGATTGGGTCCCAGCAGGAAGCCCAGAACCTGGGGCGCTATACCTACCGCTGCGCCGACCAAGATAAAGAGGATGACGGGGAGGTACTGTTCCAGATTCACAGTTTTTGCTCTCGGTTGCGCTGCCCTGCGGCCTCCAGGCCCAGCAGCAACATATTCGACAAAAGCAACGGGCGCGCCGTTGGCGATGGAGTATCGCTCACGGACTGCGCCCGCCTAGTCCCTTCGCAGCATCCGGCATGACCTTCGTCAAACCTTCACCACTACAGGGCGCCACAACCAACATCACCAACACATCGTCGGGCTCCAACCCTGGGATGTTAACTGACGACCTCGATCGCATTGTTTGGTGCCGACGGCGAGACTCGAACTCGCACAGCTTTCGCCACTACCCCCTCAAGATAGCGTGTCTACCAATTTCACCACGTCGGCGCTTGCCTGTTATTCGGTTGCTTGAGGATTGCTTCCGAGACAGCCTTGAATTCTATACCGAAATTTCAAGGCTCCAGCGAGATTCGCTGTATTTTTGCGACTCAGTTCGAGGCCGCGGAAGCCGGTGCCGCGGGCAGGCTGGTCGGCACTGCAGCTGCGCCGGATGCGGGTGCCGCAGGCGCCGTCGGAGCGGCACGGTCCAGCACGCTTTCGCCACCCGCCGGAGCCGCGCTGCCGCGGCTGCCCAGATAGGCCAGGCCCAGGGTGCAGACAAAGAACAGCGTGGCGCACACCGCCGTGCTGCGCGACAGGAAGTTGGCGCTGCCGGTGGCGCCGAACAGGCTACCCGAGGCACCGCTGCCGAACGAGGCGCCCATATCGGCACCCTTGCCATGCTGCACCAGCACCAGGCCGATCATCGCCAGGGCGCTCAGCAGTTGCACGATCAGTACCAGATTCATCAACACTTGCATCTCAAACTCTCCAGGAAATCATTCGCGATCGCGGCCGCCTCGGCCGCATCGCCTTGTTACGGGCTCAGCCGGCAGCGCGGCAGATGGCCGAGAAGTCAGCCGCCTTGAGGGCGGCGCCGCCGATCAGGCCACCGTCGATATCGGGCTGGGCAAACAGTTGCACCGCGTTGTCGGGCTTGACGCTGCCGCCATACAGAATGCGCATCGCGTCGGCCTTCTGCGTCGCGGCGGCGAGCTGCTTGCGCAACACCGCATGTACCGCCTGCGCCTGTTCGGGCGAAGCGGTGAGGCCGGTGCCGATCGCCCACACCGGCTCATAGGCCAGCACGATCTCGCCAATGCAATGCGTCAGCGTATGGATCACCGCGGCCAGCTGGCGCTTCACGACCGCCTCGGTTTGCCCCGCCTCGCGTTCGGCCAGGGTTTCACCCACACAGACGATGGGCGTCACGCCATGCGCGAGCGCAGCCTTGGCCTTGTCGGCCACCAGCTGATCGCTCTCATGGTGATAAGCGCGACGCTCGGAGTGGCCGACGATGACATAGCGGCAGCCAATGTCGGCCAGCATGGCCGACGAGACCTCGCCGGTGTAGGCGCCCTGCTCATGGGCCGAGCAGTCCTGGGCACCAAAGGCCACCGCCTGGCCGGTCAACGCCAGGGCGGTCTCGGTGATGTAGGGAAACGGCACGCAGACCGCCACATCGGCGTTCCACGGACCCGCCTCCTTCAAGCCGGTCAGCAACAAGGCATTGGCAGCACGGCTGCCGTGCATCTTCCAATTGCCCACCACCAACTTCTTGCGCATCGCTAACACTCCAACTTACCAGCTCAGCACGATCTTGCCCACATGCTCGCCCGACTCCATGAGTGCGTGCGCGGCAGCGGCCTGATCGGCTGGCAATTGTTTGTAGATCACCGGCGCAATGGTGCGCGCCGCCAGCAAGGGCCAGACATGCGCGCGCAGCGCGCGCGCAATGCCGCCCTTGAACTCGAGCGAGCGCGGCCTGAGCGTCGAGCCACTGACGGTCAGACGCCGGCGCAAGACCTGACCCGCATCGAACTCGGCCTTGACGCCACCCTGCACCGCGATGATGACGGCCCGGCCGTCGTCGGCCAGGCATTGCACATTGCGGGCCACATAGTCGCCCGCCACCATATCGAGGATCACATCCACGCCACGGCCCGCGGTGGCCGCCTTGACCTCGGCCACGAAGTCCTGCGTGCGATAGTTGATCGCCACATCGGCACCCAGCTTCAGGCAGGCCGCGGCCTTCTCGGCATTGCCCACCGTCACCAGCACCTTGGCGCCAAAGGCCTTGGCCAACTGGATCGCCGTCACGCCGATGCCGCTGCTGCCGCCATGGATCAGGATGCTTTCGCCGGGCTGCAGACGTGCCCGCTCGAACACATTGCTCCAGACGGTGAAGAAGGTCTCGGGCAGGCTGGCCGCCTCGGCCATGCTCCAGCCATCCGGCACCGGCAGGCATTGCGTCACGGGGGCCGTGCAAAGCTCGGCATAGCCACCGCCCGCCACCAGCGCGCAGACCGCGTCGCCAATGTGCAGGCCGGCCGCAGCCAGGGCCTGCGCATCGCCCGCAACAATGCGCCCCGCCACTTCCAGGCCAGGCAGATCGCTGGCACCGGGAGGCGGCGGGTACGCACCCTTGCGTTGCAGTACATCCGGGCGGTTGATGCCATAGGCCTGCACGGCGATCAGGCACTCCCCTGCCCCGGCGACGGGGTCGGGTCGGCTGACCAGCTGCAGCACCTCGGGCGCGCCCGGCTGCGTGATGGCGATGGCCTTCACTGCCAGGCCTTACTCGGCCGCGCCTTCTTCGGCCACCGGGGCAGCGACGGGCGCTGCCTGCGGTGCGAATGCGGGCGCAGCGTCGCGGTCGATCAGGGCCTTCATCGACAGCTTGATGCGACCCTTCTCGTCGGTCTCCAGCACCTTGACCTTGACGATCTGGCCTTCGGTCAGGAAGTCGGTGACCTTCTCGACGCGCTGGTGGGCGATCTGGCTGATGTGCAGCAGACCGTCCTTGCCGGGTAGCAGGTTCACGAGCGCACCGAAGTCCAGGATCTTGGTGATCGGGCCTTCGTAGACCTTGCCCACTTCCACTTCGGCGGTGATCTCTTCAATGCGCTTCTTGGCGTGTGCGGCCTTGTCGGCGTCGGTCGAGGCGATGGTGATGGTGCCGTCTTCACCGATGTCGATGGTCGTGCCGGTCTCTTCGGTCAGCGCACGGATGGTGGCGCCGCCCTTGCCGATCACGTCACGGATCTTCTCGGGGTTGATCTTCATGGTGTACAGACGGGGCGCGAACTCCGACACCTCGGTCGAGGCGCCGGCCACCGCTTCCACCATCTTGCCCAGGATGTGCAGACGCGCTTCCTTGGCTTGCGCCAGCGCGACCTGCATGATTTCCTTGGTGATGCCCTGGATCTTGATGTCCATCTGCAGGGCCGTGATACCGGTGGTGGTACCCGCGACCTTGAAGTCCATGTCGCCCAGATGATCTTCATCGCCCAGGATGTCGGTCAGCACGGCGAAACGGTTGGCGTCCTTGATCAGGCCCATGGCGATACCGGCCACGTGTGCCTTCAGCGGCACGCCGGCGTCCAGCAGCGAGAGGCAGCCGCCGCACACCGAAGCCATCGACGAGGAGCCGTTGGACTCGGTGATCTCCGACACCACACGGATCGAGTAGGGGAAGTCTTCCTTGTTCGGCAGCACCGCCACCAGGGCGCGCTTGGCCAGACGGCCGTGGCCGATTTCGCGGCGCTTGGGGCTGCCCACGCGACCAGTTTCGCCGGTGGCGAACGGAGGCATGTTGTAGTGCAGCATGAAGCTCTCGCTGAACTCGCCGGCGAGCGCGTCGATGGTCTGCGAATCGCGGTCGGTGCCGAGGGTCGCGGCCACCAGGGCCTGGGTCTCGCCACGCGTGAACAGCGAGGAACCGTGGGCGCGCGGCAGCACACCGGCGCGGATCTCGATCGGGCGCACGGTGCGGGTGTCGCGGCCGTCGATGCGGGGCTCACCGGCCAGGATCTGGCCACGCACGATGCGGGCTTCGATCTCGAACAGCAGGCCGTCGACCTCGACACCGTCGAATTCCACGCCCTCGGCCTTCAGGGTCTCCTTGACCTTGGCATAGGCCTCGCGGCAGGCCACGGTGCGGGCTTGCTTGGAGCGGATCTGGTAGGCGGCGCGCAGCGCCTCTTCGGCCAGGGCCGTGACCTTGGCGATGAAGGGCTCGTTCTTGGCCGGAGCCACCCAGTTCCAGCTCGGCTTGCCGGCGTCGCGCACCAGTTCATGGATCGCGTTGATGGCGATCTTGCCCTGCTCATGGCCGAACACCACGCCACCCAGCATGATGTCTTCGCTGAGCTGGTCGGCTTCGGATTCCACCATCAGCACGGCGGCCTCGGTACCGGCCACCACCAGGTCCAGCTTGGAGTCCAGCAGCGCGGTCTTGCCGGGGTTCAGCACGTATTCGCCGTTCACATAGCCCACGCGCGCAGCGCCGATCGGGCCATTGAAGGGGATGCCGGAGATGGCCAGCGCGGCGCTGGTGGCGATCAGGGCGGCGATGTCGGCCTGCACCTCGGGGTTCAGCGACACCACATGCACCACCACCTGCACTTCATTGAAGAAGCCTTCGGGGAACAGCGGGCGGATCGGGCGGTCGATCAGGCGCGAGGTCAGGGTTTCCAGCTCGCTGGGGCGGCCTTCACGCTTGAAGAAGCTGCCGGGGATCTTGCCGGCGGCATAGGTCTTCTCGAGATAGTCGACGGTCAGCGGGAAGAAGTCCTGGCCGGCCTTGGCCTCGCCCTTGGCGACCACGGTGGCCAGCACCACGGTGTCTTCGATGTTCACCAGCACGGCGCCGGAAGCCTGGCGTGCAATCTCGCCAGTTTCCATGATGACCTGGTGGTTGCCCCATTGGAAGGTCTTGGTGACTTTGTTGAACAAGCTCATGTTCATCTCCTCTAGTGTTTGGGCGCTTGCGGTGCGCCTGCGAACCGGGAGTGGGGCTGGGTTTGGCCGGATGCCATTCCAGGGGGCCTCGGGCGAAGCACCTTGGAATGACACATCTCAACCACGTCAGCTCAACTCCAAAACGTTGAACTACAAAGACAAAGAGCCTGTGCTGGCAGTAGTTCCAGACAGGCTCCTTGATCGCGACAGCTGCTTACTTACGCAGACCCAGCTTCTGGATCAGTGCGGTGTAACGCGCAGCGTCCTTGCGCTTCAGGTAAGACAGCAGGCTCTTGCGGGCGTTGACCATCTTCAGCAGACCGCGGCGGCCGTGGTGGTCCTTGGCGTGCAGCTTGAAGTGGGGGGTCAGCTCGTTGATGCGAGCGGTCAACAGGGCCACTTGGACTTCCGGCGAACCGGTGTCGTTGGCGCTGCGAGCGTTCGACTTGACGATGTCTGCTTTGTTCAGATCGGCGACTGCCATGGTGCGTTCCTAGCTATCGGAATCCGCCGGGCAGCGCTCCCATGAAGGGACTAAAGCGTCGCTCTCAGACGGTTTCCAGGTTTTCAACTTGCGGTCACAGGTGAAACCGACCCGTGCCGTGCCTTGCTCCACGCCACCAAACAATGCCTGGCGGCGCAAAACCTGCGGATTGTAGACCAAAACCGGACGCAGGCGCAGCACACAGACCGATTCGGATGCACAAGCCTCCGCATATGGCAGCGCATGCGGACGGTTTCAAGAGGCTTGTGCAAGCAATGCGGACGCATGTCACCTGAATTTGACGGCCGGCAAGGCGGCCGCTGCCGCAGCTCTTGAAAGCGCCCGCCCTGCACCTAAGTTCGGGCCATGGGCACTGACCGCTCCGTTGCCGGCAGGCCCGTTGTTCCACCGATTCCGCAAGGAGGCTCTATGTTTCTCGTTCCCGTGAACCGCAATGCATCCGAACTCTCGCGCAGCCTGGAGCGTCTGTTTGACGACGGCCTGAGCAACTTTTTCGGCGACGGCCGCGAGCTCACCAGCCAGTTGCGCAGCCCGGCGCTGGATGTCAGCGAAACCGAGCAGGGCTACACGGTCAAGCTGGACATGCCCGGCGTGCCCAAGGAAGCCGTGAAGATCAGCATCGACGGCCGCCGCATCAGCGTGGACGCCGAGACCCGCAAGGACGAGGAGAAGAAGGACGGCGAGCGGCTGCTGTACCGCGAACGCTCCAACTCGCGATTCTCGCGCAGCTTCAGCCTGCCCGAGGAAGTGAGCCAGTCCGACTCCAGCGCCAAGATGGACCATGGTGTGCTGACGTTGAACCTCGCCAAGCGCCAGGCCAAGGGCGCCGCACAACTGACGGTGAGCTGAACGCGTCGTCAGGCCGCCGCAAGATCCCAGCGCGGCCTGACTTCGAAGCTGCCATCGCGCCTGAGCTGGCCCATGCCGCGCTGCAAACGCATGGCGGCGGCCATCGCGATCATGGCGCCGTTGTCGGTGCACAAGCTGAGTTCGGGATAGTGCACACGCACGCCACGCTTGGCACAGGCGCTGTTGAGTTGCTCACGCAGGGCGCTGTTGGCACCCACGCCGCCGGCCACCACCAGGCGCTTGAGGCCCGAGGTCTTGAGCGCCAGCAGCGACTTCTTCACCAGCACCTCGACGATGGCGGCCTGCGTGGCGGCCGCCAGATCAGCACGCTGCTGTTCGGTCGGCGATTCGCCCAGGCGCTTCACCTGGGTCAGCACCGCCGTCTTCAGGCCCGCAAAGCTGAAATCCGGCTTGCCGCTGTGCAGCAGCGGCCGTGGCAATTCGAAGGCCTTGGGGTCGCCCTGCAGGGCCAGCTTGGCCAGATGCGGACCGCCCGGGTAAGGCAGGCC
Organism: Roseateles sp. FW301-B2; assembly: GCF_058788955.1. Taxonomy (NCBI): domain Bacteria; kingdom Pseudomonadati; phylum Pseudomonadota; class Betaproteobacteria; order Burkholderiales; family Sphaerotilaceae; genus Roseateles; species Roseateles sp. FW301-B2. The sequence continues at coordinate 89,388 of NZ_JBYTBE010000021.1, forward strand.
CAGCAGCTTGGCGCTTTTGTCGAAGGCCTCGCCGGCCGCATCGTCGATGGTTTCGCCCAGGATCTCGTAGCTACCCACATCGTCCACCCGCATCAGCTGCGTGTGCCCGCCCGAAACCAGCAGGGCCACGAAGGGAAACTCGGGCGCATCCGTCGAGAGAAAGGGCGAGAGCAAATGGCCTTCCAGGTGATGCACGCCCAGGCTGGGCTTGCCCAGCGCGGCGGCCAGCGCCACCGCCACGCCGGCCCCTACCAAGAGGGCGCCGGCAAGGCCTGGCCCCTGGGTATAGGCAATCACATCCACGTCCGCCAAGCCCAACTGCGCCCCGGCCAGGACCTCGCGCGTGAGCGGGATGACACGGCGGATATGGTCGCGCGAGGCCAGCTCGGGTACCACACCGCCATAGGCCTGGTGCATGCTGATCTGGCTGTGCAGGCCCTGCGCCAGCAAGCGCGGCGCGCCCTGCTCGGGCACCTCGACCAGGGCCACCCCGGTCTCGTCACAGGACGACTCGAAGCCCAGCACGCGCATTCAGTGCTTTTCCTTGGCGTGGTTGATCGAGTACTTGGGGATTTCAATGGTGACGTCCTGATTCGCCAGGATGGCCTGGCAGCTCAGGCGCGAATCGGGTTCCAGCCCCCAGGCCCGATCCAGCATGTCTTCCTCGCCCTCCTCCATCTCGGACAGCGAACGCTGGCCGGCGCGCACGATCACGTGGCAGGTGGTGCAGGCGCAGACCTGGTCGCAGGCGTGCTCGATGGGAATGTCGTTGTCCAGCAGGGCCTCGCAGATCGAGGTGCCGGACGGTGCCGTCACCTCGGCGCCCTGCGGGCAGTACTCGGGATGGGGAAGAATCTTGATGATGGGCATGGTCAGAGCTGCTCGATGTTGCGGCCCGCCAGCGCCTGGCGTATGCCTTTGTTCATGCGTGCGGCCGCGAAGGCCTCGGTTCCCTTGGCCAGGGTCTCGACGGCGGCATTGATGCGATCGGCGTCTTCGCCGATCGCCGCGGCCTGCATCTGCTCCAGCAAGGCGTCGATCTCGGCATGTTCGCCCGCCGTCAGCAGGTCGGCGTCGGCCGCCAGCGCCGACAGGGTGGCCAGGCGCATGCGCTCGGCCTCCACCCGCGCCTCGCGCAGCGCGCGCGCCTTCATATCGGTCTCGGCACTGGCAAAGCCATCCTTGAGCATGCTGGCGACCTGCTCGTCCGAGAGCCCATAGCTGGGCTTGACGCTGATGGCGGCCTCCACGCCCGAGCCCAGTTCGCGCGCCGACACGCTCAGCAAGCCATCGGCGTCGACCTGGAAGCTCACGCGGATGCGCGCCGCACCGGCCACCATGGGCGGAATGCCGCGCAGCTCAAAGCGCGCCAGCGAGCGGCACTCGCTCACCAGTTCGCGCTCGCCCTGCAGCACATGGATGGCCATGGCGGTCTGGCCGTCCTTGAAAGTGGTGAAGTCCTGCGCCTTGGCCACCGGAATGGTGGCGTTGCGCTCGATCACGCGCTCCACCAGGCCACCCATGGTCTCCAGCCCCAGCGACAGCGGGATCACGTCCAGCAACAGGATCTCGCCATCGGCCGCGTTGCCGGCCAATTGGTTGGCCTGGATGGCGGCACCCAGGGCCACCACCTCGTCCGGGTTCAGATTGGTCAGGACCTCGCGGCCGAACAACTGGCCGACGGCCGCGCGCACGCAGGGCATGCGGGTCGAGCCGCCCACCATCACCGTGCCTTGCACCTCGTCGGCCTTGATCTTCGCGTCACGCAGCACGCGGCGCACCGCGATCAGGGTCTTGTCCACCAGCGGCTTGGCCAGCGCTTCGAACTGCTGGCGGCTGACGCTCACACCGACGCGCCCCGCGTCCAGCTCGCAGGCCAGCTCGGTGGACTCGGCCGCGGACAGCGCCTCCTTGGCGCGACGCGCGGCGACCAGCACGGCGCGCTTGTCGTGCGCACTGGCGGCTGCCAGGCCCGCCTGGGCCAGCGCCCAGTCGGCCAGCAACTGGTCAAAGTCGTCACCGCCCAGGGCGGCATCGCCGCCGGTGGCCACCACCTCGAAGACGCCGCGCGTCAGGCGCAGCAACGAGATGTCGAAGGTGCCGCCGCCCAGGTCATAGACCGCGTAAAGCCCCTCGGACGCGTTGTCCAGCCCATAGGCGATGGCCGCCGCGGTGGGCTCGTTGATGAGGCGCAGCACCTTGAGGCCGGCGAGCTGGGCCGCATCCTTGGTGGCCTGGCGTTGGGCGTCGTCGAAGTAGGCCGGCACGGTGATCACGGCACCGAACACGTCGTCGGCAAAGCTGTCTTCGGCACGATAGCGCAGCGTCGCCAGGATCTCGGCGGAGATCTCCACCGGCGACTTGACGCCCGCGCGCGTGTTCACGCTCAACATACCCGGCGTGTCCTCGAAGCGGTAGGGCAGCTTGTCGCGGCCGCCGATGTCCGCCAGCGCGCGCCCCATGAAGCGCTTCACCGAGACGACGGTGTGCTCGGGGTCGTCGGCCTGCGCCGCCAGCGCTTCGGCACCGATCTGGCGCCCGCCATCCTCGAGGTAGCGCACCGCCGACGGCAGGATCACGCGACCCTGCGCATCTGGCAGACACTCGGCCACGCCATGGCGTACCGAGGCCACCAGCGAATGGGTGGTGCCCAGGTCGATGCCGACGGCGATGCGCCGTTCATGCGGATTGGGCGACTGGCCCGGTTCGGAAATCTGCAGCAATGCCATGTTCTTATTGTCCCAGCCCGTCCAGGGCGTCCAGGCGCTTGTCGATATCGGCGCGGAAGCGTGTCACGAACATCAGCGCGCGCACGCGCTGGGCCGCAGCGGCCGCATCCTGTTTGTCGTCCAGCAGCGTGCCGGCCTCCGCCAGCAAGGCGCGTTCGCGCGCCGCCACCAGATCGTCCAGCGCCTGCACCGCCGCCACGCCATCGGCCTCGTCGAGGGCCTCGCGCCATTCCATCTGCTCCATCAGGAAGCCGGCCGGCATGGCGGTGTTGTCATGCTCTTGCAGCGGCGCACCGCGCAGTTCGCACAGGTAGGCGGCGCGCTTCATCGGGTTGCGCAGACGCTGGTGGGCCTCGTTGACGCGCACCGCCCATTGCATCGCCAGACGCTGTGCGGCCGCGCCGTCGGCGGCGAATTTATCCGGGTGCACGCGGGCCGCCACCGCCTTCCAGCGCGCGTCGATATCGGCCAGCTCCTGCGCAAAGCGCTGGGGCAGGCCAAAGAGGCTGAAATCGTCGTCGGCGAGATTCATGAAGCGTGGTCAGCGAAGCAACAAAAACGCGGCCAGGGTTGGCCGCGCCTCGTCATCGGAGCATGGGCTCAGACGCGGAAAGACTCACCGCAACCGCAGCGATCCTTCTCGCGCGGGTTGCGGAACTTGAAGCCCTCGTTCAAACCCTCGCGCACGAAGTCCAGCTCGGTGCCATCCAGGTAGGGCAAGCTCTTCGGATCGATCAGGATCTTGACGCCATGGCCCTCGAACACGATGTCCTCCGGCGCCACGTCATCGGCGTATTCCAGCTTGTAGGCCAGCCCCGAGCAACCGGTGGTCTTCACCCCCAGGCGCACACCCACACCCTTGCCGCGCTTGGTGATATAGCGCGTCACATGGCGCGCCGCGGCTTCCGTCAAGGTCACTGACATCCTGAACTTCCCGCGGCTTACTGAACGTGCTTGGCGCGGTAGTCATCCACCGCGGCCTTGATGGCGTCTTCGGCCAGGATGGAGCAGTGGATCTTCACCGGCGGCAGTGCCAGTTCCTCGGCAATCTGGGTGTTCTTGATGTCGAGGGCCTGGTCCAGGGTCTTGCCCTTGACCCACTCGGTCACCAGCGAGCTGGAAGCGATGGCCGAGCCGCAACCATAGGTCTTGAACTTGGCATCCTCGATCAGCCCGGTGGCGGGGTTGACCTTGATCTGCAGCTTCATCACATCGCCGCAGGCCGGCGCACCCACCATGCCCGTGCCAACGCTGTCGTCACCCTTTTCGAAGGCGCCGACGTTGCGGGGGTTCTCGTAGTGATCAACGACTTTTTCACTGTATGCCATCTTGTTCTCCTGCTAGTTCCGGCCGCTCAGTGCGCGGCCCACTGGATGGTGCTGAGGTCAATACCATCCTTGTACATATCCCACAGCGGCGAGAGCTCGCGCAGTTTCGCCACCCTGTCCTTCAGCGTGCTGACGGCATAGTCGATCTCCTCCACCGTGGTGAAGCGGCCGATCGTCATGCGCAGGGATGAATGCGCCAGCTCATCGCTGCGGCCCAGGGCGCGCAGCACATAGCTGGGCTCCAGGCTGGCCGAGGTGCAGGCCGAACCGGACGACACCGCCAAGCCCTTCACGCCCATGATCAGGGACTCGCCCTCCACATAGTTGAAGGACATGTTCAGGTTGTGCGGCACGCGCTGCTTCAAATCGCCATTGACGAACACCTGCTCGATGCCCGACAGGCCATCCAGCAGGCGCTGGTGCAGCATGCGGATGCGCTCGCCCTCTTCCTTCATTTCCAGCTTGGCGATGCGATAGGCCTCGCCCATGCCGATGATCTGGTGCGTGGCCAGCGTGCCCGAGCGCATGCCACGCTCATGGCCGCCGCCGTGCATCTGCGCTTCCAGGCGGATGCGCGGCTTGCGGCGCACGAACAGCGCGCCGATGCCCTTGGGGCCATAGGTCTTGTGCGAGGCCAGGCTCATCAGGTCGACCGGCAGGCTCGCCAGGTCGATCTCCACCTTGCCGGTGGCCTGCGCGGCATCGACGTGGAAGATCACGCCGCGTTCGCGGCAGAGATTGCCGATCGCCACGATGTCCTGGATCACGCCAATCTCGTTGTTGACGAACAAGACCGAGGCCAGGATGGTGTCCGGCCGCAGCGCGGCCTTGAACGCTTCCAGATCCAGCAGGCCGTTCTCCTGCACATCCAGGTAGCTGACGTCGAAACCCTGACGTTCCAGCTCGCGGCAGGTGTCCAGCACCGCCTTGTGCTCGGTCTTGAGGGTGATGATGTGCTTGCCGCGGGTCTTGTAGAACTGCGCCGCACCCTTGATCGCCAGGTTGATGGACTCGGTGGCGCCCGAGGTCCAGACGATTTCGCGCGGATCCGCATTCACCAGCGACGCGACCTGCTCACGCGCCTTCTCCACCGCGGCCTCGGCCTCCCAGCCCCAGGCATGGCTGCGGGACGCGGGGTTGCCGAAATGCTCGCGCAGCCAGGGCACCATCACATCCACCACGCGCGGGTCCACCGGGGTGGTGGCGCCGTAGTCCAGGTAGATCGGGAAATGCGGGGTCATGTCCATGGTTGAGAAACTGCGGGTTTACTTGTTGAAGGCGTTGCCGAGCGCGAACACCGAGTTCGGCGCGGTGATACGGATGGGTTTGACGACGGGGGTCGAGGAGATCGCACGCTTGATCGGCGCCTCCTCGATCGTGACGCCCTTGGCGAGCTGGTCTTCCACCAGCTTGCGCAGCGACACGGAGTCCAGGTACTCGATCATCTTGGCGTTCAGGCTGGTCCAGAGTTCGTGCGTGATGCAGCGGCCGGTGTCCTCGCCCATGCAGTTTTCCTTGCCACCGCAACCGGTGGCGTCGATGGGCTCATCCACCGCCACGATGATGTCGGCCACCGTGATGTTCTCGGACTTGCGCCCCAGCGAATAACCGCCGCCCGGGCCGCGCGTGCTCTCCACCAGTTCGTGGCGGCGCAACTTGCCGAACAGCTGCTCCAGATAGGACAGGGAGATCTGCTGGCGCTGACTGATGGCGGCCAGGGCCACCGGGCCGCTGTTTTCACGCAGCGCCAGATCGATCATGGCCGTGACGGCGAAACGCCCTTTGGTGGTCAAACGCATGGAATACTCCTTCGGCCTCGAGGGGCCCTGAGCCAGCACGAACTAAACGAACACTGGAAAACCCTGCTTGCTCAATGCAAGTCATCGACAGCCTGGGTTTACCCTCGCCTATGTCCGAGCATTTTACTCAATTATCGCCAAGCTTGCTCGGCACGCGTCCCGCGCGGCGCAAGGCCCTGCTGGTGTCAGGTCTTGCGTAGCCGCTGTCGCAGCGCTTGCGCCAGCGGCGCGCAGGCCGCTGCGCCCAGGAACAGGGCCAGCTTGCATCGCGAAGATGAGATCGAAGTGATCGAAATCAAGCGCCCCGGGCTGCCGCGCCCGCTGTGCCAACAGGCCGCAGCCGCGCGCCAGCGCGCCTCATTTGCCTGGCTTGATGGCGCTGATCGGCACTATGTTGTCGTGCACGGCCGCGCCAAAGGCCTGCTCGCGTAGCTCGGCCAATTGGTCGCGGATGCGCGCCGCCTTTTCGAACTCCAGGTTGCGCGCATACTCCAGCATCTGCTTCTCGAGCTGGGTGATGCGCTTGCTGAGGTCCTTCTCCGACAGCACCTCCACCTCGGCGGCGTGGATCAGCTTCTGGTCGTCGCGACCTGGCTTGTCGGAATAGACACCGTCGATCAGATCGCGGATGCGCTTGTTGACGCCGCGCGGCGTGATGCCGTGCTCGAGATTGAAGGCCACCTGCTTGGCGCGGCGCCGCTCGGTCTCGCCGATCGCCTTCTTCATCGACTCGGTCATGCGATCCGCATAGAGGATGGCCTTGCCGTTCAGGTTGCGCGCGGCCCGGCCTATGGTCTGGATCAGGCTGCGCTCGGCGCGCAGAAAGCCCTCCTTGTCGGCATCCAGGATCGCCACCAGCGAGACCTCGGGGATGTCCAGGCCTTCGCGCAGCAGGTTGATGCCTACCAGCACATCGAACACCCCCAGGCGCAGGTCGCGCAGGATCTCCACCCGCTCCACCGTGTCCACGTCCGAGTGCAGATAGCGCACCTTGACGCCGTTGTCGCTCAGGTAGTCGGTGAGCTGCTCGGCCATGCGCTTGGTCAGCGTGGTGATGAGCACGCGCTCGTTCACCTTCACGCGCTCGTGGATCTCCTGCAGCACGTCGTCCACCTGGTGGGTCGCGGGCCGCACCTCCACCGTCGGATCCACCAGGCCGGTGGGCCGCACCACCTGCTCCACCACCTGCCCCGAGTTCTGCTGCTCGTAGGCCGCCGGCGTGGCCGAGACAAACACCGCCTGGCGCATCTTGCGCTCGAACTCCTCGAACTTGAGCGGCCGGTTGTCCAGCGCCGAGGGCAGGCGGAAGCCATATTCCACCAGCGTGGTCTTGCGCGCCCGGTCGCCGTTGTACATGCCGCCGAACTGGCCGATCAGCACATGGCTCTCGTCCAGGAACATCAGCGCATCGGGCGGCAGATAGTCCACCAGGGTCGGCGGCGGCTCGCCCGGCGCGGCCCCGGAGAGATGGCGGGTGTAGTTCTCGATGCCCTTGCAATGCCCCACCTCCTGCAGCATCTCCAGGTCGAAGCGGGTGCGCTGCTCGACGCGCTGCGCCTCCACCAGCTTGCCCTCGGCCACGAACTGGCCGACGCGCTCGCGCAGCTCGGCCTTGATGGTGTCCATCGCGGCCAGCACGCGATCGCGCGGCGTGACGTAATGGCTGCTGGGGTAGACCGTGAAGCGCGGGATCTTCTGGCGGATCTGGCCGGTGAGCGGGTCGAACAGCTGCAGGGCCTCGACCTCGTCGTCGAACAGCTCGATGCGCAGGGCCAGTTCCGAATGCTCGGCCGGGAACACGTCGATGGTGTCGCCCCGCACGCGGAAATGCCCGCGCACGAACTCCATCTCGTTGCGCTGGTACTGCATGCGTATCAGCTGGGCGATCACATCGCGCTGGCCCATCTTGTCGCCCACGCGCAGCGTCATCACCATCTGGTGATAGTCGGCCGGGTTGCCGATGCCGTAGATGGCCGACACCGACGCCACGATCACCACGTCGCGCCGCTCCATCAGGCTCTTGGTGCAGGACAGGCGCAACTGCTCGATCTGCTCGTTGATGGCGCTGTCCTTCTCGATGAAGAGATCGCGCTGCGGCACATAGGCCTCGGGCTGGTAGTAGTCGTAGTAGCTGACGAAGTACTCCACCGCGTTCTTGGGAAAGAAGTCGCGGAACTCGCTGTAGAGCTGCGCCGCCAGCGTCTTGTTGGGCGCAAAGACGATGGCAGGCCGCCCCAGGCGCGCGATCACATTGGCCATCGTGAAGGTCTTGCCCGAGCCGGTCACGCCCAGCAGGGTCTGGTAGCTGAGGCCATCGTTGATGCCCTCCACCAGCTGCGCGATCGCGGTCGGCTGGTCGCCCGCCGGCGGAAAGGGCTGAAAAAGCTGGAACGGCGAGCCTTCGAAAGAGACGAACTCGCCCTTCGGGGCGTTCGTGTCTTCCTCGGCAATAGGCATCACGGCAGGTGCATCTGGCATGGGGGATTCCCTGAGATCGGCCCGCGTCCCCGCCTAAAATGGCGGCGCTGTCGCGGGCTGCGAACCCGACAGCGTAGCGCAGCCGGCACTGGCTTGCCGGCGCCACTCCCTCCCGCTCTTGCCACCGTCCTGTCAGGAAAGACGCCCATGTCCTTGTTTGCCGCCGTCGAAATGGCCCCCCGCGACCCCATCCTGGGTCTGAACGAGCAATTCAATGCCGACACCAATCCCGCCAAGGTGAACCTGGGCGTCGGCGTGTATTACGACGAGAACGGCAAGCTGCCCCTGCTGCGTTGCGTGGCCGAGGCCGAGGCGCAGATGCAGGCCGCCCCCAAGGCGCGCGGCTATCTGCCCATCGACGGCATCGCCGCCTATGACCAGGCGGTGCAGGGCCTGGTGTTCGGCGCCGACAGCGCCGCGGTGCGCGAGGCCCGCGTGGCCACCGTGCAGGCCCTCGGCGGCACCGGCGGCCTGAAGATCGGCGCCGACTTCCTCAAGCGCCTGAGCCCCGATGCCCAGGTGCTGATCTCCGATCCGAGCTGGGAGAACCACCGCGCGCTGTTCACCAACGCCGGCTTCAAGGTCTCGACCTACCCCTATTACGACGCCGAGCAGCGCGGCATCCATGTCGCCGGCATGCTGGCCACGCTGCAGGCCGCCGCACCCGGCACCATCGTCGTGCTGCACGCCTGCTGCCACAACCCCACCGGCTACGACCTCAGCGCCGAGCAATGGGCCCAGGTCGTCGAGGTGGTGAAGGCGCGCGGCCTGGTGGCCTTCCTGGACATGGCCTACCAGGGCTTTGGCGAAGGCATCGCCGAGGACGGCGCGGTGGTGCAGCAGTTCCTGGCCGCCGGCCTGGACTTCTTCGTCTCCACCAGCTTCTCCAAGAGCTTCTCGCTCTACGGCGAGCGCGTCGGCGCGCTGAGCGTGGTGTGCGTCTCGCCCGAGGAGGCCAAGCGCGTGCTGAGCCAGCTCAAGATCGTCATCCGCACCAACTACTCCAACCCACCCACCCATGGCGCCCAGGTGGTGGCCATGGTGCTCTCCCCCCCCGCCCAGC
>NZ_JBYTBE010000022.1:0-30751 GCF_058788955.1 Roseateles sp. FW301-B2
GGGTGGGGGTGCTGGCCATGGCTGCGGTCCTTGTCGAGAGGAACTGTGCGGTCTTGCTCGAGGCGCGCGGGCGCTCACGGCAGCATGGGGGCAAAACCTGACCCGGACAAGCGTCCGGGCCCTACGCATTAGGGATGGGGGCACGCGCCCGCCCGTCACCTGCAAGAGCGACGCCGGGCGCTTGCTCGTGGCCGGCGCGGCCGGACAATGCGCGCTTGATCGGCGTCAGCCGCCTGTTTCCAGGTGCGGCGCTGGCTCAGGAGGTTCCCATGCGCCCAGCCATGACCTTCAGCGCGCTCGCGCTCTTGACCCTGGCCGCCCAGGCCCAGCCCGCGCTGGAGCGCGGCAAATACCTGATGGAGGGCATCGTCGCCTGTGGCAACTGCCACCTCGCACGCGGGCCGCAGGGCCAGCCGCTGTTCGAGAAGGGGCTTTCGGGCGGCCTGCCCTTCGACGAGCCGGTGTTCATGGCCTATGCCGCCAACATCACGCCCGACAAGGCCACCGGCATCGGCAACTGGACCGATGCCCAGCTCGCCAAGGCGATACGCGAGGGCATGCGCCCGGACGGCCGCCTGATCGGCCCGCCGATGCCGATCGAGTACTACCGCCATCTCTCGGATGCCGACCTCGCCGCCCTCATTGCCTATCTGCGTGCGCAGCCGGCGGTGCGCAATGCGGTGCCCAAGTCCAGCTACAAGATGCCGCTGCCGCCCAACTATGGCCCGCCGCTGCAGAGCGTGCAGGCGCCGCCCAGGAGCGAGCAGCTCAAGTACGGCGAGTACCTGGCCAATATCGGCCATTGCATGGACTGCCACACCGCGCGCGACGAGCGCGGCATGCCGGTGCCAGGCAGAGTCGGTGCCGGCGGCATGGAGTTCAAGGGGCCCTGGGGCATCAGCGTGTCGCGCAACCTGACCTCGCATGAGAGCGGCCTCAAGAGCTGGAGCGATGCACAGATCGCCAGGGCGATACGCGAGGGCGTGGACCGCCAGGGCCAGCCCTACAAGCCGCCGATGGCCTATCCCTTCTACAAGAACATCAACGATGCCGACATGGCGGCGCTGATCAGCTACCTGCGCTCGCTGGCGCCGGTGGCCAATGGAGGCAAGACCTAGCGATGTGATCCTTATGCCTTCCTGATGCGCTCGGCGCGACAAACGCGTCACCGGGCCAAACCATTCACAAGGCCCGGCGACGTGAATGCATCAGGAGGACTTGAATGTTCATCATCGAATGGCTGGGCTCCGGCCCGCTTTACTACACCCTGCTTGGCCTGGCCGGCCTGGGCGCGCTGGCGCTGCTGGCCTTTGCCCTGGGCATGGTGCGCTACATCCCCAACGAACGCATCGGCGTGGTGGAAAAACTCTGGAGCCTGCGCGGCTCGGTGCAGGCCGGCCTCTTGGCCATGCAGGGCGAGGCCGGCTTCCAGCCGGCGCTGCGCCGCGGCGGCTTCCACTTCTTCCCGCCGCTGCAATACCGTGTGCACATCCACCCCATGGTGTCGGTGACCCAGGGCAAGCTGGGCTATGTGTTTGCGCGCGACGGCATCGATCTGCCGGCCGGCCAGACCCTGGCCAGCAATGCGCAGGTGAGCGATTTTCTCGACGTGCGCGGCTTCCTCGCCGGTGGCGGCCAGAAGGGCCCGCAGCGCAAGATCCTGCGCGAGGGCACCCACATCATCAACCCGGCCCTGTTCGTGGTGATGACCGAGGAGAGCACCTACGCGCTGAACATGGACGCGCAGGAGCGCGCCTACTACGAGCGCATGCGCGAGCTGCTGGACGAACGCGCCGGCTTCAGCCCGGTGGTGATCAAGGAAAGCCGCGGCGCGCATGAGAGCGACCAGCTCGCCATCGTCACCGTGCAGGACGGCCCGGCGCTGGCGCGCGATGAGCTGCTGGCGCCCGATGTGGGCGACGCGCACAACAGCTTCCAGGAGCCCGAGCGCTTTCTGGAAGCCGGTGGCCGGCGCGGCCGCCAGGAGCGCGTGCTGGTGGAGGGCACCTACTACATCAACCGCCTGTTCGCGACGGTGGAGTTCATCGCCAAGACCATCATCCCGGTGGGCTTTGTGGGCGTGGTGGTGTCCTACACCGGCCGCAAGGGCGAGGATACCTCGGGCAGCGAGTACAGCCATGGCGAGTTGGTGGAGGGCGGCTGCCGCGGCGTCTGGCGCGACCCGCTGATGCCCGGCAAGTACGCCTTCAACACCTATGCCGGCAAGATCGAGCTGGTGCCCACCACCAACTTCGTGCTGATGTGGCAATCGGGCGAGAGCGGCTCCAGCTTCGACTCGAATCTGCGCGAGATCACCCTCATCACCAAGGACGCCTTCGAGCCCCAGCTGCCGCTCTCGGTGGTGGTGCATATCGACTACCGCAAGGCGCCCATGGTGGTGCAGCGCTTCGGCAATGTGAAGCAGCTGGTGGAGCAGACCCTGGACCCGATGGTGTCGAGCTACTTCAAGAACGTCTCGCAGACGCGCACCTTCATCGAGCTGATCCAGTCGCGCAGCGAGCTGCAGGCGAATGCCTCACACGATATGCGCGAGCGCTTCCTGGCCTACTCGCTGGAGTTCCAGGAGGTGCTGATCGGCACGCCCAAGCCGCAGGCGGGCGACCACAAGATCGAGAGCATCATGGCCCAGCTGCGCGACCGCCAGATCGCACGCGAGCAGGTCGAGACCTTTGCGCAAAAGGAGATCGCCGCCAACAAGCAGCGCGAGCTCAACGAGGCCGAGAAGCGCGCCGAGAAGCAGGCCGAGCTGACCGCCTCGCTGGTGGACATCTCGATCAAGGAGAACCACGGCTCGGCCAGCGTCAAGGCCGCGGAAAAGAAGCGTCAGGAGATCGAGGCGCTGGCGCAGGCCGACCGCTTCCGCCAGGAGGCCGAGGGCCAGGGCCGCGCCGCCGCGATCCGCAGCGTGGGCGAGGCCGAGGGCGCGGCCATCCAGGCCAAGTCGGATGCCCTGCAGGGCGAGGGCGCCGACAAGCAGCTGATGCAGACGGTGATGCTGCGCCTGGCCGAGGCCTTTGAGACCGCCAAGGTGCCGCTGGTGCCGCAGATCCAGCTGGGTGGCGGCGCCGACGCGAATGCCTTCTCGACTCTGCTGGGCCTGATGGGCGCGCTGAAGGCGCGCGAGCTTGGCAGCGAGTGAGGCCCCGGATCAGCGCGTGACGATGTCGCGGTGCATCGGCGCCAGCAGGGCCAGCAGGCGGTTCTGCGTGGCGAAGGGAATGCCGGCCGCGTCCATCGCCGCCTGCAGATCCTCCACCAGGGCGTTGAAATGCGCGTGCGTGATGCCCAGGTCCGCATGCACGGCCCTCATCGCGCCGCCCTCGTACCTGCAGGGGCCGCCGCTGGCGGCGCAGATCTGGTCGGTGAGCTGTTCGACCAGGTTGTTGGGATTGGCGTCCTTGAAGATGTGCTTGATGCGCGCGTCATTGAACAGGCGCGGCACGAAGTCGGCGTTCAGGCGCGTGATGCCGGCCTTGCCGCCCAGCGCCTGGTAGAGCTCGTCCCTGGGGGCTTGTGCGCCGGCCTGCAGGCAGTGGAGGGCTAGGGCCAGGGCGGCGATGCTGAGGTGATGCTTCATGGTCGTCAGAACGCCAGTTGGGCCGAGAGGTAGGCGCCGGTCTGGCGCCGCGGCACGATGCCGGGCACGATGGACCCCAGGTCCACATAGGCGGCGGTGATCGAGACCTGCTTGTTCGGCGCCCAGGCCACGAACAGGTCCCACCAGTCGTCTTCCTTCAGCGCCGCGCCCAGGGCCGAGGGGTTGAGCTTGTCGGGCTTGACGCGGTACTCGGCACCCAGCGCCAGGTGCTTGCTGAAGAGATAGGCCACCGAGACTTCGGGGCAGAGGCTGAGGCTGCTGCTGGCGCTGCCGCCAAAACCCAGCAGGCCGGTCTGGTTGGCCTTGGTAGCGCGCAGGGTCAGGTTGACCAGCGTGCTCTGCGCCAGCAGCAGCTTGGTGGCACTGACATAGAGATCCAGGCCATGAGTCTTGGCGCCCAGGCTCTTGAGCGTGGCTTCCAGGCCGCCCGCGTCCAGGCGCTTGGCTTGCAGACCCAGGGCGAGCTGGGGCATCAGCTGGTCGCTGTCCAGCACCGCATCACCGGCCACGCGCAGCTTGGCGCCGGCCATCGTCTGCTTCAGGTGCAGGCCGGGCAGGCCCAGGGCGGTGCCGGCGGGGCCGGTGCTGAAATCCTGGCGCGCCAGCGAGAACTCGGCGCGGTCATGCAGGCTCACGAGCACACCGAAGCTGTTGAGGCTGTAGTCCTGGCTGCTCACGCGGGTCAGGTAGGCGCTGCCGCCCACCTCGCCGGCGCTGGCATAGCTGCCGGTGACGGCCCAGGGCGTGAGCCCGCCGCCGGCCGCGCCCTCGATGGTGGAGACGCCGCCGGTCAGCAGCAGCTTGCCCTGGGCGGCGCAGAGCAGGGGCAGGGCCAGCAAGAGGCTGGCGATGGCGCGGGGCAGGCACATGGGGTTGGATCCGGCTCAAGCAGTGCGCCATTGTGTCGTGAAGCCGTGAGCCTGTGCGGCCACGCCGCGTGTGGTCACTGCTACATTTGTGGAGGCCTCATCGCCGCGGCCACCCCCCTATTGCCAGCCTCTCGGTCATGCCAGATCGAATCGATGCGCCAGACCTGCTGCAACTGACGACCCACATCGTCGAGCAATGGGTGGTGCCCACCTTCATGGTGGGCATCGACGGGCGCCTGCTGGCCTGGAACCGGGCCTGCGAGATCCTCACCGGTATGCCGGCCGCCCAGGCCATGGGCGGCGCGTATCGGCAAGCCTTCTTCGGCGTGGCGCGGCCCTGCCTGGCGGAGCTGCTGGCGCAGGGGCGCAGTGCCGAGATCGCGCGGCTGTTTCCGCGCCATCGCGAGCTGCCCGGCCCCAGCCCCGGCGTGCATGCCGAATGCTGGATGGAAATGCCCTTGCGCGGCATGGAGCGCTATCTGGCCATCGACGCCAGCCCCGTGCGGGACCCGGCGGGGCAGCTGTTGGCGGTGCTCGAATCCCTGCACGACACGACGGAGCGCGAGCGCGCCAATGCGCGCTTCCGGCGCCTGTTCGAATCCTCGCCCGATCCGGTCTGGATCATCGAGGGCAATCGCTTCGTGGACTGCAACGACGCGGCGGTCGCGATGCTGGGCTACCGCAGCCGCCATGAGCTGCTCAACACCCATCCTTCGCAGCTCTCGCCCAGCCATCAGCCCGATGGCGAGGGCTCGTTCGAGAAGGCCGAGCGCATGATGGCGATCGCCGTGGAACAGGGCTTGCACCGCTTCCACTGGGTGCACCAGCGCGCCGACGGCACGCCCTTCGATGCCGAGGTGACGCTGGCGCGCATCGAGCTGGAGGGCCAGGCGGCGATCTACTGCACCTGGCGCGACATCTCCGACCGCAAGCGGGCCGAGGACGCGCTGCGCCTGTATGCCACCGTGTTCCAGCACAGCGGCGAGGCGCTGCTGATCACCGACGCCGACAACCGCATCGTCACCGCCAATGCCGCGCTCACGCGCGACAGCGGCTACACGCTGGACGAGATCCGCGGCCGCAATCCCAGTCTGTTTGCCTCCGGCCTGACACCGCGCGAGAACTATGCGGAACTGTGGCAGGCGCTGGCCGAGCAGGGCTACTGGCAGGGCGAGCTGTGGGACAAGCGCAAGAACGGCAGCGTGTTCGCCAAATGGGCCGTCATCACCGCGGTGCGCGATCCGCAAGGGCGGGTGCGCAACTACATCGCCTCCTACACGGACATGAGCCAGCGCCGCGAAGCCGAGGCGCGCATCGACTATCTCGCGCATCACGACGCGCTCACCGGCCTGTTCAACCGCCACAGCCTCGAACACCGGCTCGAGCAGGCGCTGCATACGGCCAGGCGCGACGCCACGGCGGTGGCGACGGTCTTTCTGGACATCGACCGCTTCAAGCTGGTGAACGACACGCTGGGCCACCTGGTCGGCGATCTGCTGCTGAGCGAGGTGGCCAGGCGCCTGAGCTCAACCCTGCGCGAGAGCGACGTGGTGGCGCGCCTGGGCGGCGATGAATTCGTGATCGCCCTGACCGGCTTGAGCCGCAGCGCGGATGCGGTGCCGGTGGTGCAGAAGCTGCATCTGCTGCTGAGCGAGCCCTACCACCTGGCCGAGCGCGTGCTGGGCGTGACCGCCAGCCTGGGCGTGAGCCTGTTTCCGGACGACGGCCAGGACGTCCAGGCGCTCATGAAGCAGGCCGATGTGGCCCTCTATCACGCCAAGGAGATGGGGCGCAACAACTACCAGTTCTTCACCGCGGCGATGACCTTGCGCGCCACCGAGAGGCTGGAGCTGGAGCACGATCTGCGCCATGCCCTGAAGCTCAGCCAGTTCGAACTGCACTACCAGCCCCAATATCGGCTGGCCGATGGCAGCTTGTGCGGCATGGAGGCCTTGCTGCGCTGGCGCCATCCGGTGCGCGGCCTGGTGCCGCCGCTGGCCTTCATCGGCGTGGCCGAGGAGTCCGGCCTGATCGAGTCGCTGGGTGGATGGGTGATCGAAGAGGCCTGCCGTCAGCTGGCGGCCTGGCGCGCCTGCGGCCAGGGGCCGCCATGCGTGGCGGTCAATGTGTCGGTGCAGCAGCTGCGCTCGGACAAGCTGCTGGAGCATGTGCGCGCCGCCCTGCAGCGCCATGGCCTGGAGGGCGAGGCGCTGGAACTGGAGGTGACCGAGTCGGCCGCGATGAGCAAGCCCGAGGAGGCGATCGAACGGCTGCGGGCCTTGCGCGCGCTGGGTCTGCGCCTGGCGCTGGACGACTTCGGCACGGGCTACTCATCGCTGACCTATCTGAAGCTGCTGCCTATCCAGACGCTCAAGCTCGATCGCAGCTTCGTGCACGACCTCGAGACCAATGACAACAGCGCCGCCATCTGCGCCGCCACCCTGGCGCTGGCGCATACCCTGGGTTACGCCGTGGTGGGCGAGGGCGTCGAGACCGCGGCGCAGCAGGAGTTCCTACGCCGCCATGGCTGCGACATGATGCAGGGCTATCTGCTGGGCCGCCCCATGCCGGCGGCGCATTGGGATGCGCTGTGGTCGGCGCGCAGCTAGCTCACCAGCCGCCGATATTGGGCATGCTGGTCCAGGGCTCGGCCGGCGCCAGCGCGGGGCCGGCCTGCAGCAGCTCGATTGAGATGTTGTCGGGCGAGCGCACAAAAGCCATGCGGCCATCGCGCGGCGGCCGCACGATGGTCACGCCATGCTCCATCAGGCGCCGGCAGCTCGCGTAGATGTCGTCCACCGCATAGGCGATATGGCCGAAGTTGCGTGCGCCGCCATAGTCTTCGCTGTCCCAGTTGTAGGTCAGCTCGACCTGTGCATCGTGGTCGCCCGGGGCGGCCAGGTAGACCAGGGTGAAGCGGCCGGCGGCATGCTCGCTGCGGCGCACTTCTTCAAGGCCCAGGGCGTCGCGGTAGAAGGCCAGGCTCTGGTCCAGATCGGCCACGCGGACCATGGTGTGAAGGTATTTCATCGGCTGCTCATCGGTGCGGAGGATGGCGCCATTGTGCTTGCCTGGCCCGGCCGCTGCTGGCTCGGGGTCTTGCCGCCCGGCACGCCCATCAGCAGATTCAGCACCGGCACGCGCCGCAGCGCCAGATAGCCCAGCAGGCTTGAGCCCAGGGTCAGCGCGATCAGCAGCGGCCCTTCCACGGCGGCCGGCAGCTGCAGCGGCAGCAGGGCGCGGCTCAGCAGCACGATCAGGGTCTGGTGCAGGATGTAGACGCAGAAGATGGCGCTGTTGAGCGCGGCGCGCCAGCGGTGGTCGAAGTCCAGATGCTGCTTGGCAAGGCCGCAGATCGCCACCAGGCACCACCATTGCATGGCGCCATAGAGGCCGCGCTGGGCCCAGCGCAGCGCGTCGGGCGGGGCCAGGTCTTGATAGTGCTGGAAGTAGAGCTGCACCAGCGTCCAGGACGCGGCGGCCAGGCCCAGGGCCAGGTTGCGGTGGCGGCGTGCCAGCTCCCAGAGCTCGCTGCGCGCCGCCAGCAGGCCCAGCAGGAACAGCCAGCCGTACTGCACATGGTTGTACCAATCCCAGCTGAGGTTGTGCGTGGACGGGAACAGGCCCACCAGGCTGCGCGCCGCCATCAGCGGCAGCGCCAGCAGGCCCAGCAGGCGCCAGCCACCGCCGGGCCCGGACATCCAGGCGCCAGCGGCGGCGCTGAGGCGGGGCCAGGTCTTGAGCAGGGCATAGCCCAGCAGGCTGTAGACCCACAGATAGGGCAGGAACCAGAGATGGTTCCAGGTCGGCAGGGTGAGGCAGCCGTCCTTATCGCAGAAGCCTTGATAGGCCTGCAGATAGAGGCGCATGAAGTCGCCGTAGCTGCCACCGTACTGGACCTTGGTGACGACCTCGAAATAGGCCTGTGGCGGCACGATCACCAGCATGCCGAACAGCAGCGGCCAGAGCAGGCGCTTGCTGCGCGAGCGCACAAAGCCCGGCCCGCGCTGCAGCAGGCCCTGGCTGGCCGCGCCGGCGATCAGGAACAGCAGGCCCAGGCGCCAGGGCGAGCTGAGCATCATGAAGGGCTCCAGGCCGGGATAGAGGGTGGCGCTCTTCACATGCCAGCCCCAGCTGACGTAGTACATGCCCACGTGATAGGGCACCAGCAGGGCGAAGGCGAGGATGCGCAGCCAGTCGAGGAAGTACTGGCGGCCTTGGGGCAGGGGGTGGCTGTTCATGGGCGCCAGCATCGCGGCGGGGCGGCGCCGGCACAAGCGGGCTGTGGCGAGTTGCTAGCCGGCTGGGGCGAGCTGGCTGCGGTAGCTGCGCGAGACGCGCAGCTGTGCGCCGCAGCTGAGCGTCAGCTGCGCCTCGCCATGCGGCAGCGGGGCGATCGCCCTGATGTGGGCGGCGTTCACCGCATGGCTGCGGTGCACGCGCACGAACAAGCCCTGGGCGGCCGGGTGGGCGAGGAAGTCGGCGAGGCTGCGGCGCTCCAGAAAGCACTCGGGCGGCGCGTGCAGCTCGATGTAGTTGTCGGCCGCCGCCACCCATTGCAGCTCGCTCATCGGCAGCTTCACCAGGGCGCCGCGCCGGTTCTCCACCAGCCAATGCGCGGCCACCGGTTGCAGCTGCTGCAGGGCGCTCAAGAGCGAGCCGCGCGCCTGCTGGCGCTGACCCAGGCGCGCGCGCAGGCGGCGCAGGCATTCCGCCAGCCGCTCGGGCGTGTAGGGCTTGAGCAGATAGTCCACCGCGTTGAGCTCGAAGGCCTGCACGGCGTATTCGTCATAGGCGGTGGAGAAGGCGCAGACCACGCCGGGCGGCAGCTGCAGGGCCAGCTCCAGCCCGCTCTGGCCGGGCATCTGGATGTCCAGCAACACCGCGTCCACCGGCTGCTCGGCCAGCATCCGCAGCGCCTGCGCGGCATCGCCGGCCTCGCCCAGCCAGCTGATGCCGGCATCGCGCTGCAGCAGGTGGCGCAGCTTGGCCAGCGCCGGCGGTTCGTCGTCGACGATCAGCAACCTCATGCGAGCCGCCCCGTCAGTGGCAGGCTGAGGCTCAGCACCGCCCCGCCGCCGGCGCGCGGCGCCAGCAGCACCTCGGCGCCGCTGCCGAAGCTGGCCAGCACGCGTTCACGCAGATTGGCCAGGCCGAAGGCGCCCTCGCGTTCGGTGCGCTGCGGAGCGATGCCGCTGTTCTCCACCCGTATCAGCAAGAGCTGACCCTGCAGCTGCGCGGCCACCAGCAACTCGACCTCGGCCGAACTGGCCGCCACATCGTGCTTGACGGCGTTCTCCACCGGCGAGATCAGCAGCAGGGCCGGCAGCTGGCAGGCGCGCGCCGCCGCGCTGGCCTCGACGCGCACGCGCAGCCGGCCGCCAAAGCGTGCCTGCATCAGATCCAGAAAGGGCTGCACCAGGCGCAGCTCCTCGTCCAGGCTGTGCCAGCCGGCCTGCTGGGCCTTGAGGGTCTGGCGCAGCAGATCGCTGAGCTGGCACAGCAGGCGGTCGGCCTTGGCGACGTCCTCGTACATGGTGGCCGAGATCAGGTTCAGGCTGTTGAAGAGGAAGTGCGGCTGCACCTGCTCGGCCAGGCGCGCCAGCCGCGCCTCGGCCAGTTCGCCGCGCAGGCGCTGCGCCTGCAGGCTGAGGTAAAGGCCATGGCAGATGGCGACGGCGAAGCCATAGGACACCAGGTCCTTGCCGGCCTCGTAGGCCAGCACCTGGATCGGGCTGTCGGTGTCGTAGTCCACTCTCATCAGGGCGTAGACCCCGAAGCGGATCGCGAACATGCCGGACACATGGGCCAGGATGTAGGCCGCGGCCCCCAGCAAGTGACGCCCCAGCTGCCGCCAGCGCGAATGCAGCGCCAGGCCGGCCACATGCCAGCGGTAGACGGCCACCCCCAGCAAGCCGCCGCAGAGCACCGAGCTCAGCTCCCAGAGAAAGGGCTCCCAGGGGTGGCTGCCGCCGCGCGCCAGGTAATGCTGCAGCTCGGCCACGCTGAGCAGCAGGCCGATGGCCAGCACCAGGCCGGCGTAGAGGCCCCAGAGGCGGCGCGTGTCGGTGGACGAAGAAGCCATAGGGGCCAAACCATAGCAGCTGTGGCGCGCGCGGCCGGCCGCTTTGCCCCGGCCCTGTGCCGGCTCGCCACAGGGCCTAGACTTCCGGCATCACGAAGCAGCTAGATAGAGCAGCACATGAAGATTTGCATCGTCGGCGCGGGCGCCATCGGGGGCTGGTTCGCGGCCCATGTCGGACACCGGCTGGGCGCGGAGGTGGAGCTCAGCGCGCTGGCGCGCGGCGCCACCCTGGCGGCCCTGCGCGAGCATGGCCTGCGCATGGACAGCGGTGGCCAGCTCATCACGGTGCCGATACGCGCCAGCGATCTGCCCGCCGACCTGGGCCCGCAGGACCTCGTCGTGCTGGCCGTGAAGGGCCCGGCGCTGGCCGCCGTGGCGCCGCTGGTGCGTGCCCTGATGGGCCCCGAGACGCGCGTGCTGGTGGCGATGAACGGCGTGCCCTGGTGGTTCTTCAAGGGCTTCGAGGGCCCTTGCCAGGGGCTGCAGCTGCAGTCGGTGGACCCGGGCGGCCTGATCGCCCAGGCGATTCCGGCCGAGCGCGTGATCGGCAGCGTGGTGCACGCCAGCTGCTCGACGCCCGAGCCCGGCCTGGTCAGGCATGCGATGGGCATGGGCCTGATCATCGGCGACCCGGCCGGCGGCCGCCCGCCGCATATCACCGCGCTGGCCGAGCTGCTGACGCGGGCCGGTTTCAACGCCACGGTCTCCGAGCGCATCCAGAAGGACATCTGGTTCAAGCTCTGGGGCAATATGACCATGAACCCGATCTCGGCGCTGACCGGGGCCACCTGCGATCGCATCCTGGATGACGAGCTGGTGCGCGGTTTCGTCACCGCGGTGATGCGCGAGGCTGCCGCGATTGGCGAGCACATCGGCTGCGCGGTGGGCCAGACGCCCGAGCAGCGCCACGAGGTGACGCGCAAGCTGGGGGCCTTCAAGACCTCGATGCTGCAGGACGCCGAGGCCGGCCGCACGCTGGAGCTCAATGCCCTGGTGGCCTCGGTGCGCGAGATCGGCCAGCATTGCGGCATCGCCACGCCCTATACCGATGCGATGCTGGGCCTGACGCGCCTGATGGCGCAGACGCGCGGGCTGCTGTAGGCATGGGCGTTCAGCCGAAGGGGCGCACGCCAATCCACGCGCCATGCGCCCAGAAGGCGAAGCCGGCCCAGGCGGCGATGCCGATCGCCAGCGTCAGCAGCGTGCCGGCGGCGGTGGCCTGGATGGGGGCGGGCGGATTGGCGCGATCGCGCTGACGCGCGGCGCGGAAGCTCAAGGCGGCCCAGATCAGGAAGCTGCCGAACAGCAGCACATCGGCCAGGGTGTTGTTGGCCAGCAGATGCGCCAGCGCCCAGGTCTTGATGCCCAGCACCATGGGGTGGCGCAGCCGCGCCTTCAGATGGTTGCGCGGCACATAGGCGGCCGCCAGCAGCACGAAGGCGATCAGGGTCAGGAGGGCGGCCAGATGCGCCATGCCCTTGGGCGTGGCCCACAGCGGCTGCGGCGCGAGGCGGGCCTGGCCATAGCCCCAGATCAGCAGCGCGAAGCCGGCGATCGAGACCAGGCTGTAGAGGCCCTTGTAAGGTTGCTCGCCGAGGCGCGCGCGCGTGCTGTTGCGCCAGTCTTCGGCCACGATGCGCAGCGAGTGCACGCCCAGGAACAGCAGCAGTCCGAGAATCAGATAAGCCATATTGAGAAGCTCTCCTTGTAGGGCGCCTTTGTACGCGAGATTTGTACGCGAACTTCGCGGCTTGCGCCGCGCGGGCTTTCGTGAATGATGTATTCTCTAAATATATCTATTCAAGGAGCAGGACATGACCCTGGGTGTGGGCGGCAAGAGCGCCGAAGAGGCCCTGATGGGCCTGGGCAACATGATGGCCGGCGCGCAGCCCATCGCCCTGGAGGAATACCGCGGGCGCGTGGCCAGGGCGCAGGCGCGCATGCGCGAGCTCGGCTGGTCGGCCATCTATGTGCATGCCGGCACCAATCTGCGCTACTTCACGGGTACCATCTGGTACCCCAGCGAGCGCCTGGTGGGCGCCGTCATCCCGGCCGAGGGCGAGCCGCAGTACCTGGCGCCGGCCTTCGAGGAGGGCACGCTGCGCGAATACATGCAGGTGCCGGGCGCGCTGCATCTGTGGCACGAGCACGAGAGCCCCTATGCGCTGCTGGTCCAGGTGTTGCAGGGCCTGGGCGTGGCGGGCGGCGCCAAGGTCGGCCTGAGCGAGGACTGCCCCTTCTTCGTGGTGGACGGCCTGCAGCAACAGGCTTCGGGCCACCAGTGGCTGAACGCCAAGCCGGTGACGGCGCATGGCCGCATGCGCAAGTCCGCCCATGAGCTGGCGCTGATGCAGCGCGCGCATGACATGACGATGGCGGTGCACCGCGCGGCCGCCAGCATGCTGCGCCCCGGCATCAGCACCGTGGAGGTGGAGGCCTTCATCGCCCAGGCGCACAAGCGCGTCGGCGCGAGCGGCTCCTACTTCTGCATCGTGTTGTTCGGCGGTGCCAGCGCCTTCCCGCATGGCGTGAAGGAGCCGCAGATCCTGCAGGACGGCGACATGGTGCTGATCGACACCGGCTGCCTGGTGCATGGCTATATGTCCGACATCACGCGCAGCTATGTGTTCGGCGCGCCGAGCGCACGCCAGCGCGAGATCTGGAATCTGGAGCAGGCGGCGCAGGCGGCGGCCTTCGCGGCGGCACAGCTGGGCACGCCCTGCTGCGAGGTGGACCGCGCCGCGCGCCGCGTGCTGCAGGCCGCCGGCCTGGGGCCTGGCTATGCGCTACCCGGCCTGCCGCACCGCACCGGCCACGGCTGCGGCCTGGACATCCACGAGTGGCCCTATCTGGTGGACAACGACCAGACGCTGCTGGAGCCCGGCATGTGCTTCAGCAACGAACCGATGATCGTCTGCCCGGGCGAGTTCGGCGTGCGCCATGAGGACCATGTCTATATGACGGCCGAGGGCCCGCGCTGGTTCAGCCAGCCGGCCCATTCGGTGGACGATCCCTTCGGCCTGGCTCAGGCGTAAGCCGTGGCCAGGGCGGCGTGGGGCGCGGGCGCCAGCTGCGCCTCGCGCACATCGCCCTCCAGCTCGCTCAGCAGGGCAAAGCCCAGCCACAGCAGCAGCGGGAACAGCACGGCCCAGAGCAGCAGGGCCCTGACGATGCGCCAGAAGGCCGAGGGCGGGTGCATGGTGAGGGTGTTCATAAAGCCTCCCTGTGCTGATTGATCAATCAGAGCGGCGCGAGCGCACGCTCGAGGCTCCAGAGCAGGGCGGGATACATTACGCCCCAGACGGCGGCCACCAGGACCAGGGCCTTCATCGCGGTGATGAACTTCTGGCCACGGCCGACCATCAGATGCTGTTGCTTCATGGTGCACTCCTTTGCGAGATACGCACTCAACGAGCAAGTGGCGTGCCAGGCTGACAGCCCGGACACTTTGTTTCAGGCCGAACGGTCGACGCGCAGCGCCAGCACCACCGAGGTGGTGGTCTTGATCACCCCCTCCATCTCGCCAATCTCGTCCAGCAGCGCATCCAGCCGCATGGTGGTCTCGGCGCGCAGCAGCGCCATGTAATCGAACTCGCCGCTCACCGAGGCGAGCTGGCGCAGCTCGGGCAGGCGCGAGAGCTTCTTGATCACCTCGCGCTGCGCCTTGGGGCTGAGGCTGATGCCCACATAGGCCTGCACGCCGCGGTCCATGGCCTCGCTGCCCAGGCGCGCCGTGTAGCCCACGATCACCGCCTCCGCCTCCAGGCGGGCCAGCCTGGCCACCACGGTGGTGCGCGCCACGCCCAGTTTGCGTGCGAGGTTGGCCGTGCTTTCGCGCGCGTTCGCCTGCAGCAGGGCGATCAGCTGGCGGTCGACCTGGTCCTTGGGGGTGCTCATGGATAACCCTTGTTTGATGCCAATCGGCAGGATTGTCCGACGAATCGTCAGAACAACAAGGAGTTTCGACGAACTCGCGCTTTCATTCGTCTGCCTGCCTTCCTAGACTGCTGCTCATCCAATCCATTTGTGGAGCATCAAGAAATGAAGATCGCATTGCTGGGCGCAGGCCATATCGGTGAAACCATCGCACGTCTGCTGCATGGCTCGGGTCACTACGACGTCACGGTGTTCGACAAGAACGCCGCCTCGCTGCAGCCGCTGGCGGCCGAGGGCATCAAGGTGCAGACGATCGAGAACGTGGGCCCTGGCTCGGCGGCGCTGGTGCGCGGCTTTGCCGCCATCGTGAATGCACTGCCCTACCAACTCGCGATTCCCGCCGCCCATATGGCGCTGGAGGCCGGCTGCCATTACTTCGACCTCACCGAGGACGTGGCCGCCACCAAGGAGATCATGCGCATTGCCGAGGGCGCCAAGACCGCCTTCATGCCGCAATGCGGTCTGGCGCCCGGCTTCATCGGCATCGTCGCCGCCCACCTGGCGAAGAGCTTCGACAGCCTCAACGACGTGAAGATGCGCGTCGGCGCGCTGCCCGCCTTCCCCACCAATGCGCTCAAGTACAACCTGACCTGGAGCGTGGACGGCCTCATCAACGAGTACTGCCACCCCTGCGAATGCATCCACGACGGCGAGAAGATCGACGCGCTGCCGCTGGAAGGCCTGGAGCATTTCTCGCTGGACGGCACCGAGTACGAGGCTTTCAACACCTCGGGCGGCCTGGGCACCCTGTGCGAAACCCTGGAAGGCAAGGTCAAGAACCTCGACTACAAGACGGTGCGCTACCCCGGCCACCGCGACCTGATGCAGTTCCTGCTGGGCGACCTGATGCTCAAGAACGACCAGGAGCTGCTCAAGGACATCATGCGCAAGAGCATGCCCGCCACCATGCAGGACGTGGTGCTGGTGTTCGTGACCGTCTCGGGCATGAAGAACGGCCGCCTGGTGCAGGAGGTGTTCGCCCGCAAGATCTTTGCCGAACGCGACGGCGCCCGCCCGCTCTCGGCCATCCAGATCACCACCGCCGCCGGCATGTGCGCCGCGGTCGATCTGTTCCGCCAGGGCAAGCTGCCGCAGTCCGGCTTCGTGGCGCAGGAGCAGGTCTCGCTGCCCGAGTTCCTGGCCAACGAGTTCGGCAAGGCCTATCAGCAATCGCGCCAGGTCGAGTCCATCGGTTGAGCTGAGAGAGCGAGAATCCCGGCATGAACACGCACACCACTGATCTTCTGAACGCCCTGGGCGTTCCCTCCTCGGCCTATACCGGCGGCACGCTGCAGGTGCGCTCGCCCATCGACGGCGCCGCCCTCGGCGCCGTGCACGAGGCCTCGGCCGAGGACATGCGCGCCGCCGTGGCGCGCGCCCATGCGGCCTTCCTGCAATGGCGCAATGTGCCGGCGCCCAAGCGCGGCGAGCTGGTGCGCCTGTTCGGCGAAGAGCTGCGCGCCCACAAGGCCGACCTGGCCCGCCTGGTCTCGCTGGAGGCCGGCAAGGTCACCAGCGAAGGCGAGGGTGAGGTGCAGGAGATGATCGACATCTGCGACTTCGCCGTCGGTCTGAGCCGCCAGTTGCATGGCCTGACCATCGCCAGCGAGCGCCCCGGCCACCGCATGATGGAGCAGTACCTGCCGCTGGGCGTGGTGGGCATCATCTCGGCCTTCAACTTCCCGGTGGCCGTGTGGGCCTGGAACTCGGCCCTGGCCCTGGTCTGCGGCGATACCTGCATCTGGAAGCCGTCCGAAAAGACGCCGCTGACGGCACTTGCCACACAGGCCCTTTTCGAGAAGGCCGTGGCGCGCTATGCAGGCGCGCCTGCGCACCTCTCGCAGCTGCTGAATGGCGGCGCGGCGGTGGGCGAGGCGATGGTGGACCATCCGCAAGTGGCCCTGATCTCGGCCACCGGCTCGACCCGCATGGGCCGTGCCGTGGGCCCGCGCGTGGCCGCGCGCTTCGGCCGCTGCCTGCTCGAGCTGGGCGGCAACAACGCCATCATCGTGACCCCCAGCGCCGACCTCGACCTGGCGGTGCGCGGCATCCTGTTCGGTGCCTATGGCACGGCCGGCCAGCGCTGCACCACCACGCGCCGCGTGATCGCGCACAGCAGCATCCACGATGAACTGGTGAACCGCCTCGACAAGGCGCGCGCCCAGCTCAAGATCGGCAACCCGATGGAAGCCGGCAATCTGATCGGCCCGCTGATCGACCAGGCGGCCTTCGACGCGATGCAACAGGCCCTGGCCGCGGCACGCGCGCAGGGCGGAGCGGTGAGCGGTGGCGAGCGTGCGCTGGCGGATGCCTGCCCGCAAGCCTGGTATGCCGTGCCGGCCCTGGTGCGCATGCCGGCGCAGACCGAGATCGTCAAGCACGAGACCTTTGCGCCCATCCTCTACACCCTGAAGTACGAGAGCCTGGAGCAGGCCATCGCGCTGCAGAACGAGGTGCCGCAAGGCCTGTCCTCGGCCATCTTCACCAATGACGTGCGCGAGGCCGAGGCCTTCATGTCGGCCAGCGGTTCGGACTGCGGCATTGCCAACGTCAATATCGGCACCTCGGGCGCCGAGATCGGTGGCGCCTTCGGCGGTGAGAAGGAAACCGGCGGTGGCCGCGAGTCCGGCTCCGACGCCTGGAAGGCCTATATGCGCCGCACCACCAACACGGTGAACTATTCGCGCGAGCTGCCGCTGGCACAGGGCGTGAAGTTCGACATCTAAGCCCCCTCGTTTCTCGATGGCACAAAGCCCGGCATGCCCGGGCTTTGCTTTGCCCTGCCTGGAGTTTGAAAACCCTATGCTGGAATCCGGCCTCTACCGCTTGCTCGGCAGCGCCATCGGCGTGGCCGCCGCGTCCGACACCTTTGCCCAACTGCAGGTCGCGCCCGCCCTGCATCGGCCCGTCACCGACACCGTCTCGCGCGCCGAGCTGGCGCAGTCGCTCAACATGGCGCTGTTCCGCGACGTCACGCTGCGCGTGCCCGCCGCCGCGGCCTATGTGGCCGAGCAGCGGCGCGCCGGCCAGCGCCTCAGCTTCGACCATGGCGCGCTGCGCACGGTGGCCTGGGCCAGCGGCGCGCTGCCGCCCGGCGAGGCCGCCATCACCCGCGTGCTGCGCCCCCTGGGCTTTGCCCTGGCCGAGACCTATCCGCTGCCGGCGCTGAAGATGACCGGCCGCGCCTGGTGCCATGAAGACCTGCCGGAGGACATCGCGCAGTTCTTCGTTTCCGAGCTGCACCCCGAGCGCTTCTCGAGCGGCTTCCAGGCCGCGGTGACGCGCGTGCTCTCCAGCTCGCGCGACCCGTTGAGCCCGCAGGACATGGCCTGGCTGGAGCAGCTGGCGCGCGACCAGGCCCTGCCCTGGGCGGCCGCCCTGGCCCTGCTGCCGCATCTGATCGCCTGCTTCGATCGCCAGCATGGTCTGATCGCGCTGGAGGACTACCAGGCCCTGCTGCTGGAATCCGCCGAGATGGCCTGGATCGCCACCGAGGGCACGGCCTTCAACCATGCCACCGACCGCGTCGCCGACATCGAGGCCCTGGCCAGCGCGCAGCGCGCGCTGGCGCGCCCGCTCAAGGCGCGCATCGAGGTCTCGGCCTCGGGGCGCGTCAGGCAGACCGCCTTCCGCGCCGCCCAGGTGCAGCGCCAGTTTCTGCATCAGGGTCAGGTCTTGAGCATGGAGGTGCCGGGTTCCTTCTACGAGTTCATCCAGCGCGAGCGCGTGGGCGGCGAGCTGGACCTGGGCTTCGATGCCGGCAATGCCACCGGCATCTTCAAGATGACGGCCCAGGCCGCCGAGGCCTGCTGAGCACGATGATCGAGGCCTTTCTGCGCGAAGCGGCCCGCATCTGCGGCGGCGCCCATGTCGTCGCCGGCGCGGCCATCGAGCCGCGCTATCTGGAGCCGGCCCGCTATGCGCCGGGCCGGGCCGCTGCCCTGCTGCGCCCGGCCAGCACGGCCGAGCTGGCGCAGCTGCTGCCGCTGGCCGGCCGCCATGGCCTGCGCCTGGTGCCGCAGGGCGCCCACACCGGCCTGGTGCGCGCGGCCACGCCGGAGGATGCCGCACGCGACGTGCTGCTGGCCACCGAGCGCCTGCGCGAGGTCTTCGAGCTGGACCCGCTGGACCGCACGCTGCGCGTCTCGGCCGGCTACCGGCTCGCCGAGATCAACGAGCGCCTGGCCCCGCATGGCCTGATGCTGCCGATCGACCTCAGCGCCGACCCCAGCGTGGGCGGCATGCTGGCGCACAACACCGGCGGCACGCGCATGCTGCGTTACGGCGATGTGCGCGCCAACACCCTGGCGCTGACCGTGGTGCTGGCCGAGGGTCAGGTCTTGCGCCTGGGGCGCGGCCTGCAGAAGGACAACGCGGCGCTGCCGCTGCAGCAGCTCTTTATCGGCTCATCGGGCAGCCTGGGGGTGATCGCCGAGGCGACCTTCAAACTCGCGCGCTGCCCGCGCCAGCAGGCCGTGGCCCTGGTGGCGCCCAGCAGTGTGGCCGCGGTGATGCCGCTCTACCAGCGCCTGATGGACGAGCTGGGCAGCCTGGTGAGCGCCTGCGAGGGCATCTCGCGCCCGGCCTTCGAGGCGGCGCTGGCCTGCGGCGGCGGTGAGCGCGCACGCTGGTTCGGCGGCGAGCTGCCCGAGTACGCGCTGCTGATCGAACTCTCCTCCGAGCTGCCCGCTGAGCAGCTGGATCTGCAGGCCCTGCTGCAGCGCTGGCTGGAGGCCGAGTTCGGTGAGCGCGTGGCCGATGCGGTGCTGGGCGCCGACGCCGCCTGCTGGGCGCTGCGCCATCACATCAGCGAGGGCCTGCGCGCGCGTGGCAAGGTCGTGGGCTTCGATGTCGCGCTGCCACGCCGCCATTTCATGGCCTTCCGTGCGGCCGGCCGCGCCTGGCTGGCCGAGGAGTTCGCGCCCGCTGAGCTGGCCGACTTCGGCCATCTCGGCGATGGCGGCATGCACTTCAATCTGGTCTGGCCCAAGGGGGCGCCGCCGCTGGACGAGGCGCGCCTGCGCGCCGGCGTCTATGCCCTGGTGCGGCGCTTCGAGGGCAGCTTCAGCGCCGAGCATGGCATCGGCCCGCAGTTGCAGGCCAGCTACCGCCAGCTCAGCGAGGCCGCGCTGCTGGACTGGTCGGGCCGGCTGCAGCGCCTGTTCGATCCGGCGGCCCGCCTGGGTCTGACGGACTGGGGCCCCGCCCCTCAGTGAGCGGCGGCCAGCGCGGCCAGCCTTTGCAGGCCCGCCAGGGCCAGCGCGGGCGGCTGGGTGAAGGTCAGGCGCAGATGGTGCTGGTAGCCGGGCCCCGCCGTCATTGCCGTGCCGGGGGTCAGCCTGACCCGGGCCGCGGCGGCGGCCTCCACCCAGGCCTCGGCATTGCGCCCGCGTGCCGGCAGCTGCGCCCACAGGAACAGGCCGCCCTCGGGCAGGCGCGCGTGCCAGTCGGGCAGCAGCCGCTGCAGCTCCGCCAGCAGCTGCCGGGCCTGTGACTGCAGCTGGCGGCGGCGTGGCGCCAGCAGGCCGTCGTAGCGGTCCAGCAGCTCGCAGGCGAGGGCGCTGCCGAGCATGCTGCAGCTGATGTCGGCGTTGGCCTTGGCGCGGCGCAGGGTCTCGATGATGGGCGTGGGCGCGCGCAGCCAGCCGATGCGCAGGCCCGCCCACAAGGTCTTGGAAAGACTGCCGATGTGCACGATGGGCGCGCCGCGCGGTGCCGACAAGGGCCTGGCATCCGCCTCGAAATGCAGCTCGGCGAGCGAG
Source organism: Roseateles sp. FW301-B2 (assembly GCF_058788955.1). NCBI lineage: Bacteria > Pseudomonadati > Pseudomonadota > Betaproteobacteria > Burkholderiales > Sphaerotilaceae > Roseateles > Roseateles sp. FW301-B2. Next base: position 20,272 of record NZ_JBYTBE010000022.1, read on the forward strand.
TCGTCCACCAACAGCAGGCTGCTGCCCTGCGCGGCCGTGCGCGCCAGCCGTTCGCAGGCGCTGCGCGGCCAGCTCATGCCGCTGGGGTTGTGCACCGTCGGGCACACATAGGCGAGCTTGTGGCGCCGCGTGGCGAGCGCGGCGCAGAAGGCCGCCGCATGGCCGGCGCGCGGCAACACCGGCAGTTCGTCCAGCGTCGCGCCGCAGCTGCGGAAGGCATCGATGGCGCCGAAGTAGTTGGGCGACTCCAGCAGCACCCGGTCGCCGGGCGTCAGGTATTGCTGGGCGAGCAGGCTGATGGCCTGCTGCGCACCGGCGCACACCAGCAGCTGCTCGGGCGTGGTGGGCAGGCCCTGGCGCGTGTAGCGCGCCGCGATGCGCTCGCGCAGCGCCAGCATGCCCTCGGGCTGGTAGGCATGCTCGCGCAGCACCAGGCTGGCGGCCGCGGCACTGGGTTGCAGCCAGGCCAGCTCGGGCACGGCGGTGGCCAGGGCGAAGTCGATCCAGGGCTCGGTGGCCTGCGCCGGCGCATAACGCAGCGCCGGGTTGCCCAGGCGCACATGGCGTTTGCCCGCCGCCACATGGCCGGGTGGCCCGGCCGCGACCGTGGTGCCCTGACCCTGGCGCGCGCTCACCCAGCCGCCCTCGGCCAGGCGCGCATAGGCGGCCACCACGGTGCCGCGGCTCAGGCCCAGTAGCTCGGCCAGGCGCCGCTCGGGCGGCAGGCGATCGCCGGGCAGCAACTCGCCGCGCAGTATCAGGCCCTGCAGGGCGGTGGCCAGGGCCGCGTAGCGCGGCGAGCGCGTCAGCGCCTCTTGCAGGGCAGGGTGCAGGGCGGATGGATGGTGCCAGTCCATGGCGGATGAATTGGATTGCTCGAGTCGGTCCAATTGACTCTAGCATGGGGCATCGAGACAGGAGCTTTTTCATCATGCATGAGCTGTTGCAACGTGATCTGCTGGATCTGCCCGCGCTGCTGGCGGCGGCGCGCGCGACCGCGCTGACCAGCCTGACGGGGTTGGACGAGCGGCCGGCGGCGGTGCGCCCGCAGGCGCCCGAAGCGGCCCTGCTGCGCAGCGCCGAGCCCGGTGCCGCGGCGGCGCTGCGCCTGTTCGAGCAGCGCTGGCTGCCGCGCCTGGCCGGCAGTGCCGGGCCGCGCTACCTGGGCTTCGTGACCGGTGGCGCCACGCCGGCCAGCCTGGTGGGCGATTGGCTGACCGCCGCGCTGGACCAGAACCCCACGGCCGGCTGGGACTCCGAGGCGCCCGAGCTCGAGCGCCAGACGGTGCGCGAGCTGGCCGGCTGGTTCGGCCTCGGCGCCGCGCATCAGGGGGCCTTCGTGTCCGGCGCCACCATGTCCAACTTCGTCGGCCTGGCGCTGGCGCGCGAATGGCTGGGCGAGCAGCGCGGCGTGCGCGTCAGCGAGGTCGGCGTGAGCGCGCTGGGGCCAGTGACGGTGCTCTCCGGCGCGGCGCATTCCAGCATCCACAAGGCGCTGTCCATGCTGGGCCTGGGGCGCCAGGCGCTGCAGCCGGTGGCCACACTGGCGGGGCGCGATGCCGTCGACCCGCGGGCGCTGGAGCTGGCGCTGCAGGCCCAGCAGGGCCGGCCGGTGATCGTGGTGGCGAATGCCGGCACCGTCAACAGCGGTGACTTCGACGAGCTGCGCGCCATCGCCGCGCTGCGCGAACGCTACCCCTTCTGGCTGCATGTGGACGCGGCCTTCGGCGCCTTTGCCGCGCTGGACGCGCGGGTGGCGGATCGGGTGGCGGGCCTGGACGCGGCCGATTCGGTCTGCGTGGACTGCCACAAGTGGCTGAACGTGCCCTATGACAGCGCCCTGCAGTTCACGCGCCACCGCGCCTTGCAGCTGCGCGTGTTCCAGAACGCGGCCGCCTATCTGGGCGAGCCCGACGAGAAGGCCGGGGGCGCGGACTTCGTGCACCTCACGCCCGAGAACTCGCGCCGCTGGCGCGCCTTGCCGGCCTGGTTCGCCGTGCAGGCCTATGGCCGCGCCGGCCATGCCGAGATCGTGGCGCGCAATATCGATGGCGCGCGCCGGCTGGGCGAGCTGATCGCGCAGCAGCCCGGCCTGGAACTGCTGGCGCCGGTGCGGCTCAACATCGTCTGCTTCGCGCTGCGCGGCTGCACCGATGCGGCCAGCGTGCAGGCCCGGCTGGAACGCCTGCGCGACAGCGGCGAGGCCTTCCTCACGCCGACCCTGTTCCAGGGCCGCTGGGCGGTGCGCGCGGCCTTCAGCAACTGGCGCACCCGCATGGACGACGTGACGCGAATATTCGAGGCCCTGAAAGGAATTTCTTGAAATCCTCAAATCCCATGCTATAGTCCGGCCTCTTCGCTGAACAAGCAGCAGCAAGAACGGCGAAGAAAAGCAAGCCCAGGTGGCGGAATTGGTAGACGCACTAGTTTCAGGTACTAGCGGGTAACTCCGTGGAGGTTCGAGTCCTCTCCTGGGCACCAAACAAGAAAGGCCAGCACGCAAGTGCTGGCCTTTTGCGTTTTTGGGTTCTCGTTCAGCGCGCGTCGAGGCCGTATTTGCGCCAGACCTCGGCCAGCGCGCCGCTGGCCGCCATGCGGCCGAGCAGGGCGTCGATCTCCTCGGCGCTGGGGCGGCTGCCCTTTCTGACCAGGGCGGTGTGCGCATAGGCCTGGTCCAGCCGCTCCGAGACCAGCAGGCGCTCCCTCAGGGCTGGCCGGGCCTGCAGATAGTGCTGCAGATAGGAGCGGGTGATGATGGCGACCTCGCCGCGCTCCAGCTGCAGCATGCGCAGGCTGGCTTCGTTGTCGTCGCTGAAGGTGATGCGGTAGCGCTTCCTGAGTTCGGCGGCATCCGCGTTGAAATTGGCAAAGCCGTAGTGATAGCCGGTCACGGCGATCAGGCTGCGCTGGCTCAGGTCATCGAAGAAGTGCTGGTCGCGCCCGGGCTTGTTCAGCGCCACATAGACCTCGCCATCGCCCTGCAGATAGACCTTGCTGGCCTCCACCTGCTGGCGGTCCCAGCCCCACTCGATGTTCTCGAACAGGATTACGCTGAAGGCGCCACGCGCGAGGTCGGCATAGCGGCGCTTGGATGAGGTGGGAATGAAGCGGAAGCGATAGTCCTGCTGGAAGCGGTTCATCGCGCCGATCAGCTCATGCGTGACGCCGGCGGACTTGTCGACGAAGGGCGGGAAGACATAGCCGCCCACCCACACCGTCTGGGGCTCGTCCGGCGGCTCGGCCAGCGCCGCTGGCGCGACGAGCAGCAGGCCGGCCAGCAGGGCGAGCCGGCGGGCGAAGGTGATGACGGTGCAAGCCATGGTCCGCCTCGCCCTAGCCGATGCTGTTTTCCAGCAGGCGCTCCAGCGCCGGTGCGGCCATTGGGCGCGCAAACCAGTAGCCCTGGCCCAGGTCGCAGCCCGCCTCCAGCAGCAGATCGCGCTGCGCGGCCGTCTCCACGCCCTCGGCCACCACCCGCATGCCCAACTCATGGGCCATGGTGATGATGGCCTTGCACAGCGCCAGATCCTTGGAGCCCGGCTGCAGATTGCTGACGAAGCTGCGGTCGATCTTGAGCTCGTCGAGCTCGTAGCGCTGCAGATAGGAAAGCGATGAATAGCCGGTGCCGAAATCGTCCAGCGCGATGCTGATGCCGGCGCGGCGCAGATGCGCCAGCTGCTCGCCCGCTGGGCTGTGGCGCTCCAGCAGCAGGCCCTCGGTGATCTCGACGGCGAGCGCCGAACCGGGCAGGCCCAGCGCCTCGAGCTGCGCGACCCACAGCGAGTGCACGCCGGTCTCGGCGCGGAACTGCAGCGGCGACTTGTTGATGCTGAGCTGGAACTGCGGCGCCAGCGTGCGCCGCCAGGCCTGCACCTGCGCCGCGCTTTCGCGGAACACCCATTCGCCGATCTCGACGATCTGGCCGCTGTTCTCGGCCAGCGCAATGAACTCGCCCGGCGTGATCAGGCCCAGCTGCGGATGCTGCCAGCGCAGCAGGGCCTCGGCCTTGAGGATGCGGCCGCTGGCCAGTTCGACAATGGGCTGGTAGACCAGCCTGAACTCGCCGCGCTCGACCGCACCGCGCAGATCGTTGGTGAGGCGCACGCGCATGCGGGCCTGCGCCTGCAACTCGGGCGTGAAGTAGTGATAACGGTTGCGGCCGCTGTCCTTGGCCACGTAGAGCGCCTGGTCGGCATGCTTGAAGAGCGCCTCGATCTCGCGGCCATGCTCGGGGAACAGCGCGATGCCCACGCTGGCCGAGACGAACGCCCGCTCGCCGTCCAGCAGGTAGACGGCGGCCATGCCCGCGATCAGCGCCTCGACCACCGCATTCACCTCGGCCCGCCCGCCCACATCGGGCATCAGCACCGTGAACTCGTCGCCGCCCATGCGCGCCACCGTGTCCTGTGGCCGCAGCACGGCGCGGATGCGCTGGGCCGCCTGCAGCAGCAGCGCGTCGCCCTTGCCATGGCCCAGCGTGTCGTTGACCTCCTTGAAATGGTCCAGGTCGACGAACAGCACCGCCAGCTGCTGGCCCGCCCCGCCGCAAAGCTCGAGCTGGCGCTCCAGGCGCTCGCGCAGCATGCGGCGATTCGGCAGGCCGGTGAGGCTGTCCAGATGCGCCTGCTGCCAGATCAGCGCCTCGCTTTCCTTGCGGTGCGTGATGTCGGTATGCGTGCCCACCATGCGCAGCGGCCGGCCTTCCTCGTCGCGGGCGATCACCATGCCGCGCGTCAGGATCCATTTCCAGCTGCCGTCCTTGCAGCGCACCCGGTGCTCGTTCACATAGCTGGGCGTCAGGCCTTCGAAATGGGCCTGCCGGTCCAACTCCATCTGGGCGATGTCGTCGGGGTGGGTGCGCGTGTCGAAGGCCTCCGGGCTCTCCTCGATCTCGGCCTGGGTATAGCCATAGATGGCCAGGTAGCCGGGCGAGAAGGTCTCGCGCCCCTCCTGCACCCACCAGTCCCAGACGCCATCGCCGGTGGCTTCGAGCGCCAGCTTCCAGATCTCGTCGGCCTCGCGCAGCGCGGCCTCGGCCTTGCGCTGGTCGCTGTGCTGGGGATCTGGCAGGGGGGCGGAACTCATCCCGTGGGGTCGATTCAAGGCGTTGGAAGATTGCGGGCTACTTTAGCCAGCTTGCGCGGCTTGCGCGCAAACTCGGGCGCCGGCCGCGCGGCTCTGTGGCAAAAGTACACGGCTTGGGCCGGCATGCGCGCATGGGCCTGTGGCACAGTGCGGCCTCGACTCCCAGAAATGGCACGAGGACAGTGCATTGAGCGCCAAAGCAGGTTCAGCCCCCACCATCATCGACGTGGCCGCCCAGGCCGGTGTGTCGATCAAGACCGTGTCGCGCGTGCTCAACCAGGAGCCCGGTGTGCACGAGCAGACGCGCGCCCAGGTGCTCAAGGTGGTGGCCGAGCTGAAGTACCGGCCCAAGCTGTCGGCGCGCAGCCTCGCCGGTGCGCGCAGCTTTCTGATTGGCCTGCTCTATTACGACCCCAGCGCGGCCTTTGTGGCCGGGGTGCAGAAGGGCGCCACGCTGCGCTGCCGCGAATCGGGCTACCACCTGGTGGTGGAGTCGCTGCACAACGACGCGCCCGACATCGACAGCCAGGTCGAGCGCATGGTGGCGGCCCTGCGCCCCGACGGCATGATCCTGACCCCGCCGCTGTGCGACAACGCGCGTGTGCTCAAGGCCCTGCTGGATTCCAACACGCCCTGCGTGCTGATGTCGCCGCGCGAGGTCTCGGCGGCGCAGCCCAGCGTGCGCATCGACGATGTGCGTGCGGCCGAGGAGGTCACCAACCTGCTCATCAGCCTGGGCCATCAGCGCATCGCCTTCATCAAGGGCCCGGACGACCAGGCCGCCTCGGGCATGCGCTACCAGGGCTTCGAGCGCGCCATGCTCTCGCATGGGCTGGCGGTGGACGCCGAGCTGGTGTGGGGCGGTGACTTCACCTTCCCCTCGGGCGTGGAGGCCGCGCACCAGCTGCTGAGCCGGCGCGTGCGCCCCACCGCGGTATTCGCCGGCAACGACGACATGGCGCTGGGCGTGCTGGCCGCGGCACAGCGCCTGGGCCTGGCGGTGCCGGCCGATCTCTCCATCGCCGGCTTCGACGATTCGCCCGCCGCCAGCCTGGTGTGGCCGCCGCTCACCACGGTGCGCCAGCCGATGGAGGAGATGGCGCGCGCGGCGGTGGAGATGCTGATCGCGCCGCCGCGCGAGCCGGCCGAGGGCGCGCCGCCGCCGTCCGTCAACCGGGTGCTGCCGCACGAGCTGCTGGTGCGCAATTCCACCAGTGCCCTGCATGGCAAGGGCAAGCGCAAGACCTGACCCTAGCCCCTGGCAATCAGCTGCTCCAGCAGCGCGCGATGATCCGGCAGGTCGCGCAGCGCATGCTCGCTGAGCTGCTGGATCATGCGGAACTCCTGCTGGGCCTCGGCGAATTGCGGGTAGGCGGCGCGGCTGGCGCTCAGGTCGCAGTCGTATTCCATGCCGTGCAGCACGTACTGCCAGCTGGAGGGCGGGTACATCTCCAGGTCGGTGATGAAGTCCATACGATGGGGCGGGCGGCAGCGCCACTGGGCCAGGCGCTCCTGCAGGCTGGCGGGGATGGATTCGGGGCGCTGGTTGTCGCGCCAGAAGGCGCTGTCCTGCCGCTGCGTCAGGCAGTAATGCAGCTTGACGAAATCGACGATGCGCTCGTAGCGTGCCTTCATGTGGGCGTTGAACTGGCGCGCCGCCGGCTCGGTGTTGCCGTCGCGCGGGAAGGCAAAGCCCAGCAGGTAGGCGGCAGTCTCGATCAGGCCGATGCCGGATGACTCCAGCGGCTCGAGAAAACCGCCCGAGAGCCCGATGGCGACGCAGTTCTTCACCCATTGCGTCTCGCGATAGCCGACGCGCAGCTTCAGCAGGCGCGGGCTGAGGGCCTCGCTGGCGGGGCCGATGTAGCGGCGCAGCACCGCTTCGGCCGCGGCCTCGTCGCTGTGCTTGCTGGAGTAGACATAGCCGATGCCGCGGCGCTGCTGCAGGCCGATGTCCCAGGTCCAGCCGGCCTCGTGCGCGGTGGAGATGGTGTAGGAGGGGATCGGCTGGTCGGCGCGCGCATAAGGCACTTGCATGGCGATGGCGCGGTCCACGAACAGGCTGCTGTTGAGGTCCTTGAAGGGCGAGCCCAGCGCCTCGCCGATGAGGGCGGCGCGAAAGCCGGTGCAGTCCACATAGAGGTCCGCCGTGAGCCGGCCCTGCTCGCGCGTGTGCACGGCGGCGATCGCCCCCGCGGCGTCCAGTTCCACGCGCTCGACGGTGGCCAGCAGATGGCCCACGCCGAGTGCCTCGCGCGCGTGCGTGGCCAGCAGGGCGGCGAGCTTGCCGGCGTCGAAGTGGTAGGCGTAGTTGAGCGGGCCGAGGAAGTCGCCGTCGCTGGCGCGCTTGGGCGCGCGTGCGGCATCGGCCACGCGCTTCTGCATGGTGGCGGCTTCCGCGAAGGCGCTGCCCTCGGCGGCCGCGCCCAGCAGCCAGTAGGGCAGCAACTCGGGCCGGTGCGGGCGCTGGCTGGGCTGGCTGAAGGGATGGAAGTAGTGGCTGTGGCCGGCCGTGCGAGGCGCGTCGGGTGGCCTGACCCAGTGGTCGAAGCGGATGCCCTGCTTGAAGCTGGCATGGCACTCGCGCAGAAAGCGCGCCTCGCCGATGCCGACGGCCGCCAGCGTGCCGCGTATCGAGGGAAAGCTGCCCTCGCCGACGCCGATGATGCCGATATCGCTGGACTCCACCAGGGTGATGCGCATGGCCGGGCCGAGGGTCTTGGCGAGGAAGGCGGCCGTGAGCCAACCGGCCGTGCCACCGCCGACGATGAGGATGTGCTGGATCGCTTGCATGCCGGCAATGTAGGACGGGCGGGCCGCCAAATCCACGTCACCTAGGGAAAACGACAGCGTTGTCATTTTCTAATTGACAACGTTGTCAGTCGCTGACTACGATGACATCGGATCATGCAAAAAGAGGGCCTCGATGCCCACCCACCACAGGAGACAACATGACTAGCCCCGCCCTGCCGGCCCGGAAATTCCTGGGCACCCCCGTCCAACTCGCGGTCATCAGCCTGATCGCCAGTGCCTCTTGCTCCAGCTGGGCCCAGACGGCCGAGCCCGCTGCCAAGACCGAGCCCGACAAGCTGCCGATCGTGACCATCACGGCCACCAAGAAGCTGACCTCGCTGCAGCAGACCCCGGTGGCCGTCACCGCCGTCACCGCCACGGCGCTGGAAGACACGCGCGCCAACACCTTGCTGGACGTGTTCAATCTGGTGCCCAGCCTGCAGGGCACGGGGCAGGGCGACCATGGCATCGTCAGCATCACGTTGCGCGGCATCGGCAACGACAGCGCCAAGACCGAGTACGCCGATCCTGAGGTAGCGCTGTTCGTCGACGGCGTGTTCTCGCCGCGGCCCGAGGGCGCCTCCACGCTGATGTTCGACCTCGACGGCCTGGAAGTGCTGCGCGGCCCGCAGGGCACGCTGTGGGGGCGCAACTCCACCGTGGGCACCATCAATCTGAAGACCGCCAAACCGGTGCTGCGCGACCAGTCGGGCTATGTCGAGGGCGGCATCGGCAGCTTCTCGCGGCTGGGCACGCGCGGTGCGCTGAACGTGCCGGTGAGCGACACCCTGGCGATGCGCTTCGCCTTCGTGCACGAGCAGCATGACGGTTACGTCGACTACCAGCGCGCCCCGCATCCCAGCCTGGCCAGCCAGCAGGCCGCCTATGCCGCCGCCAACAACGGCAGCCTCACCGGCTTCCAGGCCCTCAACCCGAATCTGTTCGTGCAGGGCGGCCCCAAGTACAACGCGCAGAACCAGACCGCCGCGCGCGTCAGCCTGCTGTGGAAACCCTCGGCCCAGCTGCGCTGGGATGTCTCGCTGGAGAAGTTCCAGGACCGTGGCACGCCCTCGATGAGCCTGATGCAGACGCCGCGCGCGGGCGAGAAGTTCTGGTCGGCGCTGATCGACACCGCGCCCTCGCTGAAGCGCGACTCCACCGCGCTGCGCAGCCGGCTGGAGTACGACCTGGGCGGCATGAGCCTGGCCTATGTGGCCGGCATCGGCCGCTTCAGCGGCTCGGGCACCTACGACCAGGACCTGGGCGTGCAGGCCCCCACCAGCTTCAGCACCGGCGCCAGCCACCAGGAGGACAACACCGTCTGGTCCAAGTACAACAACCACAGCCACGAGCTGACGCTGGCGTCGAACGGCAAGCAGGAGCTGGACTGGATCCTGGGCCTGTACTACGCCGCCGAGGACAACGGCATCCGCTTCGACATCCCGATCATGAACGGCACCCAGCAGGGCAGCGTGGGCTGGCAGGGTTCCTTCATCCAGCCCAAGGAGACGGTGGACACGCAGGCGGTGTTCGGCCAGGCCACCTTCAATGTGGGCGACAAGCTGCACCTCACCGGCGGCGTGCGCTACACCCATGACGACCGCAAGAACATCGGCGGCCGCGGCTGGTTCTGGGGCTATGACGCCAGCGTGCCGCAGGTGCCGCTGGATCCGGGCCTGGACCCCAGCAAGCCGGGCTCGGGCTACAACGCCGGCAATATCAACGACGCCCATTACACCGGCAGCAAGGCCACCTACCTGGCGCGCGCCAGCTACGAGCTGAGCAAGGACATGATGGTCTATGCCAGCGTCTCCACCGGCTACAAATCGGGCGGCTCGGGCGACGGCGGCCTGCACTACGGGCCCGAGACGCTCACCAATGTCGAGGCCGGCCTGAAGAGCACGCTGCTGGATGGGCGCGCCACCTTCAACCTCAGCGCTTATCACATGAACTTCAAGGACTTCCAGTTCAGCGCGCCGGTGATCGTGAACGGCAACCGCCAGTTCGCCTACAGCAATGCCGAGGGTGCCAAGGTTTCGGGCCTGGAAGCCGAGCTGGCCGCGCGCGTGGGTGCCGAGGGCAAGCTGGGCCTCACCGTCTCCTACACCAAGACCCGCCTGGGCGAGCTGGTGGCGGCCTCCAACGACTACCAGCTGCCGCCCTGCTTCGATCCGCAGCTGGGCGGCAACTGCCTGAAGGTGACCGGCAACGAGCTGCCGCATGCGCCCAAGATCTCGGTGCAGCTGCAGTACGAATACCAGTTCCACCTGGGCGGCGGCGACAGCCTGACCCCGCGCATCGGCGCGCATTACCAGTCGTCCAACTGGCTCTCGGTCTTCAATCTGGGCGATGGCGACCGGCAGAAGGCCTACACCACGCTGGACCTGGGCCTGCGCTACGCGGCCAAGAAGAACTGGTATGTGGACGCCTTCGTGCGCAATGCCACCGACCAGAAGGTCAAGACCAGTGCGGGCAGCAGCGGCTCCTTCGCCAACCCGATCTGGACGGCGCAGTACCAGGCGCCGCGCAGCTACCAGATCAACGCCGGCTACAGCTTCTGACCCTGACCCTCCCGCCGGGGGGGGGGGGGGGGGGGGGGGGG
>NZ_JBYTBE010000022.1:30761-46531 GCF_058788955.1 Roseateles sp. FW301-B2
CCGCGCGGGGGGCACCCGCTGCTCCCCATATGCCCAAACCCTTCCACACCGCGCTGGCCGGTACCCTGCTTCTGCTGGGGCTGTGGAGCCCGCTGGCGCAGGCGCTCACCATCACGGTGGCCAGCTTCCCGGACCTGGACCGCGCCGCGCGCGCGGCCCTGCCGCGCTGGCGCGCCCTGCACCCCGACATCGAGGTGAAGATCGTCTCGCGCCAGTACGCCGACCACCACACCGCCATGACGGCGGCGCTCGCCACCGGCTCGGGCCTGCCCGACGTGATGGCGCTGGACCTGCGCTTCATCGGCAAGTTCGCCGCCGGCCGCGGCCTCAGCGATCTGGGCGCACCGCCCTTCCAAGCGCAGCAGCTGCGCGACCTATTCGTGGCCTACAGCTGGCCGCAGGGCACAAGCCCGCGCGGCGAGTTCGTCGCCATGCCCGCCGACATCGGCCCCGGCACCTTGCTCTATCGCCAGGACCTGATGGCGCGCGCCGGCATCAGCGAGGCCGAGCTGACCGGCAGCTGGGAGCAGTTCATCGCCGCGGGCATCAAGCTCAAGGCCGCCACCGGCGCCTACCTGCTGGCCGACAGCACCGACATCCGCGACATCGTGCTGCGCACCGGCCTGGCGCCGGGCGAGGGCCTGTACTTCGACAGCCAGGGCAGGGTGCTGGTGGACAGCCCGCGCTTCGTGCGCGCCTTCGAGCTCGGCCGCGCGGCGCGCCGCGCCGGCATCGACGCCCATGCCACCGCCTGGACGAACGACTGGGTGGCCGGCTTCCGGCGCGACAAGATCGCCAGCCAGATGATGGGCGCCTGGCTGGCCGGCCATCTGAAGAACTGGCTGGCACCGGCCAGCGCCGGCCAGTGGCGCTCCACCCAGCTGCCCAACGGCGTGTTCGCCTCCTATGGCGGCTCCTTCTACGCGATCCCGGCCAAGTCCGAGCACAAGCAGGCGGCCTGGGACTTCATCCGCTTCATGTGCGCGGATGCCGAGACCCAGCTGCAATCGCTGCGCACGCTGGACAGCTTCCCGGCCCTCAAGGCCGCGCAGCAGGACGCGCTCTTCGACGAGCCCATGCCCTACCTGGGCGGCCAGCGCGCGCGCCGGCTGTGGCGCGAGATCGCCAGCCAGGTGCAGGCCGTGCCGGTGCATCGCCTGGACGCCCTGGCCACCGACGTGGTGCGCGCCGAGTACGAGCTGGTGGTGAGCAAGGGCAAGGACATCCCCAGCGCGCTGGCCGATGCGCGCGCCATGATCGAACACCGGGTGAGGCGGCCATGAAGAGCCTGTTGCGCCAGCTCGGCGGCCGCGCCGCTGCCCCCTATCTCTTCGTCGCCCCCTTCTTCCTGCTGTTCGCCGCCTTCGGCCTATTCCCGCTGCTGTTCTCCATCGTGCTCTCGCTGCACCAGTGGGACGCCTCGGCCGGCCTCGGCGCGATGCAGTGGGTGGGGCTGCAGAACTACTGGTATGCGCTCACCGACCCCTGGTTCCGCAGCTCGCTGGGCCATACCTTCTGGTACGGCCTGGCCGCGGGCCTGCCCCAGCATCTGCTGGCCCTGCCGCTGGCCTATTACATCCACCGCCGCCTCAAGCGCAGCCGCAACTTCGTGGTGGGCAGCTACTTCCTGCCCTACATCACCTCCAGCGTGGCGATCGCGCTGATCTTCAGCACCCTGCTGTCCAAGGACTTCGGCTTCATCAACCTGATCCTGCCCGGCGCGCCGCGCGACTGGCTGGGCGATGCCGACTACGCCATGCCCGCGATCGCCTTCGTGGTGTTCTGGCGCTACCTGGGCTGGAACCTGGTGCTCTACCTCTCGGCCCTGCAGGTGATCGACGAGTCGCTCTACGAGGCCGCCACCCTGGACGGCGCCGGCCCCTGGCAGCAGTTCCGCCACATCACCCTGCCGCTGCTGCGGCCGATGATTTACTTCGCCGTCACCATGACCATCATCGGCAGCCTGCAGCTCTTCGACGAGCCCTTCATCCTGGTCGACTCGGAAAGCGGCGTGGCGCCGGCGGTGATGACCACCGCGATGTTCATGTACCGCATGGCCTTCAGCTATGGCGACTTCGGCACCGCCTCGGCGATCTCCTGGCTGCTGTTCCTGGTCATCGCCGCGCTGAGCTGGGGCAACCACCGCCTGTTCGGCCAGGCCGGAGGCGAGCATGGCCGCTAAACCCCATGGACGCTGGATCGCCGCGCTGCTGCTGGGCGCCGGCCTGCTGATCCTGGTGGCGCCCTTCTATTTCACCTTCGTGTTCGCCACCCACGAGCGCGCGCAGATCTTCAGCGCGCCGCCGCCGCTCTGGTTCGGCGCGCAGTTCCTCGGCAATCTGCAATTGCTCACCGAGCGCCTGCCCTTCTGGCGCAATGTCGGCATGAGCATCTACGTGGGCCTGATGACCACGGCGCTCAACCTGCTGTTGTGCAGCCTGGCCGGCTTTGCCTTCGCGGTCTACGAGTTCCGCTTCAAGCGCGGCCTGTTCGCCTGCGTGGTGGGCTCGATGATGCTGCCCAGCTTTCTCAACATGATCCCGGGCTATCTGGTGGTGGACGCGCTGGGCTGGATCGACCAGCCGCGCGCGCTCTACATCCCGGCCGCGGCCGGCGCCCTGGGCATCTTCATGATGCGCCAGTACATCGCCTCGGCCATCCCCTTCGAGCTGCTTGACGCGGCGCGCATGGACGGCTGCAGCGAGCTGCGCATCTTCCGCAGTGTGGTGCTGCCGCTGCTGGGCCCGGCGCTGGGCACGCTGGGGCTGATCACCTTCATCGCCTCCTGGAACAACTTCGTCGGCCCGCTGGTGGTGCTGCGCTCGGTGGAGCAATACACCCTGCCGCTGGCGCTGCGCTCGATGCAAAGCCCCAACAACACCGAATGGGGCGCGCTGATGGCGGGCAGTGCCATCGCCATGCTGCCGCTGCTGCTGGCCTTCGTCTTCTTTGCCAAGCGCCTGGTGGCCGGCCTCACCGCCGGCGCTGTACGTGGCTGAACGCGGCTGAATTTCTCCTCTCGCAAACCTATGAACGCCCTTGACCTGAATCCCTCCGCCCTGGCCGAGCTGCACCATGCGCTGCGGCCCGACTTCCTCTGGGGTGCCGCCACCAGCGCCGCGCAGATCGAGGGCGCTGCCTTCGGCGAAGGCAAGGGCGCCTCGATCTGGGACGCCTATTGCCGCCAGCCCGGCCGCATCAACGACGGCTCCAACATCGATGTGGCCTGCGATCACTACCACCGCTTTCGCGAGGACGTGGCGCTGCTGAAATGGCTGGGCCTGGACGCCTACCGCTTCTCGATCGCCTGGCCGCGCGTGCAGCCCGATGGCGCGGGCGCCTGGAACGAGGCCGGCTTCGCCTTCTACGACCGCCTCGTCGACGCCCTGCTGGAGGCCGGCATCCAGCCCCATGCCACGCTCTACCACTGGGATCTGCCGCAGGCCCTGCACGAGAACATGGGCGGCTGGACCGCGCGCGAGATCGTGCCGCGCTTCGCCGACTATGCGGCCGAGGTGGCGCGCCGCCTGGGCGACCGCCTGGCCAGCATCGCCACCCTCAACGAGCCCTGGTGCGTGGCCACGCTGGGCTACGAGACCGCGCAGTTCGCGCCCGGCCTGACCAGCCGCGCCACCGCCACGCAGGTCTCGCACCACCTGATGCTGGCGCATGGCGCGGCCATCCAGGCGATGCGGCCGCTCACCCGGGCGCCGCTGGGCGTGGTGCTCAACCACACTCCGGCCTTCCCGGCCAGCGCGCTGGAGGCCGACCGCCGCGCCGCCCGCATCGACGACGGCCTGAACGTGCGCTGGTACATGGACCCGATCTTCCGCGGCAGCTACCCGGCCGACGTGATCGAGTACCTGGGCGCCGATGCGCCGCGCATCGAGCCGCAAGACCTGGCCCTGATCCAGCAGCCGCTGGACTTCCTGGGCGTCAACTTCTACACGCGCAGCTTCATCAGCACCCAGCAGCCGGCCGTGCCGGCGCCCGGCAAGCAGGGCTTCACCGACATGGGCTGGGAGATCTATCCCAAGGCGCTGACCCAGCACCTGGTGCGCATCACGCGCGAGTACGCGCCGCCGCCGATCTACATCACCGAGAACGGCATGGCCAATGCCGACCAGGTGGTGGACGGGCGCGTGGCCGATGTCGAGCGCGTCGCCTACCTGCGCTCGCACCTGCAGGCGCTGGCGCGCGCCGCCGAGCTGGGCGTGGATGTGCGCGGCTATTTCTACTGGAGCCTGCTCGACAACTTCGAGTGGAACTCCGGCTACACCAAGCGCTTCGGCCTCTTCCATGTGGACTACGCCAGCCAGGCGCGCCTGGCCAAGGACAGCGCGCATTGGTACCGCGGCTTCATCGAGGCCTTCAAGCAGGCGCACCGGCCATGACGGCGGGGCTGGAGTTCCGTGGCGTGGTGAAGCGCTACGGCGCCAACGACGCGGTGGTGAAGGGCCTGGACCTGAAGGTCGAGCCGGGCGAATTCATGGTGCTGGTGGGCGCCAGCGGCTGCGGCAAGAGCACCACGCTGCGCATGCTGGCCGGGCTGGAAGAACTGAGCGAGGGCCAGATCTTCATCGGCCAGCGCGAGGTCAGCCGGGTGGCGCCGGCCGAGCGCGGCGTGGCCATGGTGTTCCAGAGCTATGCCCTCTACCCGCACATGACGGTGGCCGAGAACATGGGCTTCGGCCTGCGCATGATGGGCCTGCCCAAGGCCGAGGTGGCGGCGCGCGTGGGCAGGGCGGCGCAGAGCCTGCAGCTGGAGGCGCTGCTGGCGCGCCGGCCCAGGGAGCTCTCGGGCGGCCAGCGCCAGCGCGTCGCGATCGGCCGCGCCATCGTGCGCGAGCCCGAGGTGTTCCTGTTCGACGAGCCGCTCTCCAACCTCGACGCCGCGCTGCGCCACCAGATGCGCCTGGAGCTGGCCCAGTTGCACAAGCGGCTGGGCGCCACCATCGTCTATGTGACGCATGACCAGGTGGAGGCCATGACCCTGGGCGACCGCATGGCCGTCTTCAACGCCGGCCGCATCGAGCAGGTGGGGGCGCCCATGGACGTCTATGCAAGGCCGGTGAACCGCTTCGTGGCCGGCTTTCTGGGCTCGCCGCGCATCAACTTTCTCGAGGGGCACGCTGCGGACGGCATGTTCCACACCGCCCAGGCCGGCAGCCTGATGCTGGCGCAGGCCGGCCCGGTGCACAGCGTCGGCCTGCGCCCGGAGCACCTGCGCCTGGTGGCGCCGGAGGCAGGCTGGGGCCTGCGCGGCGAGCTGGCCCTGATCGAGCATCTGGGCGACACCAGCATCGCCTATCTGCGCCTGGCCGGCGCGGCCGAGCCGCTGGCCGTGAAGCTGGAGGCGGCCCAGGGTCAGGTCTTGCGCCCCGGCGAGGCCCTGTGCCTGCAGGCCGAGCCGCAGCATCTGCTGGCCTTTGACGCCCAGGGGCGCACGCTGTGAACGCGCGCCAGCCGGTGGAGGGCGGCGCTTTTCCGCGCCTGCTGGCCGATGTCGGGGGCACGAACGTGCGCTTCGCCACCCAGCTGCGGCCGCAGGGCCCCCTGCTGCATCGCGCCGGCTACGCCTGCGCCGACTTCGAGACGTTCTGGGACGCGATCTGCCACCACCAGTGGCGCCTGGGCCTGGCGGCGCCGCAGGCCTGCGCGATCGGCATTGCCACCGCCATCACCGGCGACCATGTGCGCATGACCAACCACCATTGGTCCTTCTCCATCAGGGGGCTGAAGCAGGCGCTGAAGCTGGAGCGGCTGCTGGTGCTGAACGACTTCTCGGCGCTGGCGCTGGCCCTGCCGGCGCTCACCGAGGCCGATTGCTGGCGCGTCGGCGGCGGCGCTGCGGTGGCCGGCGCGCCGATCGCGCTGCTGGGCCCGGGCACGGGGCTGGGCGTGTCGGGCCTGGTGCCGGCGGTGTGCGGCGCCGGGCTCGTTCCCATCGGGGGCGAGGGCGGCCATGTCAGCCTGGCCTCCTTCGAGCCCGAGGAGGCGGCGGTGCTGCAGCTGCTGCGGCGCGAGTTCGGCCATGTCTCGGCCGAGCGCGCGCTCTCGGGGCCGGGCCTGGAGAACCTCTACCGCGCGCTCGCCGAGGTGCGCGGCCTGGGGCGGCGCGCGCAGGAGGCGGCCGCCATCAGCGCCGCCGCCCTGGCCGGCAGCGACGCGCTGAGCGAAGCGGCGCTGGCGCTGTTCTGCGGCCTGCTGGGCGAGGTGGCCGGCAACCTGGCGCTGACGCTGGGCGCGCGCGGCGGGCTCTATATCGGCGGCGGCATCGTGCCGCGCCTGGGCGATTGGTTCGGGCGCTCGCCCTTCCGCGCCCGCTTCGAGGCCAAGGGCCGTTTCACCAGCTATCTGCAGGCGATCCCGACCCTGGTGGTGCGCAACGGCGAGGAGGCCGCCCTGCTCGGCGCGAGCCGGGCGCTGGACGCGGCCTCCTTGTCCAGCTGCTAGCTGCTTACCAGATGCGGATGCGCTCGCCCGCGGGCTTGAACATCTTGTCGCCCTCCTTGGTGCCGAAGGCCTCATGGAAACCATCGTGGTTGATGGCGGCGCCATTGGCACGGAACTCGGGTGGCGAATGCGGATCGGTGGTGAGCAGCTGCAGCGAGCGTTGCTCGCGCACCTTCTCGCGCCAGGCCTGCGACCAGCCCATGAAGAAGCGCTGCTGGCCGCTGAAACCGTCGATGGCCGCGGCGGGCTTGCCGCCCAGCGAGCGCAGATAGGCCTTGTAGGCGATCTGCAGGCCCGAGAGGTCGGCGATGTTCTCGCCCAGGGTCAGCTTGCCGTTGAGCTTCTTGCCGGCGATCGGCTCGTAGGCCGCGTACTGTTCCACCAGCTTGGCGCCCACTGCCTCGAAGGCCTTGCGGTCGGCCTCGGTCCACCAGTTGCGCAGCACACCGTCGCCGTCGAACTGGCTGCCCTGGTCGTCGAAGCCATGGCTGATCTCGTGGCCGATCACCGCGCCGATGGCGCCGTAGTTCACCGCATCGTCGGCGCCCATGTCGAAGAAGGGCGGCTGCAGGATGGCGGCAGGGAACACGATCTCGTTGAGCGTCGGGTTGTAGTAGGCGTTCACGGTCTGCGGCGTCATGCCCCATTCGGCGCGATCCACCTTCTTGCCGGCCTTGGCGGCCACGCGCTCCCACTCGAAGCGGCCCGAGCGCAGCGCATTGCCCAGCGCGTCGCCGGCGCGCACGTCGAGCTTGCTGTAATCGCGCCAGACGTCCGGGTAGCCGATCTTCACCATGTACTTGGCCAGCTTGTCCTGGGCCTGCGCCTTGGTGGCGGGGGTCATCCAGGCGAGGCCGTCGATCGATTCCTTGTAGGAGGCCAGCAGATTGCCCACCAGCTCCTGCATGCGCGCCTTGTAGGCGGGCGGGAAATGCTTGGCCACATAGAGCTGGCCCACCGCCTCGCCGAGCGCGCCGTTGAGGTCGGCGATGGCCTTCTGCCAGCGCGGCTTCTCCTCGGTGGCGCCGGTCAGCGCGGTACCGCGGAAGGCGAAGCGCGCCTCGCGCAGCGGCTTGGGCAGCAGGTCGGCGGTGGCGTCCAGCAGGTGCAGCTTGAAGTAGAGCTTCCAGTCGGCCAGCGGCAGCTCGCCATAGAGCTTGGCGATCGCGCTGACGGCGCTGGGCTGCGAGATCGAGAGGCGGTCCTGCCCGGCCAGGCGGGCGGCGGCCATGAAGCCGGCCCAGTCGAAGCCCGGCGCCGCCTTGGCCAGCTCGGCCGGCGTCATCGGGTTGTAGATCTTCACCATATTGCGGTTGTCGACCTTGTCCCAATGCGCCTCGGCGATGCGCTGCTCCAGCGCCATCACGCGGTCCGCGGCCTCGGCGGGCTTGGCCTCGCCGGCCTGCGTGGCCAGCAGGGTCAGGTATTGCGCGTAGGCGGCGCGCGCCTTGCCCATGCGCTCATCGTCCTTCTTCAGGTAGTAGTCGCGGTCCGGCAGGCCCAGGCCGCCCTGCCAGGTGAGGGCGCGATTCACGGTGGGCTCCTTGAAGTCGCCCATCACCCACAGCTGCACCGGCGTCTCAAGCCGGCCCTGCATGCGGCCCTGCCAGGCGGCCAGCTCCTTGAGCGACTTGATCGCATCGATCTCGGCCAGCAGCGGCTTGACCGGCGCCAGCCCGGCCTTGTCGATCGCTTCGGTGTTCATGAAGCTGGCATAGAAGGCGCCGACCTTCTGCGCCACGCTGCCGCTCGGGTGCTGCTGCGTAGCCAGCTCGTCGACGATGGCGCGCACGCGCTTGTCGCTGAGGTCGCGCAGCTGGATGAAGGCGCCGTACTCGGACTTGTCGGCCGGGATCTCGGTGGCCTTCATCCAGCCACCATTGGCGGCGCGGAACAGATCGTCCTGGGCGCGCACGGCGGGGTCGAAGCCGGGCATGTCGAGACCGGAACTCAGGGGGGCGGCAAAGGCCGCGCCGGCCAGCTGCAGCAGCAGGGCCAGGGTCGTGAGCTTGAGGGATTGTTTCGTCATGGTGCAGCGTGTTGGGTGCAAAGCCGGGAGGCTAGCGGCCATCGGCCCTCACGCCGAAAGTTTCGGCCTGGGACTTTCCCCGATGGCCGGGCCCAACTCCCGCTGCAGCTTCTTCGTCAGCTTGCTGAACACCAGCGCATGCGAGCGGCTCACCAGCGCGAGCAGGTCCGCCAGGGGCAGGGCCTTGGGGTCTTGCAGCTGCACCCAGCGGTAGCGCGCCGCGTAGGGTGCGGGGCGCAGCCCGGGCAGGCCGGTGAGCTCGAGAAAGCGATGGTCTTCGACCTTGAAGGAGCAGCCGGTCCAGACGCCCGGCTCGGGCCCGCCGCACAGAAACATTTTTCCACCCACGCTGGCCACCCAGCTGTTGCCCCATTTGATGTCAACGGTGGCGCCGGGCAGTGACGCCGCGTGGGCCTGGAGTGCCTTGAACTTGTTCTTCATCGCGGCAACCACAGGCTGACCTGCAGCCCGCCGCCCTCGCGGTTCGCCAGCGCGATGCGCCCGCCATGCGCCTCGGCGATCTCGCGCGCCAGCGCCAGGCCCAGGCCGGTGCCGCTGCGCTTGGTGGAGTAGAAGGGCAGCAGGGCCTGTGCCAGCACGGCCTCGCTCATGCCGGGGCCGCGGTCGGCCACGGTGAGGCGCCAGTCGGGGCCCTGGGCCTGGATGCCGAGGCTCACCTGCCCGGCCTCATCCGCCTTGGCACTGCCGGCCTCATGCGCGTTCTTGATCAGATTGATGAGGGCCTGCTCGACCTGCGCGCCGTCGAAGCGCGCCGGCGCCAGCGGCAGCTCGCCCTCCAGCCGGAATTCGCAATGGGCCGCCAGGCCGTCGACGAAGCCGGCCCATTCCACCGGCTCGAGGCGCGGTGTCGGCAGCTTGGCAAAGCTGGCGTAGCCGGCCAGAAAGCTGTGCAGATGGCGGGCGCGCTCGCCGATGCTGGCGAACACGCCGGGGATGCGCTCGAGATCGCCGCGCCGCGCCAGCTCGGCGCCGCTGTGTGCCAGCGAGGAGATCGGCGCCAGCGAGTTGTTGAGCTCGTGGCTGATGACGCGGATCACGCGCTTCCAGCTCGCCACCTCCTGGCGCGAGAGCTCGCGCGTCATGCGCCGCAGCAGGATCAGCCGGTGCGGCAGGCCCTGCAGGCTCAGCTGGCGCTGCGAGACATGGAAGCTCTCCTCTTCAGCGCCGCCCGCCTCGTTGATGGTGAAGAGCTGGTCGCGGCCGCTGTGCAGGGCCTCGGCCAGGCCGGCGGGGGCCTGCGCCAGCAGCACATCCAGCATGCGTGTCTGCAGGCTGCGGCCCTGGCCCAGCAGCTGGCGCGCGGCGATGTTGGCATAGGCGATGCGGCCCCCGGCATCCACCAGCAGCAGGGCCACCGGGGTGTTCTGCACCACGCTGTCCAGCAGCAGCTCGCGCTGCGCCAGATGCTGGCGCTGCTCGCGCAGCGCCAGGCCCAGCTGCTTGTGCAGGCGCAGCAGCTCGGCCAGTTCGCCGCCGCCATCGGCGCTGATGGCGCTGCTGAAATCGCCGTCGCGGTAACTCAGCACCGCGCCCTCCAGCGCGCGCAGCAGGCGCTTCAGCGGCGCCAGCGCGGCGCTGGCCGCGAGCAGACCGATCGGCAGCATCAGGCCCAGCGTCAGCAGCAGGGCCTGCCAGCCCCAGGGGGCCGGCGCCGCACCGGCGTCGGCCCAGGCCAGCAGCTGCGGCAGCGGCCAGTAGACCAGGGCGGCGTGCAGCAGCCAGCTCAGCAGCGCGCTGCACCACAGCAGGACAACGAAGCGCCACTGCAGGCTCATCGCGTCAGTCCCTGGGAAGCCCGTAGCGCTCCATGCGCCGGTACAGGGCCTGGCGCGACAGGCCCAGTCCCTGGGCCGCGCGCGCCACCACGCCGCCGGCGGCGGCCAGCGCGGCCAGCACGACCTCGCGGCTGGGCTCGTCCAGATTGCGCAGCGCGGCGGGTGCGGTGCTGGCCGGCGCCAGCGCCAGGTCGGCGAGCTGGATCTGGCCGGCCTGGCACAGCAGGGCGGCGCGCGCCATCACGTTCTTGAGCTCGCGCACATTGCCCGGCCAGGCGTGGGCCAGCAGGCCCTCGCGTGCGGCCTCGCTGAGCTGCACGGACTCGCCGTTCTGGCGCCCATGCTCGGCCAGGAAATGCTCGGCCAGCGGCAGCACGTCCTCGCGCCGCTCGGCCAGCGGCGCCAGCCGCAGCTCGATCACGTTGAGGCGGTAGTAGAGGTCTTCGCGGAAGCTGCCCGCCGCCACCATGGCCTTGAGGTCGGCATTGGTGGCGGAGAGCACGCGCACCTTGGTCTCGCGCGTGCGGTTGGAGCCCAGGCGCTCGAAGCGGCCGGTCTCCAGCACGCGCAGCAGCTTGACCTGGCCGGCCAGCGGCAGGTTGCCGATCTCGTCCAGGAACAGGGTGCCGCCGTCGGCGGCCTCGAAGCGGCCTTCGCGCGCCCGGTTGGCGCCGGTGTAGGCGCCGCTCTCGGCGCCGAACAGCTCGGCCTCGATCAGCTCGCCCGGCAGGGCGCCGCAGTTCAGCGCCACGAAGGGGCCGCCGGCCACCGCCGAGTTGGCATGCACGATGGCGGCGATGCGCTCCTTGCCGCTGCCATTGGGCCCGCTGATCAGCACCGGCAGCGGCGCGCGCGCCACCTGGCAGGCGGTCTCCAGCGTGGCCAGCATGGCGTCGGAGGCGAACACCAGCTCGCCCAGCTGGTAGCGCGCGCGCAGGGCGGCATGGCGCTGGCGGCTGGCTTGGCGCCGGCGCTGCAGCTCGCGCGTGGATTCGGCCAGCTCCAGCAGGTTCTCCACCGTGGCCAGCAGGCGCGCATCGTCCCAGGGCTTGGCCAGGTAGTCGGCCGCGCCGGCCTTCACCAGCGCCACCGCCTGCTCCAGCTGGGTCCAGGCGGTGAGCAGGATCACCGGCAGGTCGGGATGCAGGGCGCGGATGCGCTGGAACAGCGCGCGGCCCTCCTCGCCCGAGGTGGTGTCGGCGCTGAAGTTCATGTCCTGGATCACCAGGTCCACCGGCTCGCGCGCCAGCAGGGCCAGGCCTTGCTCGGGCTCGCTGGCATAGAGGGCGCGGATGTCGTTGAGCGAGAGCGAGAGCGAGAGCGCCTCGCCCACGCCGGGGTTGTCGTCGATGATCAGAACGGTGCGCATGCGGGGCGCAGCATAGCAACAAGCCTCATCCGCGCAAGACCTGCACCGGCGGCAGCGCGGCGGCGCGGCGTGCCGGCCCCAGCACCGCCAGCTGGCCCAGCGCCAGCAGGGCCAGCGCGCCCACCGGCAGATAGGCCAGCGGCAGGCGCGGCAGCTGGTAGTTGAGCATCAGCGCCAGGTTGATGGCATAGGCCGCCACCATGCCCAGGGCGATGCCCAGCGCCGAGAGCAGCAGGTTCTCGAGCTGGAAGTAGCGCAGGATCTGGCCGCGCGTGGCGCCCAGGGCGCGGCGCGTGCCTATCATGCGGCTGCGCTGGCGCACCCAGAAATTGGCCAGGCCGATGATGCCCAGCGCGGTCACCACCAGCAGCACCAGGCAGACGATGCCCAGCGTCCAGGCCATGTAGCGGTCCTGGGCGTACTGGCGGCTGCGCAGCTCGGTGAGGCTGACGGGGGCTTCCACCATGCGATGGCGGCCCTGCTGCTGCAGCGCCAGCTTGGCGGCCTTCATCACTGCATCGCGCTGTGCGGGTGCCACGCGCAACAGATAGACGCCCATGTCGTAGCTGGGGCGCAGCGGCAGCAGCACCGCGGCGGGGCCGTTGAACTGTTCATCGCTGGGGCGGATGCGGCCGAGCCGTTCCACCACGCCGACGATCTTCACCGGCTTGTCGCTGCCCGCGTAGACCACCTTGCCCGGCGCCGATTCGCCGGGAAAGAACTTCTCGGCCAGCGCGCGGTTGACGATGATGCCGGGGATGCCGCCGAGGCCGTCGGCGCCGAGGCTGCTCGGATCCCGGTACTCCTCGGGCAGGAAATCGCGGCCGGCGATCAGGCGCAGGCCCGAAGTCTGCAGCCAGCCATCGCCCATCAGATACCAGGCGGCATTGGTGTCGGGGCGGCCGGGTTCGCCACTCGTAGCCACGCCGCCGTTGTTGGAGCTGCCGCCGAAGGGCACCTGGTTGGTGACGGTCGCGTGCAGCACCCCGGGCAGGGCGCGCAGCAGGGCCAGGTCGCGCTGCGTAGCGGCTTCGGGTTTGGCCTCCTTGCGGATCGCGTTGACCTGCAGCACCAGCAGCTCCTCTTCGGCAAAGCCGCTGGGCTGTTCCATGCCGGTGAGGCGCTGGCCGATCAGAAACACCGCGTTGCAGATGATGGCGCAGCTGAGTGCCACCTCCAGCACGATCAGGCCGGCCGCGATCTTGTGGCGGCGCAGGGTCTTGAAGATGGGGCCCAAATGCAAGGACATGGCGGTGCGGCCTTACTGTGATTTGAGTTGCAGGGCCGGTGCCACCTGGGCGGCGCGCCAGGCCGGCAGCAGGCCGGCGGCCAGACTGGCGAGTAGCGAGACCGCCAGCGTGGCGGCCAGCATGGGCAGGTCCAGGCGGGCCAGCTCGGCATAACTGGCCGGGTTGTGGCGCACGCCCAGCAGCCCCAGCCAGGCCAGCAGCAGGCCCAGCAGACCGCCCGCCAGGCCGATGGCCAGGGCCTCCACCAGGTGTTGCAGGAAGATCGCCTTGCGCGAGGCGCCGAGCGCGCGGCGCCCCCCCCCCCCCCCCCCCCCCCCCCCCCCCCCGCGGCGCACCCCGATCTGCGGCGCGCCGCGCAGGCATTTGGCCAGCAGCAGGCCGACGGTGTTGGTGAGGCAGACGACCAGAAAGCCCAGCGCCAGCCACAGCTGCAGGCGTACGTCACCGGGCACCACCTGCTTGAACGCCAGCCACTCCGGCACATTGCGCAGGCGCACATTGGGCGGGCGCTCAAATCGGCCGGCGCCGCGCTGGCGTTGCGAGTAGGCATTGAGGTAATCGCGATAGCGCTGCACGGCGCCGGCATCGGGCAGCCGCACCCAGTACTGGATCCAGACGCAGGGCGCGTTCGGCGCGGTGGCGTCGGGAATATGCTCGTTGCCCCAGCAGTTCATCGTGCCGGAGCGCGGCAGCTCCAGTTCGCGGCTGGTGCTGAAGGGCAGGTAGAGCCCCTCGGTCTGGCCATAGTCGCCGGTGTTGAGGTCGTAGAAATGCGGGGTCAGTCGCCAGGCACCCAGCACGCCCACCACGCGCATTTCGGTGTCCTGCACGCGCAGCGTCTTGCCGACGCTGTTGCCGCCGCCGAACATGGCCTCGTTGAGCTCGCGCGAGATCACCACCTGGCGCGCATGCGCCGCATCGTCGGCGGCCGACCAGGGCCCCCCGTATTGGAAGGGCAGGCCGAACAGCGCGAAGAAGTCCGCCGAGGTGTAGCGCACATCGCTGGAGCGCGGCTCAAGCTGCTCGTCCGGACCCTGCAGAATCACCTGGCCGCCGGTCATCATGGCCTGCTGCGGCGCCTGTGCCTCGGCCAGCAGGGCCTGGGCGTCGAAGCGGGTGAGCTGCTCCTCGGGTTCGGCGCCGGGCCGGTAATAGGCCAGCTGGCCCGGGTCCAACTGCACCTGGTAGAGATGCTGGCTGTGCCCCGGCAAGGGGTCGGCGGAGAGCACGTGGTAGACCGTCAGCGTGGTCATGCTGGCGCCTATGCCCAGGCCCAGGGCCAGCACCATCAGGCCGGTGAGCACCGGATTGGCGCGGCAGCTGCGCAGCGCCAGGTCCAGGTAGTAGGCGAACATGCGGGTGCCTCAGCCGCGCAAGGCTGCCACCGGCGGCAGCGCGGCGGCGCGGCGTGCCGGTGCCAGCACGGCGAGCTGGCCCAGCGCGCACAGCACCAGCGCGCCGACCGGCAGATAGCTCCAGGGCAGGCGCGGCATCTCGTAGTTCTGCATCAGCAGCAGGCTGATGCCGTAGGCGGCCGCCATGCCGATCACGATGCCCAGGCCCGAGAGCAGCAAGTTCTCGGCCTGGAAGTAGCGCAAGATCTGACCCCGGGTGGCGCCCAGCGCGCGCCGCGTGCCGATCATGCGGGTGCGCTGCTGCACCCAGAAACTCGCCAGGCCGACGATGCCGAAGGCGGTGACCACCATCAGGGCCAGGCACACGCCCACCAGCAGGTGCACCATATTGCGGTCCTGCGCGTAGTAGGCGCTGCGCATCTCGCTGAACAGCTGCTGCTGGCGCAGGATGCGGCCGGGGCCGGTCTGGTCGAGCGCGGCGATGGCGGCCTTCAGCACGGCCTCGCGGCGGCCGGGCTCGGTGCGCAGCACATAGGCGCCGCCGCGGAAGCTCTCGCGCACCGGCAGCAGCATGCTGTAGACGTTCATGTCGTCGCTGCCGCCGGGATGGGGCGTGACCAGGCGCTCCACCACGCCGACGATGCGGGTGGGTTCGTCGCTGATGCCGTAGAGCGTCTGGCCGACCGCTTCGGCGCCGGGGAAGAGGCGCTCGGCCAGCGCCTTGTTGATCACCAGCGCCGTCACCTTGCCGGTCTCGCTCTGCTCCAGCGTGCTGTTGTCCAGGTATTCGGAGGCCTCGAAGTCGCGCCCCGCCACCAGGCGCAGGCCCAGCGCCTGCAGCCAGCCCTCGGAGGCGTTGTAGGACGCCACGCCCACGCCCGGCGCATTGCGGTCCGCCTGGGTGCGCATGGTGCTCATGCTGAAGCTGCGGCCGAAGGGCAGCTGGTTGATCACGCTGAGCTGCTGCACGCCGGGCACGGCGCGCAGCGCCTGCAGGTCGGTGCGCGTCTGCGCATCGGCGTTCTGGCTCGGCCCGACGCCGACGACCGACACCACCACCAGCTCGTCGTCCACCAGGCCGCTGGGCTCGTTGATGCGCTCCAGGCGCTGGCTGATCAGGAACAGCGCGTTGCAGACGATCGCGCAGGTCAGGGCCACCTGCAGCACGATCAGGCCGGCGGCGGTCTTGTGACGCTTGAGCGTCGCGAGGATGGGCAGCAGATCCATGGTGAGGCCTCTCATTGGGACTTGAGTTGCAGGGCGGGCTGGACTTGGGCAGCGCGCCAGGCCGGCAGCAGGCCGGCGGTGAGGCTGGCCAGCAGGGCCAGGCCCAGGGTGGTGGCGAGCATGGTCAGGTCCATGTGCACCAGGGCGCCGTAATCGGCGCTGCCCTGGCGCACCGCCCAGATGCCGGCCCAGGTGAGGGCCAGGCCCAGCACGCCGCCCACCAGGCCGAGGCTGCCGGCCTCGACCAGGAACTGCAGAAAGATCTGCCGGCGCGGGGCGCCAAGTGCG
>NZ_JBYTBE010000022.1:46541-96960 GCF_058788955.1 Roseateles sp. FW301-B2
CCCCCCCCCCCCCCCCCCCCACGCCGATCTCGCCCGAGCGACGCAGCGCCTTGGCCAGCTGCAGGCCCACCGTGTTGGTGAGGCAGACGGCCAGGAAACCGAAGGCCAGCCAGAGCTGCAGGCTGATGTCATGCGGCACCACGCGGTTGGCGTCCAGCCATGCCATCACCGGGCGCATGCGCACATTGGTGGGGCGCTCGAAGCGGCCGGCGCTGCGCTGGGCATCGGAGTAGCGCTTCAGGTAGTCCAGATAGGCGCTGGCCTTGGCGGGCGTGTCCAGCTGCACCCAGTACTGCAGCCAGGCGCAGGGCGCGCCGACGTTGCGCGCCTCGGAGGGCGCCACATTGGCCCAGCAGTTGAAATTGCCCCAGCTGGAGAACTTCAGCGTGATGGCGGTGGCGAAGGGCACGAACACCTCGGCGGTGTCGGCAAAGCTGCCGAGCGTGAGGTCGAAGTAATGCGGCACCGGGCGCCAGTGGTCCAGCACGCCGATGATGCGCATGTCCTTGTCGCGCAGGCGCAGCATCTTGCCGCGGCTGTCGGCGCCGCCGAACAGGCGCTCGTTGAGCTCGCGCGAGATCACCACCACGCGCGCCTCGGCCTGCTCGTCGGCCTTGCTCCAGCCGCCGCCGTAGAGGAAGGGCGCGTCGAACATGGCGAAGAAGTCGGCGCTGGGATAGCGCGCACGCACATTGAAGGGGCGCTCGCCCGACTGCTCGGGCGTCAGGGCCACGCCGCCGCCGGTCATCATCACCTGCTTGTCGGCGCGTGCCTCGCGCAGCAGCGCCTCGGCATCCAGGCGTGTGAGCTGCTGGGTCGGCTCGCCGCCGGGCTGGAAGCCGTTGCCCAGGCGCTCGGCGTCGAGCTGGATGTTGTAGAGCTGTGCGCTCTTGGCCGGGATGGGGTCGCGCGACAGCACGTAGAACACCGTCAGCGTGGTCATGCAGGCGGCCACGCCGATGGCAATGGTCAGCAGCATCAGGATGGTGAGGCCGCGGCTGCTTTTGAAGCTGCGCAGCGCCAGTTCGAAGTAGTGGCCGAGCATCAGGATTCCCCTTTGGATTGCAACAGCAGATTCAGCTTGGCAAGCGTGGGCTCGCCCAGTTGGCCGGCGGCCTGCTGCAGCAGCAGGGTGGCCAGCACATAGCGGTGGCGCGCGTTCTCATGCGCGCCCTGGGCGGCGGTCTGGCTCTGGATCGCCAGCAGCAGATCGGTCATGCTGCGCGTGCCCAGGGCCTGGCCGGCGCGCGTGGAGGCGAGCGCCTGGTTGGCCGCCTGCACCGCCGCGGCGCTGCTCTGCAGCAACGCCAGGCTGGCGCGCACCGCCTGGTACTGGGCCTCGGTCTCGCGCACCAGGGCGCGGCGCGCGGCCTCCAGCTGCTCGCGCACGGCGTCGCGCTGGTGCACGGCCTGGCGCTTGGCCGATTCGGTGGCACCGCCGGCGAACAGCGGGATGTTGAGGCGCAGCGCCAGCTGGGTCAGGCTGCGGCCGCTGTCCGGCTCGCTGACGGCGGAGCCCTGGCGGCGCGTGCTGTCGAGGCCGACGCTCACGGTGGGCAGATGCACAGCGCCGGCGGCGCCGATGCGCTGCTCGCTGGCCTGCAGGGCGAGGCGCTGCGCCTGCAGGGCCGGGTTGGCCTGCAGGGCCTGCTCGACCCAGGCTTGGCGGTCCTGAGGCTGAGGTTCCTGCGCCTGCAGATCGGCGGCCAGGGCCTGCAGCGCGCCGGGCTGCTGGCCGGTGATCTGGGCCAGGGCCTGGCGCGCATCGGCCAGGTTTTCCTGCGCCTGGATGCTGGCGCCGCGCGAGAGCTGGTAGTAGGTGCGCGCCTGTTCCACGTCCACCGCCGCCGACAGCCCGGCCTTGAAGCGCTCTTGCGCCTGTTGCACCTGCTGGGCGAAGGCGGCCTCGTTGGCCTCGGCATTCTTCAGCGCCGCCTGGGCCGAGAGCACGCCGAAATAGGCGCTCGCCACGCGTGCGCAGAGGTCCTGTTCGGCCGCCAGCACGCGCGCGTCCTGGGCCGTGACCAGGCTGGTCTCGGCCTGCCAGCGCCGCAGCTGGCCGAGGTCGAGCAGCACCTGGCTGACGCTGCTGGTGCTGCGCTGTTCGCGCGCGCCATCGGCCTGGTAGCGCGTCTCGCTATAGCCCAGCGACCATTGCGGCAGCAGGGCCGCACGCGCCTGCGTGGCCAGCTCGCGCTGCACGCCGCGCTGGGCATCGGCGCCGGCCAGCAGCGGGTCGGCCGCACGCGCCTGGGCATAGACCTGCAGCAGGTCTTCGGCATGCGCCGGGCCGGCGCCGACCAGGGTCGCGGCCAGGCTCAGCACGAGGGCGTGCAGCTTCATGCCATTTCCGCCGGGCGGCGCGGCGACAACAGGTCGGGGCTGAGGCCCAGCTCGGCGGCGATGTCCACCACCTGGCCGTCGATCACATGCACATTGCGCTGCGCACGCGCGGCCAGCTGCGGGTCGTGCGTCACCATCACGATAGTGGCGCCCTCGCGGTGCAGCTCCTCCAGCAGGTCCATCACGCTGCGCGCCATCTGGCTGTCGAGGTTGCCGGTGGGCTCGTCGGCCAGCAGCAGGCGCGGCTCGCCGGCCAGCGCGCGCGCGATCGCCACGCGCTGCTGCTGGCCGCCCGAGAGCTCGGCCGGGTAGTGCTTCTCGCGCGCCGACAGGCCCACGCGCGCCAGCGCCTCGCGCGCGCGGCGGCGGCGCTCCTCGGCCTTCATGCCGCGGTAGCGCAGCGGCACCTCGATGTTGTCCAGCACATTGAGGTCGGGGATCAGGTTGTAGGCCTGGAAGATGAAACCGATCTTCTGGTTGCGCAGGCGCGAGCGCTGGTCGTCGTTCATCGCGCTGACGTCCACGCCGTCGAGCTCGTAATGGCCGCCGCTGAAGGCCTCCAGCAGGCCGGCGATGGTGAGGAAGGTGGTCTTGCCCGAGCCCGAGGGGCCGGTGACGGCGACGAACTCACCCTCCTTGACCTCGAGGTTGAAGTCGCGCAGCGCATAGGTCTCGACCATCTCGGTGCGGTAGACCTTGGACAGGTTCTTCATCTTCAGCATGGTGTTGTTCCTCTCGCTGTTCATTGACTGACGTTGACGCGCTCGGCGCCCTTGAAGGCATCGCTGCCGGAGATGACGACGCGCTCGCCCGGCTTGAGCCCCTCCAGCACCTCGACCTTGGCCAGGCTTTGCGCGCCCAGCCGGATCGCGCGCTTGAGCGCCTGGCCGTCCTGCAGCACGTAGACGTAGCGGCCGCCGCTCTCCTCGATGAAGCTGCCGCGCGCCACGCTCAGCACCTGCTCGCGCTGGTCCAGCAGCACGCGCACGCTGAGGCGCTGGTTCTGGCGCAGCTGCTCCGGGCGCTGGCCCTCGAAGCGCAGGCGCGCCGCCACCTCGTTGTTGACCACCTCGGGCGAGATCGAGCTGACCACGCCCTTCCAGCTCTGGCCGTTGCCGCGGATCTCGCCGGGCATGCCGGGCGCCAGCTCGCGCGCAAAGCTTTCGGCCACCTGCATCTGCACCTCCAGCGCGCTGAGGTCGATCACCGACAGCAGCTTGGCATCCTTGGCCACGGTGCTGCGCTCGGTGACGAAGAGCTGGCCCACCTGGCCGTCCACCGGCGAGCGCACGTTCAGCTCCTCGACCTGGCGCTCCAGCTCCTTCACCTGCATCAGCTGGCGCTCGTAGGCCTGGCGCTTGGCGAGCAGCTCGAACTTGAGCGCGTCGTCCTTCAGCCCCACCAGGCCCTGGGCCTGCTTGAGCGCGACCTGGGCGCGCGCCACCGCGTCGCGCGCCAGGTCCACCTGCATGCCGGCGGTGGCGCCGGCCTCGAAGGCCTGGGTCTGGCGCTTGAGGTCGTTCTGCGCGGTCTGGTGGGCGATGCTGCTGGTTTCCAGATTGCTCTGCGCCTGGGCGATCTGCTGGCGCGCGTCCGCCTCGGCACGCAGCATGTCGCTCTTCAGCGCATCGGCGTTGGAGCGCTCCTGCGCCAGCCGGGCCGTCAGCTCGGGGCTGGCCAGGCGTGCCAGCAGCTGATCGCGCTTGACCGCATCGCCGGCCTGCACCAGCAGGCTGACGCTGCCGGCATTGCCGGCATAGAGGGTGGGGCTGACGGCCGCCACCACCTTGCCGTCGCCGGCGACGTCGCGCGTCAGCTGGCCTAGCTCCACGGTGGCGATGGCCAGGCGCCCGGCGCTGATCGACTGGTCGGCCGAGAGCTGGCGTTTCAGCCCGGGCGCGGCCCAGGCCAGCAGGCCCAGGCCGGCCAGGCCGGCAGCGGCGATCGCGAAGCGGCGGCCGCGGCGCGGGCCCTGCGGCAGGAGCTTGTCTTGGGCGGAGGTGTCTCGGATCATCTGGGCGCTTGTGGCGTGGGTATGCGGCCCTTATCGCAAGCCACGTGCCAGCCCCGGCGCGGCGCCCGCGGCCATATGAATCAAGCACTTGGCGCTGGCTCCAGGGGGCGGAAAGTGTCCGCGGACAGTGCCGCGGACAGTCCGGCGTACGTCCGCGGCGTCTCCGCAGCGGCACGTCGCGCTCATGATGCAGGTCAAGCCGCACAGTGGGCGGCGGCCTATGCTGGGTGACGAACAATCTGGATGACATGGCCAACCACCCCGTCGGCGGGCTTGCCCCGACCCTGCGCCTTTCCGCGATGCCGCGCCGCCTGCTGCTGCCCCTGTTGCTGGCGCATGGGGTGGTGGTGTTGCTGATTGCCGCGCTGGCCTTCAGCAGCCTGGTGGACAGCCGCCGCAGCTACGAGCAGCGGGCGCAGGCCGCGGCGGCCAGCCGTGCCTCCGAGCTGAGCCTGCTGGTGTCCGCCGAACTCAGGCGCGTCGATCTGGCCCTGCAGACCTTGCAGGAGCGCCTGCGCGAGCCGCTCGACGAGCCGGCGCTCGACGCCCTGCTGAACCGCCAGCGCGCCCTGCTGCCCGAGCTGGACAGCCTGCGCGTGGCGGATGCCGATGGGCGCGTGCACGGCCCCGGCGCATCGCAGGCGGGGGCCGGCGTCAGCAATGCCGACCGCGACTATTTCCAGCAGGCGCGCGACCTGCCGGCGCGGCTGGCGGTGTCCGAGCCCAAGCTCTCGCGCATCAGCGGGCAATGGGGCTTCACGCTGGCGCGCCGCCTCGAGCGCCGCGACGGCAGCTTTGCCGGCGTGGTGTTTGCAACCCTGCAGAGCGCGCATTTCGAGCGCCTGTTTGCGGCCGTGCGCCTGGAGCCGCAGGACTCCATCGCGCTGCGCTCCGCCAGCGTCAGGCTGATCGCCCGCCATGTGCGCAACGGCGGGCCGCCGGCGCCGCTGGGCGACAACCAGGTGTCGGACGAGCTGCGGCGCTCGCTGGCGGCCCAGCCCGACGAGGGGCAGTACCGGGTGCACACGGTCTCCGACGGCATCGACCGCTTCTTTGGCTACCGGCGCATCCCGCTGTCGGGCCAGTACATGGTGGTGGGCCTGGCGAGCGAGGGCTATCTGGCGCCCTGGCGCGAGCAGGCCTGGCTGACCCTGGGGCTGGCCGCGATGGCGCTGCTGGCGCTGGGTGCCAGCGGCGTGGCGGGTGTGCGCGCCTGGCGCAACGAGGCCGGCCTGGCGCGGCGCCTGGACGAGGCCAAGGCCACCTACCAGGATCTCTACGACAACGCGCCCTGCGGCTACCACTCGCTCGACCCCGAGGGGCGCTACCTGCTCGTCAACAACACCGAGCTGGGCTGGCTGGGCTGCCGGCGCGAGGAGCTGATCGGCCGCCTCGGCCCGGCGGACTTCTTCACGCCGGAGGGGCAGGCGCTGTTCAAGGCGCAGTTCCCGCGCTTCCTGGCCGAGGGCGAGATCCACGACGTCGAGGTCGAACTGCTGAGCCGCGACGGCACGCGCCGCCGGGTCAGCATCAGCGCCACCGCGCTGCGCGACGAGCAGGGGCGCATCGTGAGCAGCCGCTCGGTGCTGTTCGACATCACCGAGCTGAACCAGGCGCGCCAGGCGCTGCGCGCGCTCAGCAGCGAGCAGAGCGTGATGCTGGACAACGAGCTGGTCGGCATCGTCAAGTTCAAGGGCGGGCGCGTGGTGTGGCTCAACCGCGCGGTGCAGCACATGCTGGGTTATGACGAGCAGCAGATCCTGGGCCAGGACGGCCAGCTGGCCTTCGCCGATGCCGACAGCTTCGGCCACCAGGTGGCGCAGGCGCGCGCGGCGCTGCAGGCGGGGCGTGCCTACCGCAGCGAGCTGCAGGTGCGGCGCAAGGACGGCGCCACGCTGTGGCTGGCGGTGCACGGCGCGCTGCTCAACCCGCAGAGCGGCGAGAGCCTGTGGATCCTGGTGGACATCAGCGCCCTCAAGCAGCAGCAGGCCCAGATCGAGCATCTGGCCGGCCACGACGCGCTCACCGGCCTGCCGAACCGGCGCCTGCTTGACGACCGCCTGCGCCAGGCGTTGGCGCAGAGCCAGCGCGATGGCCGCACGCTGGCGGTGGCGATGCTGGACCTGGACGGCTTCAAGCCGGTGAACGACCGCCTGGGCCATGCCGCCGGTGACCAGGTGCTGGTGCAGATCGCCAGGCGCATCCAGCAATGCCTGCGCGCGGTGGACACGGTCTGCCGCATCGGCGGCGACGAGTTCGTGCTGGTGCTGCCGGGCGTGGCGCAGGACGGCGAGGAGATCCTGCAGCGCGTGCTGGCCAGCATCCGCCAGCCCATCGACCTGGGCGCGCAGTGGGGCTCGGTGCAGCTCTCAGCCAGCCTGGGCTATGCCCTCTACCCGCAGGACGGCAGCGGCGCCACCGAGCTGCTGCGCATGGCCGACCAGACCATGTACCGCGTCAAGACCGGCGGCCGCGGCGGCATCCTGCGCCACGCCGGCTAGCGGCTCCTTAGCGCTGCTGCCACTGCCCCAGCTCGCCCAGCCAGGCCTGCGCCTGCGCCTGCAGCCACTGCCGCGCGGCCGGGCGCTCGCGCAGATGGGCGTCCAGAAAGGCCACCGTGGTGCCGGCGATCAGCACGTCGAATTCCGCCTTGCCATGCGACTCGCGCAGCGGCAGGCCGCGCGCGCTGGGCAGCATGGGGGTGGGCTCGGCGCCGCGCGGCAGGTTGCCGCTGCCGCCACGCCCGCGCCGGCCGTTGCCGGTGTTGCTGCCGGCGCGCGCGGCGCTGCGGTCCTGCGCCAGCGCGTCCAGCTCCTCCTCGCTGTGGCCGGCCAGGCGCGCATGGTTGGCGCCGTCCAGCAGCAAGAGGTATTTGGCGCCGGCAGGCATCAGGCGGAAGGGCAGCTGGCGCGCCTCGGCGGAGGCGACGAAGCCGCTCGGGTCCAGGTCTTGCCTGGCGGTGATGCTCAGCACCGGCACCTGGATGCCGGCATAGCGCGCGGCGCCTTCCTCGCCCGGCGCCACCAGCGGGCTGAGCAGGATGCTGGCGCGGAACTGCGGCGCCAGCAGCAGGGCGCTCTGGGCGCCCAGGTCGTAGCCGGCGATGGCCATGCGGCCGAAGTCCAGCCTTGCGCAATCGGGGTCGCCGGCGGCGGCGCGGCGGCGCGCCTCCTGCAGCAGCGCCTCCAGCTTGGCCAGGCGTGCCGCGCTGGCGGCATGGCGCTCGCGCGCCAGGGTCCTGAACTCGGCGGCACGCGCCAGCTCCGAGCCCCAGGCCAGCGCGTCCTCGTCCAGCGGCTGCACCGACAGCACCGCGTAGCCGGCGTGCGCCCAGGCCTGGCGCCACAGCGCGCCGGCCTGTTCGGACTCGCCCAGGCCGGGCAGATAGACCACCAGGGGCAAGGCCTGACCCTGGCTCGGCAGGGTCAGCGCCAGCGGCAGCTTCTCGCCCTGCACCAGCCAATGCTGCGGGCTGAAGCTCGCGCCCTCCTGGATGGGCGCGCGGTAGCCGCTGGCCGCCAGCGCCTGGGCGTTCGCCAGGTGCTGCGCCTGCGGCGCGGGCGCCTGGCTGCGCTGATGGCCGCGCGGGCCGGCGCAGCCGAGCAGGGCCAGCGTCAGCACCAGCGGCAGCAGCCTTGCGTTCATACCTGGCAGAAATGTTCCACTTGCGGGGGGCTAGCGAAGAAGCCGCCGACGATGGCACGCCATTCGGCGAACAGCGGCCCGCCGCGGAAATGCACCGTATGGTCTTCCAGCGTGGCCCATTCGATCAGCAGCAGATAGCGCTCGGGCGACTCCAGGCCCTTGCGCAGGCGGTAGCCCACAAAGCCCTGGGCACGCGAGATCACGCTCTGCACGCCGCGATGCAGGGCTTCCTCGAAAGCGGCCTGCTGGCCGGGCTGGATGCGGATATCGGCAAGTTCCAGAATCATGGTGTCTCCCCTGCTGGCACGCCGCCAGCTTGCGGCTACATTCTCGCCTGAGGCGTGGAGGAGCGCGGCGTGCGAACAGAACTCGAGGGATTGGCGGCAGAGAATCTGGCCTTGCGGGGCCAGCTCGACGCACTGCTGCGCGAGGCGCGTGCCAACGAAGACAAGCTGCGCCGCTTCGAGGGCCTGGAGCATCGCCTGATCGGCGCGGGCTCGGTGGTCGAGCTGGTGAAGCTGCTGCTGTGCGACTACAAACCGGCCTTCGGCATCGACAGCGTGACCCTGAGCCTGCTGGACCGCGAGCTGGAGCTGAGCCGCCTGCTCAAGACCCAGGGCGAGCCGGAGCTGGAGGCGCTGCGCCTGCTGCCGCTGGGTGACGAGCTCGAGGCCCTCTACGGCATGACGCCGCGGCCCTGGCTGGGGCCCTTCGATGCGCGCCGCCATGGCGACCTGTTCGGTGCGGTCCGGCCGCGCTCGGTGGCGCTGCTGCCGCTGCTGCGCCGCGGCGAGCTGATCGGCAGCCTGCATTTCGGCAGCCTGGATGCGCAGCGCTACGACGCGCAGGCGGGCACCCAGTTCCTCGAGCGCCTGGCGGCCATCGTCGCGGTATGCCTGGAGAGCGTGCTGAACCAGGAGCGGCTCAAGCTCGCCGGCCTCACCGACATGCTCACCGGCGTGCACAACCGCCGCTACTTCGAGCACCGCTGCCAGATCGAGATCGCGCAGGCGCGCCGCCACCACCATGCGCTGGCCTGCCTGTTCCTGGACGTGGACTTCTTCAAGCGCATCAACGACAGCCACGGCCATGCGCGCGGCGACCTGGTGCTGCGCACCGTCGGCCTGCTGATCCAGGCGCAGCTGCGCGCCGGCGACACGGTGGCGCGCTGGGGCGGCGAGGAATTCGTGGTGCTGCTGCCGCGCGCGGCGGCGGCCGCGGCGCGCGACATCGCCGAGCGCATCCGCCAGCGCATCGCCGTCCAGCAAGTGCCCGCGGCCGCCGGCCAGGTGCTCAACATCACCGCCTCGATCGGGCTGGCGATGCTGGAGGAGGTGGACGGCTCGGCCGCCGACGCCACCCTGCCGGCAGTGGCCGAACGCCTGGTGGCCGCCGCCGATGCCGCGCTCTACCGCGCCAAGCAGGGCGGGCGCAATCTGGTGGTGGGGCCGGGCATAGGCGCGCTGATCAGCTGAACTCGGGCAGCAGCGCCCTGGTGTGGGCGATGACGGCCTCGGGCTGGTCCTTTTGCGGTGCGTGGCCGCATTGCGCCAGGGCCACCACGCGCGTGTCCGCATGGATGCGCCCCACCGCCTCGATCTGCGCCAGGCTGCCGTATTCATCACCCTCGCCCTGCAGGGCCAGCACCGGGCAGGCCAGGCCGCGCAGATCGGCCTCGATATTCCATTGCTCGAAGCCCGGCCGCAGCCAGGCGTCGTTCCAGCCATAGAAGGCCGAGTCGACGTCGGCATGGTGGCGCGCCAGCGCGGCGCGCAGCGAGCGGCCGGACTCGAACGCCTGCTTGGCCTGGCGCAGGCCCGCGAGCGTCATCGGCTCGACGAACAGATGCGGCGCCAGCGCCGCCAGGCCGCGCACGCGCGCCGGATAGGCGGCGGCGAACAGCAGGGCCAGGCTGGCGCCGTCGCTGTGGCCGAACAGGAACAGGCGCTCGTGCTGCAGGCCGAGCGCGTCGAAATAGGCCGGCAGCAGCGTGCGCGTCTGGCGCTGCAGATAGTCCTGCGGCCAGGGCTCGGTGCGCGGCGTGCTGTTGCCATAGCCGGGGCGCGAGAACAGCAGGCCGCGGCACTGCATCGCATCGCACAGGCGCTGCGGGAAATCGCGCCACTGCGACAGCGAACCCAGGCCCTCGTGCAGGAACACCACCAGGGGCCGGGCGCGCCGCTCGGCGCTCAGCCATTGCGATTCGATCTGCAGCTGCCGGCCCTCGAGGTGCAGCGGCTGCAGCCAGCTTGCCGTCATCTGGCTCAGGCCAGCAGGCTGCGATGCCGCTGGATCGCCTCCAGCACCATGGCGTGCAGGCCCGGGTTGTGGCCGCCGTCGAGCTGGGCCAGCAGCTCGCGCCGCATGCGCGGCTCCCAGAACTTTTTGAGGTGCTGGGCGATGCCTTCCACCGCCTCTTGATGATCGGGCATGGCCTCGAAGAAGGCGCCGATCTGGTTGGCCATGCGGACCAGGGTGTCAATGTGCATGATGCGCAGAGGAAAGATGTTCAAGCGCGAGCCGCTCGGGATGACAGTAGACCACCAGGTCCTGCTGGCGCGCGAAGCCCACCAGGGTCATGTTGGCACGCGTGGCGGTGGCCACCGCGAAGGAGGTGGGCGCCGAGACGGCCGCCAGCAGGGGCACGCCGGCGGCGGCGGTCTTCTGCACCATCTCGAAACTGGCGCGGCTGGTGACGGCAATGAAACCCTGCGAGGCATCCACCGCGTGGCGGGCGAGTGCGCCGATCAGCTTGTCCAGCGCGTTGTGGCGGCCCACGTCCTCGCGCAGCCATTGCACCTCGCCATCGGCCGAGCACCAGGCGGCGGCATGCACCGCGCCGGTGGCCTGCTGCAGGGTCTGCAGATCGACGAACTGCGCCATCGCATGGCTGATGGCCTCGCGCTGCAAGACCTGACCCCCGGGCAGCACGGGCAGGTTGCGGGCCACCTGGCCCAGGCTTTCGGTGCCGCAGAGGCCGCAACCGGTGCGGCCGGCCATCGAGCGGCGCCGTTCCTTGAGGCGTGCAAAGGCCGCGCCGGCGACGCGCAGGTGCAGGGTGATGCCGAGCTCAGAGGCTTCCTCCTCGACGCCGTAGAGCTCGTGTGCGGCGCCCAGGATGCCTTCGCTGAGCGAGAAGCCGAGCGCGAAGTCTTCCAGGTCCAGCGGCGTGGCCAGCATCACCGCATGGGAGATGCCGTTGTATTCCAGCGCCACCGGCACCTCGTCGGCCACCCAGTCCTGCATGAGCTCCAGGCCCTGGCCGGCGCGCACGCGTTTCACCGGCAGGGTGCGCGCGCCCTCGCAAAAGCCTGGCTTGCTGCTGTTACTTGCCATGCACCACCTCATGCGCCTGCTGCAGCAGCTGCTGCTGCACCTGGTTGAAGCGGCTGTACTCCTGCTGCCAAGTCGACTGGTGCGAGGGCTGCTGCACCGGCATCACCTGCACCGCCGTGACCTTGTATTCGGGGCAGTTGGTGGCCCAGTCGGAGTTGTCGGTGGTGATGACGTTGGCGCCCGACTCGGGGAAGTGGAAGGTGGTGTAGACCACGCCCGGCTGCACCCGCTCGGTGAGCGTGGCGCGCAGCACGGTCTCGCCGGCGCGGCTCTGGATGCCGACCCAGTCGTCCTGCCGGATGCCGCGCTCCTCGGCGTCGTGCGGGTGGATCTCCAGCCGGTCTTCGCTGTGCCACTCGTTGTTGGGCGTGCGGCGCGTCTGCGCGCCGACGTTGTACTGGCTGAGGATGCGGCCGGTGGTGAGCAGCAGCGGGAAGCGGCGCGTCACCTTCTCGTCGGTGGGCAGGTACTGGGTGATGATGAAGCGCCCCTTGCCGCGCACGAACTTGTCGACGTGCATGATGGCGGTGCCGGCCTCGTCGGTGGTGTCGTTGCAAGGCCATTGCACGCTGCCCAGGCGTTCGATCTTGGCGTAGCTGACGCCGGCGAAGGTGGGCGTGAGCGCAGCGATCTCGGCCATGATCTCCTCGGGCTTGCTGTAGGGCATGGGATAGCCGAGCGCCTCGGAGAGCTTGACCGTGACCTCCCAATCGGCATAGCCGGCCAGCGGCGGCATCACCTTGCGCACGCGCGAGATGCGGCGCTCCGCATTCGTGAAGGTGCCGTCCTTTTCCAGGAAGCTGGAGCCCGGCAGGAACACATGGGCGTACTTGGCGGTCTCGTTGAGGAAGATGTCCTGCAC
The DNA here is from genome assembly GCF_058788955.1 of Roseateles sp. FW301-B2. Lineage (NCBI taxonomy): Bacteria > Pseudomonadati > Pseudomonadota > Betaproteobacteria > Burkholderiales > Sphaerotilaceae > Roseateles > Roseateles sp. FW301-B2. The sequence continues at coordinate 58,742 of NZ_JBYTBE010000022.1, forward strand.
CACCACGCATTCCATCGCCATCAGCGCGGCGGCCACATGCTGGGTGTTGGGGTCGGACTGCACGATGTCCTCGCCCTCGCAGTACAGGCCCTTGAAGCTGCCGGTGAGCGCGGCGTCGAACATGTTCGGGATGCGCAGGCCCGGCTCGGGGTCGATCGCTACACCCCAGGCGGCCTCGAACTGCGCGCGCACCGTGCTGTCGGAGACATGGCGGTAGCCTGGCAGCTCGTGCGGGAAGCTGCCCATGTCGCAGCTGCCCTGCACGTTGTTCTGGCCGCGCAGCGGGTTCACGCCCACGCCCTCGCGGCCGACATTGCCGGTGGCCATGGCCAGGTTGGCAATGCCCATCACCATGGTGGAGCCCTGGCTGTGCTCGGTCACGCCCAGGCCGTAGTAGATCGCGGCATTGCCGCCCGTGGCGTACAGGCGCGCGGCCGCGCGTACCTCGGCCGCCGGCACGCCACTGGCGGCCTCCAGCGCCTCGGGCGAGTTCTCGGGCCGGGCCACGAACGCGCGCCACTCGTTGAAGCTCTTGGCATCGCAGCGCTCGGCCACATAGGCCTCGTTCACCAGGCCCTCGGTGACGATCACATGGGCCAGCGCGCTGATCACCGCCACATTGGTGCCGGGCTTGAGCTGCAGATGGTGGGCGGCCTGGACATGGGGTGTCTTCACCAGGTCGATGCTGCGCGGATCGACCACGATCAGCCGGGCACCCGGTCTTTTTCCATCACCCCGCAGGCGCTTCTTCAGGCGCGAGGCGAACACCGGGTGGGCATCGCTGGGGTTGGCGCCAATCACCATCACCACATCGGCATGCTCCACCGACTTGAAGGTCTGGGTGCCGGCCGAGGTGCCCAGGGTCTGGCCCAGGCCGTAGCCGGTGGGCGAGTGGCAGACGCGCGCGCAGGTGTCGACGTTGTTGTTGCCGAAGGCGGCGCGCACCAGCTTCTGCACCAGATAGGTTTCCTCGTTGGTGCAGCGCGAGGAGGTGATGCCGCCGATCGAGTCCTTGCCATGCTTGGCCTGGATGCGGCGGAACTCGCTCGCCGCATGGGCCAGCGCCACCTCCCAGCTGACCTCCTGCCAGGGGTCCTGGATGGAGGCACGGATCATCGGCTTGGTGATGCGGTCGGCATGGGTGGCATAGCCCCAGGCGAAGCGGCCCTTCACGCAGCTGTGGCCCTCGTTGGCCTTGCCGTCCTTCCAGGGCACCATGCGCACCACCTGCGTGCCCTTCATCTCGGCCTTGAAGCCGCAGCCCACGCCGCAATAGGCGCAGGTGGTGATGACGCTGTGCTCGGGCTGGCCCAGCTGAATGACGCTCTTCTCCTGCAGCGTGGCGGTGGGGCAGGCTTGCACGCAGGCGCCGCAGCTGACGCAGTCGGAGGCCATGAAGGGCTGGTCCTGGCCGGCGGCCACGCGCGACTCGAAGCCGCGGCCCGAGATGGTGAGCGCGAACGTGCCCTGGGTCTCCTCGCAGGCGCGCACGCAGCGGTTGCAGACGATGCACTTGGCGGGGTCGTAGGTGAAGTAGGGGTTGGACTCGTCCTTCTGGGCGTCGCAATGATGCGCCCCTGCTGCCGCACCGACGCCGTAGCGCACATTGCGCAGTCCGGTCACGCCGGCCATGTCCTGCAGCTCGCAATCGCCGTTGGCGGCGCAGGTCAGGCAGTCCAGCGGATGGTCGGAGATGTAGAGCTCCATCACGCCCTTGCGCAGGTCCTGCAGCTTGGGGCTCTGGGTCCTGACCTTCATGCCGGCCTCGGCGGGCGTGGTGCAGCTGGCCGGATAACCCTTGCGGCCCTCGATCTCGACCAGGCAGAGCCGGCAGGAGCCGAAGGGCTCCAGGCTGTCGGTGGCGCAGAGCTTGGGCACCTGGATGCCGGCGTCCGCCGCGGCGCGCATCAGCGAGGTGCCGGCCGGTACGGTGACGGCGAAGCCATCGATCTCCAGCGTGACTTGCTGCTTGGATTCGCGCCGGGGCGTGCCGTAGTCCATTTCTTGGTTTTTCATGATGCTGATGCCTCCTGCACGGCGGCCAGGCCGAAGTCCTGCGGGTAATGGTTCAGTGCCGAGAGCACCGGGTAGGGCGTCATGCCGCCCATGGCGCACAGCGAGCCGTGCAGCATGGTGTCGCAGAGATCGCGCAGCAGCACGACCTGCTGCTCGCGGTGCTGATCCGCCTTGATGCGATCGATCACCTCGACGCCGCGCGTCGAGCCGATGCGGCAGGGCGTGCATTTGCCGCAGGACTCGATGGCGCAGAACTCCATCGCGTAGCGGGCCAGCTGGGCCATGTCAGCCGTGTCGTCGTGTACGACGATGCCGCCGTGGCCCAGCACCGCGCCCATCGCGGCATAGGCCTCGTAGTCCAGCGGCACATCCCATTGCGACGCCGGGATGTAGGCGCCCAGCGGGCCGCCCACCTGCACCGCCTTGATGGGCCGGCCGCTGGCGCTGCCGCCGCCGAAATCGATCAGCAGCTCGCGCAGCGTGAGGCCGAAGGCCTTCTCCACCAGGCCGCCATGCTTGATATTGCCGGCCAGCTGGAAGGGCAAGGTTCCATGCGAGCGGCCCATGCCGTAGTCGCGATAGAACTGGGCCCCGCGCGCCAGGATCAGGGGCGCCGTGGCAAAGGTGATGACGTTGTTGATGACGGTGGGCTGGCCGAACAGGCCCTCGATGGCCGGCAGCGGCGGCTTGGCGCGCACCACGCCGCGCTTGCCCTCGATGCTTTCCAGCATCGCGGTCTCCTCGCCGCAGACATAGGAGCCCGCGCCCTTGCGCACTTCCAGCTCGAAGGCATGGCCCGAGCCGCAGATGCTGGCGCCCAGGAAGCCGGCCGCGCTGGCGCGCCGGATCGCCTCCTGCATGGTGGCGATGGCATGCGGGTATTCGGAGCGGATGTAGATATAGCCGCGCGTGGCGCCCACCGCCAGCGCGGCGATGGCCATGCCCTCGATCAGCATGAAGGGGTCGCCCTCCAGCGTCATGCGGTCGGAGTAGGTGCCGGAGTCGCCCTCGTCGGCATTGCAGACGATGTATTTCTGCGCCGCCGCGGTCTGCTGCACCGTCCGCCACTTGATGCCGGCCGGGAAGGCCGCGCCGCCACGGCCGCGCAGGCCCGACTGCGTCACTTCCTGCACGATGGCGGCGCCGTCCAGCGCCAGCGCGCGCCTCAGCCCGGCCCAGCCCTGATGGGCCTCATAGTCGGCCAGCGAGAGCGGGTCGGTGATGCCCATGCGGGCGAAGGTCAGGCGCTCCTGCCTGGCCAGATAGGGAATGTCGTCGGTCGCGCCCTGCCTGAGCGCATGCGCGCCACCGGCCAGCAGGCCGGCATCCAGCAGGGCCGGCACGTCCTCGGGCGCCACCGGGCCATAGGCGATGCGGCCGGCGGGCGTGGCCACTTCCACCAGCGGCTCCAGCCAGAACAGTCCGCGCGAACCATTGCGCACCAGCTCGATGGCCAGACCGCGCTGCGCGGCCTCGCGCTGCAGGGCGGCGGCCACGTCGTCGGCGCCCACCGCCAGCGCGGCGGAGTCGCGCGGCACGAAGATCTTGGTCACGGCGGCATTCATCACAGGCCCTCCTTGGCGAGCAGGGCATCGAGCTTGGCCGGCGTCATGCGCGCATGCAGCCGGTCGTTCAGCTGCAGGGCCGGCGACAGCGCGCACAGGCCCAGGCAGTAGACCGGCTCCAGCGTCACCGCGCCATCGGCGCGCGTGCTGTGCGAGGCGCAGGAGAGGCGCTGCTCGGCATGGGCCAGCAGGGCCTCGGCCCCGCGCGACTGGCAGGCCTCGGCACGGCAGACCTGCAGCACCTGCCGCCCGGGCGGCGTGCTGCGGAAGAAATGGTAGTAGCTCAACACGCCATGGACCTCGGCGCGCGAGAGGTTCAGGTGCTCGGCGATCAGGGGCACGGCGGCGGGTGGCACATGGCCGAGCCGCTCCTGCACGGCGTGCAGGATGGGCAGCAGGGCGCCGTCTTGCGCGGGATGCGCGGCGAGCAGTTCGCGGATGAGATCGTCCATGGGGAAATAAGCGGTTGCCAATCGAGAGGATAGGCCGTCCGCGCGCGGACGGCCTATCGTTACGCGCTGCGCACGGTCTTTCAGTTGAAGAACTTGGCCACGCTCAGCGCGGTGCGGTAGATGCCCCAGGCCAGCGGGATGCCCACCGCGGCCCAGGCCAGCACCACCAGCAGCGGGCTGCTGCCGTGGTAGGTCATGGTGCCCTGGCCCACCTCGGTGGCGACGGCGCGGTCATGCGCCAGGCGCTTCTCCTCGGCCAGCTCGGCGTCGCTCATGAAATGCTTGGCATCCAGCGGGCGCACCAGCAGATTGCAGATCAGGCCGATCACCAGCATGCCCACCAGGATGTACATGGTCTGGTTGTAGACCTGCTCGCGCGGCAGGCCCAGGCCCAGCTGGTAGTCGCGCATGTAGTTCACCACCACCGGGCCGAGGATGCCGGCGGTGGCCCAGGCGGTGAGCAGGCGGCCGTGGATGGCGCCCACCATCTGGGTGCCGAACAGATCGGCCAGATAGGCCGGCACGGTGGCAAAGCCGCCGCCGTACATGCTCAGGATGATGCACACCGCGCCCACGAACATCAGCTTGCTGCCGGCCATGGCGCTGCCGGGGATGCTGGCGTACATCAGACCACCCAGCACGAAGAACACCACATAGGTGAGCTTGCGCCCCAGCTTGTCCGACAGGCTGGCCCAGAAGAAGCGCCCGCCGATATTGAACAGGCTGATGAGGGCGGCAAAGCCCGCAGCCACGCCGGCGATGGCGGTGAGCTGGGCCTTGTCGAGCTCGCCGAATTTCTTGGCCACGCCGATCAGGCTGCCGCCGAACACTTCCTGCAGCATCGGGCTGGCCATGCCGATCACACCGATGCCGGCCGAGACGTTCATGCACAGCACCATCCAGATCAGCCAGAACTGCGGGATGCCCCAGACCTTTTTCACGTGCACATGGCGCTGCGTGATCATGGCGTTGCTGGTCTGCGCGGCCGGCGGCGTCCAGCCCTCGGGCTTCCAGCCCGAGGCGGGCACGCGGTAGGCCAGCGCCCCGCCCATCATGAAGACGAAGTAGATCAGCGCCATCACCACAAAGGTCTGCATCACGCCCACATCGGTGGGGGTGGCGAACTGCTTCATCAGCTCGGCCGCCAGCGGCGAGCCGATCATGGCGCCGCCGCCAAAGCCCATGATGGCCATGCCGGTGGCCATGCCGCGGCGGTCCGGGAACCATTTGATGAGGGTGGAGACCGGCGAGATATAGCCCAGCCCCAGGCCGACGCCGCCGATCACGCCCGAGCCCAGCAGCATCATCCAGAACTGATGCAGGTGCACGCCCAGCGCCGAGATCAGCATGCCGCCGCACCAGCACAGCGCGCTCACCACGCCGGCCTTGCGCGGGCCGGCGCGCTCCAGCCAGCCGCCCCAGATGGCGGCCGAGCTGCCCAGCAGCACGAAGAACAGGGTGTACATCCAGCCCAGGGTGGAGATCTTCCAGTCGCAGCTGCTGACGAAGAGCTCCTGCAGGAAGCCGATCTCGGGGCCGCACTTGACGGCCTCCTTGATGCCCAGCGCCTTGGACAGCGGCAGCCAGAACACCGAGAAACCATAGGCCATGCCGATGCACAGATGGATGGCCAGGGCGGCCGGCGGTACCAGCCAGCGATTGAAACCCGGCGCCGCAATGATGCGTTCCTTGGCGAGAAAGCCTGGCGCTTGCTCGCTGCTATCACCCAACGGCCGCGCGCCGCCTGCAAGAACAGTGGACATCGTCTCGTCTCCTTATAGGGTCAGGGCACTCATGCGGTGCCTGGGCAAGCGATGGGCTTGCGGACGCGAGTGTTGGCAAGCGCGCCGGAGACGTCCAATTCTTTCGGGTGATGGGGCGATAGCTACGAAAAATCAGGGATTGCCCTAGCCGCCCAGCAGGCCGGCATGCCGGGCCGCGCTGGCGAGCCAGTCGGCCTGTTGGGCAAAGTCCAGCGCGGCTGCCAGCGTGCGCGAGGGCCGGTTGGTGTTGTGCACCATCAGCGCGATCGGCACGCGTATCTGCGGCGCGATCAGCGGCCGGGCCTCGAGGCCGGGATGGCCCTGCACGGTGTCGAGCAGGGCGCCGGGCAGTATGGAGCAGACGCGCCCGGCCAGCACGCTGGTCACCAGGGTCACGGTGGAGTTGGATTCGATCGCCGGCTGCACGCGCGCGCCGGCCGCGGCGAAGGCGCGGTCGACGATGCTGCGGTTGTGCATCTCGGCACTCAGCAGGCACAGCGGCAGCGCGGCGGCCTCGGCCCAGCCTATCGGTGCGCCCATGTGCAGACGGCCGGTACTGCCTGCAGGGCCCGCAGCAGCGGCGCGCTGCAGCAGGAAGTAGTGCTCGGTGTATTGCGGCAGCACGCGCAGCTGGGTGCGGCCCTCGTGCATGCGCTCGTTGTAGCCCAGGCCCAGGTCCAGGGCCAGGCTTTCCAGGCCGGTCTCCAGCTCGATCGAGCTCATCGAGCGCAGCGTCGGCACGATGCCGGGATGGCGGTCCTGCAGCATCGCGACAAAGCGCGCCGCCACCGGCATGGCGGTGGGCACCGCCCCGATCAGCAGATGGCCGCGCGGCGCCTCGACGCGGCTCTGCAGCTCCTGCTGCAGCAGCTCCTGCTCGTGCAGCAGCTGGCGCGCGGTGGCCAGCACGCGCTCGCCCTCCTCGGTGAAGCCGGCGAAGGCGCGGCCCCGCTTGACGATGGAGCAGGCGTAATGCTCCTCCAGCGCGCGCAGCGCGTTGGACAGCGCGGGCTGGGTCACATGGCAGGCCAGCGCGGCGCGGCCAAAGTGCTTGTGGTCGTCCAGGGCCACCAGGTATTTCAGCGAGACAAACAGATTCATCGTGAGGCTCGGTGCGGGAAGGCTGCATTGTGCGTTGGCGGCGATACTGCTGGCCTTGACGCAGGAGTGACAAGACGTGGAGACACTGCATATCGAGGTGGATGCGCGCGGCGTGGCGCATCTGACCATGAACCGGCCCGAGGTGTTCAACGCCTTCAACGAGGCCATGATTGCCGAGCTGGGCCAGGCCATGGACCAGCTGACGGCCGACCCGCGGGTGCGCCTGATCGTGCTGGCCGGCGCCGGCAAGGCCTTCAGTGCCGGCGCCGACATCCAGTGGATGAAGCGTGCCTCGGAGGCCACGCAGGAGGCCAATCTGGTGGACGCCAGGCGCTTCGCCGAGATGCTGCACAAGATTGCCGCCTGCCCCAAGCCCACCATCGCGCGCGTGCAGGGGCTGGCGCTGGGCGGTGGCGTGGGCCTGACCGTGGCCTGCGATATCGCGGTGGCCAGCAGCGATGCCAAGTTCGCCGTCAGCGAAGCGCGCTTCGGCATCCTGCCCTCGGTGATCGGCCCCTATGTGATGAATGCCGTGGGGCCGCGCCAGGCCCGGCGCCTGGCCCTCACCGCCAGCCGCATCGCGGCCGCCGAGGCGCTGGCGATGGGCATGGTGCACGAGGTGGTGGAGGCCGCCGAGCTGGATGCCGCGCTGGCGCGCTGGATCGCCGAGCTGCTGGCCAACGGCCCGCAGGCGCAGGGCGAGATCAAGCAGCTGTTCGCGCAGCTGGAAGTGGGGCCGGTGACGGCCGAGGTGCGCGAGCTGACGGCACAGACCATCGCGCGCGTGCGCATGGGCGCCGAGGCGCGCGAGGGCTTTGCGGCCTTTCTGGCCAAGCGTCCGGCGGCCTGGGTGCCGCCGGCGACGAACGACAAGGAAGACTGAGACATGAGCGACGAGATGCAAATGCAGGGCTGGCGCGTCGCCAGCGAGCCGGCCGCGAGCGCGGTGATCGGCGTGGTGGGCGCCGGCGTGATGGGCGCCGGCATTGCCCAGGTGGCCGCGCAGGCCGGCCATCCGGTGCGCCTGCTGGATGTGCGCGAGGGCGCCAGTGCGCATGCGATCGCGCAGACCGCCAAGGCGCTCGACGGCCTGGTGGCCAAGGGCCGCATGGTGCAGGGCGAGCGCGACGCGGTGATGGCGCGCATCAGCCCGGCGGCGCAAATCGCCGAGCTGGCCGATTGCGCCCTGGTGGTGGAGGTCATCATCGAGAAGCTGGAGCCCAAGCAGGCGCTGCTGCGCGAGCTGGACGCGCTGCTGCCGGCCGGGGCCATCATCGCCTCCAACACCTCGTCGATCAGCGTCACCGCGCTGGCCAACGGCATGCAGCATCCCGCCCGCCTGGTGGGCATGCATTTCTTCAACCCGGTGCCGCTGATGAAGCTGGTGGAGGTGGTGTCGGGCGCCGAGACCGATGCCGGCGTGGCGCGCGTGATCGAGGCGCTGGCCAGGCAATGGGGCAAGACGCCGGTGCATGCCAAGAGCACGCCCGGCTTCATCGTCAACCGCATCGCCCGGCCCTATTACGCCGAGACCCTGGCGCTGCTGCAGGAGCAGGCGGGCACGCCGGCGCAGCTGGATCGCGCGCTGCGCGGTGCCGGCTTCCGCATGGGGCCTTGCGAGCTGATGGATCTGATCGGGCATGACACCAACTACCTGGTGACGCAGTCGGTCTATGACGCCAACTTCGGCGACAAGCGCTATGTGCCCTCGCTGGTGCAGAAGGCGCTGGTCGATGGCGGGCGGCTGGGGCGCAAGGTCGGCAAGGGCTTTTACGAGGGCCTGCCGGCGACGGTGCCGGCGGTGGCGGCGCCCGAGGGCGCGCTGCCCGCGATCAGCGTGGTGGGGCGCGGCGCGCTGGTGGAGCGCCTGGCCGACTGGCTCACGCACAAGGGGCTGGACTACACGCGCGGCGAATCGGCCGACTGGTGCGGCGTGCAGCTGGGCGATATGCAGCTGCACCTCAGCAGCGGCCGCAGCGCCGCGCAGCTGGCGCATGAGCGCGGCCATGCCAGCCTGGCGGTGATGGACTGGCCGGTGGCGCCCGACAAGGCCGATGCCCTGGCGCTGGCCTTTGCGCCGCATGCCGGCGCGCTGCAGCAGCTGCAGGCGCAGAACTTCCTGCGCGCGCTCGGCTGGGAGCCGCTGGTGCTGCGCGATGTGCCGGGCCTGGCGGTGGCGCGCACCGTGGCCATGCTGGTCAACGAGGGCGCCGACGCGGTGTGGCAGGGCGTCTGCGAGGAGCAGGCCGCCGATCTGGCGATGAAGCTGGGCGTCAACTACCCGACCGGGCCGTTCGAGTGGCTCGCCCTGGTGGGCGCCGCCGCGGTGGCCGATCTGCTCGACCAGCTCTTCCATGCCTACCGCAGCGAGCGTTACCGCGTCAGCCCCTTGCTGCGCCAGCGCTTGTACCTCTGAGCCCTGCAACGCTCATTTACAGGCGCTGGCCGAAGCGCTCGAAGCGCGGCAGCCAGCTGCCCTTGATATCGGCCGAGGCGAGGATGCGCACCGCGCGGCCGATCAGCAGCTCGCGCGGCACGGTGCCGATGAAGCGCGAGTCGGCGCTGTTGTCGCGGTTGTCGCCCAGCATCAGGTACTGGCCGGGCGGGATCACGGTGGCGGGCAGGTCGCGCGCCAGCACGCCCTGCAGATGCTGGACGCGGCGCTGGCCATCGGCGACCTTCTCCGTCATGCGCAGGGCCGGCACCAGGCCCCAGGGCTCGACCGGCTCGGGCAGCGACTCGATCTCCTCATAGGCCGCCTCTTCGCCATTGATGCGCAGCCGGCCCTGCCGCATTTCCACCCGGTCGCCGGGCAGGGCGATCAGGCGCTTGATCAGCCGCGTGCCGTCCTTGGGCGAGGAGAAGGTGACCACGTCGCCACGCTGCGGCTCGCCAAGGTGCACGAGCACATGGTTGCTGAGCGGCAGCTTGAGGTCGTAGGCCAGGCGGTTCACGAACACCACATCGCCTTCCAGCAGATTGGGCCGCATCGAACCCGAGGGGATGGGGTTCCAGTCGGCGATGGCGGTGCGGAAAAAGCCAAAGCAGATCAGGAAGACCAGAAAGCCCTTGTTGTTCTTGAACCAGCCGCGCATATGCATCTCCTCTCGTTGGGAGTGCCCATGATGCGGGCGCTGAGTGAGGTGAAACTTAATCAGTCCTCGAAGGGCAGGCCCACATAGTTCTCGGCCAGCACCGCCTGCGCCGCGCGCGAGCTGAGCAGGTATTCGAGCTCGGCCTGCTGCAGCTTGTGGTCGAAACCGGCGATGTCGGGGAAACAGTGCATCAGCTTGGTCATGGACCAGGAGAAACGCTCGGCACGCCAGATGCGGCGCAAGGCCTTCTCGGAATAGCTGTCGAGGCCGGCGTCGCTGTGATCGCGGTAATGCTCGATCAGGCCGCGCGAGAGGTAGCGCACATCGGAGGCGGCCAGGTTGAGTCCCTTGGCGCCGGTGGGCGGCACGATGTGGCCCGCGTCGCCCGCCAGGAAGAGCCGGCCGAAGCGCAGCGGCTCGGCCACGAAGCTGCGCAGGGGGGCAATGCTTTTCTCCAGCGCGGGCGCTGGCTGCAGGGCGGCCGCGGTCTCGCCATCCAGGCGGCAGCGCAGCTCGGCCCAGAAACGCTCATCGCTCCACTGCTCGACCTTGTCGCTCAGATTGCATTGCACGTAGCAGCGCACGCGCGTGCGGCTGCGCATGCTGCACAGCGCAAAGCCGCGCTGGTGCTGGGCATAGACCAGCTCTTCGGCCGGCGGCGGCGCATCGGCCAGCACGCCCAGCCAACCAAAGGGGTAGATGCGCTCGTAGGTGCGGATCGCGTCGCGCGGCACGCTGGTGCGCGAGATGCCGTGGAAGCCATCGCAACCGGCGATGAAGTCGCAGTGCAGCTCATGGCTCTGGCCACCGCGCTGGTAGCGCACGCTGGGGCTGGACTCGATGCCGTGCACGCTCACATGGTCCACCTCGTAAAGCGTCTGCAGGCCGGCGGCCATGCGCGCCTCCATCAGATCGCGCGTGACCTCGGTCTGGCCATAGACCAGCACCGACTTGCCGCCGGTGAGCGCGCTCAGGTCGATGCGGTGGCGCTGGCCCTGGGTGCTGAGATAGATGCCATGGTGCACCAGGCCCTCGCGGCGCATGCGAGCGCCCACGCCGGCTTCGTCCAGCAGCTCGGTCAGGGTCTGTTCCAGGATGCCGGCGCGGATGCGCGAGAGCACATAGTCGCCGCTGCGTTGCTCCAGAATCACATTGGCGATGCCGGCCTGATGCAGCAAGGCACCGAGCAGCAGTCCGGACGGGCCCGCCCCGATGATGGCCACCTGGGTACGCTGCATGCTGAGGTCTCCTGTGAAGGCCCCAGCCGCAAAGCGCGCTGGCGCTGGGTTACAGCAGCATGCGCAAATGTGCCTGGGCTTGCAATAGGGGCGGCAAGCAATGTTCAACCAGCTGATCCATGCTCATGCGCGAGGCATGCACGCTGATGTTCATCGCCGCCACGGTATCGCCGCGGTAATTCTTCAAAGGCACGGCCACGGTGCGCAGGCCCAGCTCCAGCTCCTGGTCGATGCAGGCATAGCCCAGCGAGCGCGCGCGTGCGATCTCGATGCGCAGGCGCTCGGGATGGGTGATGGTGTGCGGCGTCAGGGCCGCGAGCTCCTGGCGGGCGATCCAGGCGTCCACCTCGGGCTGGGGCAGGGCGGCAAGCAGCACGCGGCCGTTGCCGGCGCAGTAGGCGGGCACGCGGGTGCCGGGCTGCAGCGTCGGCGAGACCACGCGGCCGGCGCTGGTGGCGGCAATGCAGATCACGTCGCTGCCATCCAGCACGCCGGCGGAGCTGGCTTCCTTGAGGGCGTAGGCCAGCTTGTGCAGCTCCGGCTCGACGATGCGCGGCAACCGGGCCGAATGCATATAGCTCTGCCCCAGGCGCAGCACCTTGGGGGTCAGCGCGAACATCTTGCGGTCCTGCGAGACGAAACCGAGATGGGTGAGGGTCAGCAGATAGCGGCGGGCGGCGGCGCGGGTCAGACCCGTGCGCGCGGCCACCTCGCTGATGGTCAGTCGCGGGCGCTCCTGGTCGAAGGCCTCGATCACCGCCAGGCCCTTTTCCAGGCCGGCAACGAGGTCGCGCTTGAGGGGGCCGCTGGCCTCGGCGGCGGGCGCCTCGGTGTAGACCACCTGGTTGGTCGAGGGCAAATCTTCGAAATCACGTTCAGCGGACATGGGTGCCAGTTTTGAGCGTAAAGCGCCCAAATCCGCTGGGCGCGAGCATGCGATGAGCCGACTATAGGGATTGGACCCGGGCTTGTCCCTATTTCAGGCGGCATGTTGGGCGATCTGCGCACCCGTGTGCACCAAATTGGTGAAGTCTGGGTGAGCGCTATCCCACGGCCTGAAAGGGCGGGTGTGCCAGGGCGAAGCGGCGCTACTGCATTGGTATATGTGCGGTATGCGCCTCAATCCGCGGCGAGTATCCCATGGGGCCTCGTCGCAAACCGCCGGTCATGGCTTGCCAGGCCATGACAAAAGTTCAAGCACCCCTGCGCTTTTCTCATGGCTTGGCTCAGCCTCGGTGCAGGCAGGCAAGACGCAGGTCTTGCCCGCGGTCCGGCGCTCAGACGCGCTCGACGATCAGGGCAATGCCCTGGCCCACGCCGATGCACATGGTGCACAGGGCGTAGCGGCCGCCGCTGCGATGCAGCTGGTTCACCGCCGTGGTGACCAGGCGGGCACCGCTGGCGCCCAGCGGGTGACCCAGGGCGATCGCACCGCCATTCGGATTGACGCGCGGGTCGTCGTCGCGCAGGCCGAGTGCGCGCAGCACCGCCAGGCCCTGGGCCGCAAAGGCCTCGTTGAGTTCGATCACGTCCATTTGCGCCAGGCTCAGGCCGGTGAGCGCCAGCACGCGCTGGCTGGCCGGCGCCGGGCCGATGCCCATGATGCGCGGCGCCACGCCGGCGGTGGCCATGCCCACCACGCGGGCGCGCGGCGTCAGGCCATGGCGGGCCGCGCCCGCCTCGCTGGCCAGCAGCAGGGCGCAGGCGCCGTCGTTCACGCCCGAAGCATTGCCGGCGGTGACGCTGCCGTCCGGCCGCACCACGCCCTTGAGCTTGGCGAGCGCCTCCAGGCTGGTTTCGCGCGGATGCTCGTCCTTGCTGACGACGATGGGATCGCCCTTTTTCTGGGCAATGCTGACCGGGGTGATCTCGGCGTCGAAAAAGCCCGCCTGCTGGGCCGCCACGGCCTTGAGCTGGCTGGCCAGCGCCATGCGGTCCTGCGCCTCGCGCTCGATGCCGAAGTCGGTGGCGACGTTCTCGGCCGTTTCGGGCATGGAGTCGACGCCGTAGCGTTCCTTCATCAGCTTGTTGACGAAGCGCCAGCCGATGGTGGTGTCGTACACCGCGTTGCTGCGTGAAAAGGCGCTTTCGGCCTTGGGCATCACGAAGGGCGCGCGGCTCATGCTCTCGACCCCGCCTGCCAGCATCAGCTCGGCCTCGCCGGCGCGGATGGCGCGAGCGGCCGAGCCCACCGCGTCCATGCCCGAGCCGCACAGCCGGTTCAGCGTGGCGCCCGGCACCTCCAGCGGCAGGCCGGCCAGCAATGCGGACATGCGCGCCACATTGCGGTTGTCTTCGCCGGCCTGGTTGGCGCAGCCGTAGAGCACGTCGGTGAGCGCGGCCCAATCGACCTGCGGGTTGCGCGCCATCAGCGCCTTGATGGGGATGGCGCCCAGGTCATCGGCGCGCACCGAGGAGAGGGCACCGCCATAGCGGCCGAAGGGCGTGCGTTGCGCGTCGCAAATAAAGGCTTGAGTCATGGGGTCTCCAAAGCTGAGGAAGGGATGCATCAGGCCCGCAATGGCAGGCCGGTGAGGGATTCGAGTTGGCGGTGCGCCAGGCCCGGGCAGCGCGCCAGCACGCGCAAGCCCGCGGCTTCGACGGACAGCACGGCGAGATCGGTGTAGATGCGGCTGACGCAGGCCGCCGCCGTGAGCGGATAGCTGCATGCGGCGACGATCTTGCTGTCCCCGCTCTTGCTGAGGTGCTCCATCATCACAAAGGTCTGCTTGGCTCCGATCGCGAGATCCATGGCCCCGCCCACGGCCGGGATGGCGTCGGCGGCGCCGGTATGCCAGTTGGCCAGATCGCCCCGGGCCGAGACCTGGAAGGCGCCCAGCACGCAGATGTCCAGATGCCCGCCGCGCATCATCGCGAAGCTGTCGGCATGATGAAAGAAGCAGCCGCCGGGCTGCAGGGTGACGGCCTGCTTGCCGGCATTGATCAGATCGGGGTCGGCGGCCTCGGGGCCGGGCGGCGGCCCCATGCCCAGCACCCCGTTCTCGCTGTGCAGGATGATCTCCCGCCCCGGCGGCAGCTGGCTGGCCACCAGGGTGGGCAGGCCGATGCCCAGGTTCACCACCGCGCCTTCGGGAATGTCCTGGGCCACCAGGGCGGCCATCTGGGTGCGCGTCCAGGCCTGCCAGCTCATGAGCGGGCCTCCGTGGTGGCTGCCGGGCGCGGGCAGCACACCAGCCTCTGCACAAAGATGCCGGGCGTCACCACGGCCTCGGGGTCCAGCGCGCCCAGCGCCACCACCTCGCGCACCGCGGCCACGGTGATGCGCGCCGCCGTCGCCATTACCGGGCCGAAGTTGCGTGCGGTCTTGCGATAGACCAGATTGCCCCAGCGGTCGCCGCGCTCGGCCTGGATGAGCGCGTAGTCGGCATGCAATGCATATTCAAGGACGTGACCGCGCCCGCCGATCTGGCGCTGCTCCTTGCCGTGCGCGAGTTCGGTGCCAAAGCTGGTGGGCGTGTAGAAGGCGCCGATGCCGGCGCCGGCGGCACGGATGCGCTCGGCCAGATTGCCCTGCGGCACCAGTTCGAGCTCGATCTGCCCGGCGCGATAGGCGCGATCGAAGTGATGCGAGTCGGCCTGGCGTGGGAAGGAGCAGATGATCTTGCGCACCCGCCCGGCGGCGATCAGGGCCGCCAGCCCGCGGTCGCCATTGCCGGCGTTGTTGTTCACCACCGTCAACTCGCGTGCGCCCTGGTCCAGCAGGGCGCTCACCAGTTCCTGCGGCAGGCCGGCTTCGCCAAAGCCGCCAATCATCACGGTGGCGCCGTCCGGCACGTCGGCCAAGGCGGCGGCCGGCGAGGGCTGCAATTTGTCGATCACGGCAAGGCTTTCAGCTGCAATGGTTCGTAATTAGAACTCACGTTCAATTAAAGAACGTTCGCGCCGGCGATGATACGGCGGCATCGTCACAAGTTGTGAGAATTTGCACGCGTTCGGCTGCGGCTGCAGGCCGTTTACATTTGAGGTCGCAAATCACTTAAGTAGTCTCGCCCTATTGCCGATGCCCCTGACGAGGGCGCCTCAAAAAATGGGCGTAGAGAATCGAATGAAGGACAGATCAGCAGATCCTTTGATAGATGTGACTCAGCTTCGGGTGGGGATGTTCATCCACCTGGACCTGGGCTGGATGTCCCATCCCTTTCCGCTTTCGAGCTTCAAGCTGAGCTCGGAAGAACAGTTGCTGATCTTGCGCCGCCTGGGTCTCAAGCAGGTGCGCTGGAGCCCGGGCAAGAGCGATCTGCAGACCGATGCCACGCCGGCGCCTCAACCCGAGGCGGTGGTCGAGGCCGTGCAGACGATCTCCGCGGAGGAGTTGGCCCGCGAGCGGCACCGCCAGGCGCTGGCCGCCCAGCGCGAGGCCCTGCATCTTTGCGAGAAGCAATACGGTGAGGCGGCTGCCGCCTATCGCCAGGTGATTGATCTGGTGCCGCGCGAGCCGCGCAATGCGCGCGACCAGTCGGTGGCCCTGACGACCGCCCTGCTGGACAAGATGCTGGTCGAGGGCGACCTGAATATCCGCCTGCTGAACGAAGGCGCCGGTGATCGCGGCACCGCCCATGCGCTCAACGTCTCCATCGTCTCGCTGTTGCTGGGCCGTGCCTTCGGCCTGGGGCGCGACGAAATGCTGGATCTGGGCGTCGGCGCCCTGCTGCACGATGTCGGCAAGATCGAACTGCCGCCGCGCGTGCGCAACCGCGACGACAGCTTCACCGCCGCCGAGACGCATCTGTATCAGCAGCATGTGGTGAAGGGTGTGGCGCTGGCCCAGCAGATGGGGCTGCAGCCCGGGCCGCTGCTGATCGTGGCCCAGCACCATGAGAATGCCGACGGTTCCGGCTTCCCGCAGCGCATCAATGTGGACCGCATGAGTGCCGGGGCGCGCATCGTCGCGCTGGTGAATCGCTTCGACGGCCTGTGCAATCCGCTGCTGGCGTCCAAGGCGATGACGCCGCACGAGGCGCTCTCGCTGATGTTCGCCCAGGGGCGCAACCGCTTCGACGCCACCATGCTGAACGCCTTCATCCGCATGATGGGCGTCTACCCGCCCGGCTCCACGGTGCAACTCACCGATGACCGCTACGCGCTGGTGGTGGCGGTCAACTCCTCGCGCCCGCTCAAGCCGCGCGTGATGGTGCACGACCCCAAGGTGCCCAAGGACGAGGCCCTGGTGATGAATCTGGAAGAGCTGCCCGACCTGGGTATCCGGCGCAGCCTCAAGCCCCAGCAACTGCCGCGCGCCTCGCTCGAGTACCTGAGCCCGCGCACCCGGGTGGCTTATTTCTTCGAGGCCGTGCCCACGGCACCGGTCGGGGAGATGGCCGCGTGAGACTCCTGCGACCGAAGACATCGCCTTCGGCCCTCCAGCTCTGCGAACGCTACACGGCCCTGATTGACGGGCTGCAGGAAGCGGTGTGGCTGGTGGAGGCCGAAACGCGTTGTATCGTCGCAGTGAACCAGGCCTCGACCCAGCTGCTGGGCATGGAGGCCGAACAATTGCTTGGTTGCGCGATGGAGTCGCTGGCGACCACGCCCGAGGACGCGATGTTCTGGATGGACGTGGCGGCCGGCAGCTTTGATCCGCTGCACACCGACACCATGATGCGCCATGCCGATGGGCGCATGCTCTGGGTGGCACGCCGCATCAGCTATGTGGAACAGCTGGAAGGCGGCGGGCTCTGGCTCATCTCGATGCGCGACCAGACCTCGCAGCGCCAGCACGACGACGAGCGCGAGGCCCTGCTGGCCGAGTTGCGCGCCACGCTGGAGTCCACCGCCGACGGCATCCTGGTGGCCGACTTGGCCGGCCGCATGCGCAGCTTCAATCAGCGCTTTGCTTCGCTGTGGGGCATTCCCGAGGACCTGCTGAACGAGCGCAACGACGAGGCCGTGCAAGCCTGGATGCGGCGCAGCGTGGTCGACGGCCCGGCCTATGCGATGCGACTGGCCTCGATCCAGGACACGCCGCTGCTGCAGACCAGCGACAACATCAAGCTCATCGACGGCCGGGTGCTGGAGCGCGTCTCGCTGCCGCAGTGGAGCCGCGGCCGTCCGATCGGCCGGGTCTACTCCTTCCGCGACCTGAGCGAGAAGCTGGCCGCCAGTCAGCGCATCGAGGAGCTCTCGCATACCGACATGCTGACCGGCCTGCCGAATCGGCGCGCCCTGTGCGAGCGCGTGGATTACGCGCAGGCGATGGCGCGTCGCGAGGCCACGCCCTTCGGCCTGCTGAACGTCGACCTGGACCGCTTCAAGCAGATCAACGACACCCTGGGCCATTCCTATGGCGATCGCGTGCTCAAGGAAGTGGCGCTGCGCCTGAAGGAAAGCCTGCGCGAGGTGGATACCGTGGCGCGCCTGGGCGGCGACGAGTTCGCCCTGCTGATCCATCAGGCCGATGCGCGCGGTGCCGAGCATGCGGCCCGGCGCGTGCAGGAGGCGATGTCGCGCCCCTTCTGCTTCGATACCCTCAGCTTCACGGTGACCGCCAGCATCGGTATCGCGCTGTTCCCCGGCGATGGCGCGAACGCCGAAGAGCTGATGGCCAGCGCCGAGCGCGCCATGCACTGGGTGAAGGAGAGTGGCCGCGCCACCTTCCGCTTCCACCAGCCGCGCAAGGACGTGGACCTGCTTTCGCGCATGCGCCTGGACCACGCGATGCGCCAGGCGTTGCAGGAGCGCGAATTCCGGCTGCACTACCAGCCGCAGATCTCGCTCAGCACCGGCCAGGTGATCGGTGCCGAGGCCTTGATACGCTGGCGCGACCCCTTGCGTGGCGAGGTCTCGCCCGCCGAATTCATTCCGGTGGCCGAGGAGAGCGGCTTCATCGTCGCGATCGGTGACTGGGTGTTGCAGCAGGCCGTCAACCAGGCGGCGCAATGGCTCAAGCAGGGCTGGCGCATGCCGGTGGCGGTGAACGTGTCGGCGCTGCAGTTCCAGCAGACCCAGTTCGTCGATTCGGTGGCGCAGGCGCTCAAGGCGGCCGATCTGCCGCCCTCGCTGCTGGAGCTGGAGTTGACCGAATCGATCCTGCTGCGTGACGCGCAGGAGGCCTTGCTGCGCCTGGAGGCGCTGGCCGAGCTGGGCGTGTGCATGTCGATCGACGACTTCGGCACCGGCTATTCATCGCTGGGCTATCTGAAGCGCTTCCCGATCCAGCGCCTGAAGATCGACAAGAGTTTCGTGAACGGGCTGCCGGGCGACGCCAGTGACGCCGGCATCGTCAATGCCATCGTGCAGATGGGGCGAGCGCTGCAACTGCATGTGATCGCCGAGGGCGTGGAGAACGACGCCCAGCGCGAGTTCCTGAGCCGCGCCGGCTGCCATGAGTTCCAGGGCTTCCTCTATGCCCCGGCGCTCGACCCGCGCGCCTTCGAGGAGCGGGTGTGGCGCCCCGGCCCATCGGCGCCGCGCGCGCCCGTGCATCTGATCCGTGGCGCCGCCTGAGCGGTGACAATCCTCCGCAGCAACGCGGAGTTTCAGGTGATCTACAAATTCAAATCCAAGGCCGGGGCCGATGTGCTGATGCTGGGCCCGCAGGGCGAGCGCGTGCTGCGGCTGCTGGGCCGTGAACCCGCCAGGCAAGGCCTGCTGGCGCTGGCCGAGCTGGGCCCCGCAATGGCCGCATTGGAGGCCGCGGTGGCCGACGACGAGGCCGAGTTCGCACGCCTGCAGGCCGAGGCCGAGGCGGCCGGACAGGAGGCGCCGCGCCGCGAAGGGGTGAGCCTGCGGCAGCGCGTCTGGCCGCTGCTGGAGCTGATGCGGCACAGCCAGCGCGCCGCCGTCGATATCGTCTGGGGCGTATGAGCTTGGAAAACGCGACCCAGGTCCTGGCGATCCGCCATGGCGAGACCGACTGGAATCGCGACACGCGCATCCAGGGGCAGCTGGACATCCCGCTGAATGAGCGCGGCCGCGCCCAGGCGCGCCGGCTGGCCGCTGCGCTGGCTGGCGAGCCACTGGCCGCCGTGTATGCGAGCGATCTGGCGCGCGCCTGGGAGACCGCTGCCGCGCTGCAGGGGCTGGGTGCGCCGATCCACGCCGACGCGCGGCTGCGCGAGCGCTCCTTTGGACATTTCGAGGGCCAGACCTGGGACGAGATTGCCAGGCGCTGGCCCGAACAGAGCCTGCGCTGGCGGCGCCGCGACCCCGATTTCGCCGCCGAAGGGGGCGAAAGCCTGAGCCGCTTCTATGCGCGCTGTACCGAGGCGGTGCGGGAGCTGGCCCAGGCCCACCCCGGCCAGACCATTGCCATCGTCGCCCATGGTGGCGTGATGGACTGTCTGTACCGCCTGGCGGCGCGCCTGGAGCTCCATGCCGCGCGCAGCTGGACGCTGGGCAACGCCAGCATCAACCGGCTGATCTACTCTCCCGAGGGCTTTGGCTTGGTGGGCTGGAACGACGATCAGCATCTTCAGGACCTCGGCCTGGACGATCTGGCGCAGGCCTAGCCCGAGGGTGGCGGGCCAGATGGTGTCGCCCGGAGGGTCTTCAAGTGTCATTTGGCACATCCCTAGCTATAGCGGGGGAGTGTTGCAATTTCGCGTCGGAACGAACCCGGTGAAACCCTGGCCCTCCTATACTGCGGCCACATTTCGCGCAAAGACCGGGTACTTCAAACCCGGCCCACCCTCAACTCTTAAAGGCAAATGATGAAGAAGATTGCTCTCGTCGCTGCACTCGCAGCCATCGCCGCACCCGCATTCGCACAAAGCTCGGTCACCCTGTATGGCCGCGTCAACACCACCGTTGAAAGCCAGAAGGTCGACAACCAAGGCCGCAAGGTTGTGGTTGCCAACAACTCCTCGCGCATCGGCTTCAAGGGCGTGGAAGATCTGGGCGGCGGCCTGAAGGCTTCGTTCGATCTGGAGCACGGCTTCAACTCCGACAACGGCGCTGCCACCGGTGGCACCGCTGCTTTCTGGGGCCGTGAGGCTTCGGTGCAGATCGCTGGTGCCTTCGGCGCCGTGCGTCTGGGCCGTTGGACCCCGGGTTCGTACTACGCCACTGCTGACTACGTCAGCATGCACAACCACGACACCGGTTCGTCCAGCGACGCGCTGTACGGCGGCCCCTTCCCGACCGCCAACAAGGTGGGCTACTTCTACAGCGCCGGCGGCTTCTCGACCGAGCTGGCTGTGGCTGCTGGCGAAGGCGCTCCTGGCGTGAAGCGTGCATTCGACGGTTCGGTCAACTATGACCAAGGCCCTCTGCACCTGGGCGCTGGCTACACCAAGCAAGACAAGCAGAGCCAGTACGCTGCTCGCGCTCTGTACGAGCTGGGCGCCATCACCCTGGGCGGCTACGTCCAACGTGAAACCAACGACGCTGCTGTCAAGAAGTCGCGCAACATCTGGCGTCTGGCCGGTATGTACACCCTGGGTGCTTCGGAGTTCCACGCGAACTTCGGCGGCACGCAAGCCGGTGCTAACCAAGCCAACAAGGCCAACCAGTGGACCCTGGGCTACAACTACAACCTGAGCAAGCGCACCAAGGTGTATGGCTACTACACGGCCATCGACACCAAGAACACGCTGAACAACGCTGGCGACTTCTCGTCGTTCGCTGCTGGTATCCGCCACAACTTCTGATCTCCGGATCGGATGTGAGAAAGGCGCCCCTCGGGGCGCCTTTTTTTATTGCCGCGGCGGCAGCGGCGGGCTACTCGAACAGATCGCCCATGGACTTGGGCGGCGCCACACCCAGGTGGCGAAAGGCCGCCAGCGTGGCGATGCGGCCGCGTGGCGTGCGTTGCAGGAAGCCCTGCTGTATCAGGTAGGGCTCGATGACGTCCTCGATGGTGTCGCGCTCTTCGCCGATGGCCGCGGCCACATTGTCCAGGCCGACCGGCCCGCCATCGAAGCGGTGCACCACCGCCTCCAGCAGCTTGCGGTCCATCAGATCGAAACCTTGCGGGTCCACGTCCAGCATGGCCAGTGCCTTGTCGGCAATACCCTTGCTGATCTGGCCGTTGCCCTTCACATCGGCATAGTCGCGCACGCGGCGCAGCAGCCGGTTCGCGATACGCGGTGTGCCGCGCGAGCGGCGCGCGATTTCCAGCGCGCCGTCCGGATCCATGGGCGCGTTCAACAGGCTGGCCGAGCGCGTCACGATGCGCTGCAGCTCGGCAGGGGTGTAGAACTCGAGCCGCGCCACGATGCCGAAGCGATCGCGCAGCGGGTTGGTGAGCATGCCGGCGCGCGTGGTGGCGCCCACCAGGGTGAAGGGCTGCAGATCCAGCTTGATCGAGCGTGCCGCCGGGCCTTCGCCGATCATGATGTCGATCTGGTAGTCCTCCAGCGCGGGGTACAGGATCTCCTCCACCACCGGTGAAAGCCGGTGGATCTCGTCGATGAAGAGCACATCGTTCTTCTCGAGATTGGTGAGGATGGCGGCCAGGTCCTTGGGCTTTTCGAGCACCGGACCCGAGGTCTGGCGCAGGTTCACGCCCAGCTCGGCGGCGATGATGTGGCTCAACGTGGTCTTGCCCAGGCCGGGCGGCCCGAACAGCAGCACATGGTCGAGCGCCTCGCTGCGCTTCTTGGCCGCGCTGATGAAGATCTCTAGCTGTTCGCGTGCCTTGCTCTGGCCCACATACTCGTCCAGCCACTTGGGACGCAGGGCGCGTTCGATGGCTTCCTCGTTGGGGGAGGTCGGGGCGGCGCTCACCACGCGCTGCGCCGGGATGCTGCCGAAATCGTCGGTCTGGATGCTCATGGTTTAGCGCGACAGTGATTTCAATGCGAGCTTGATGCCCTCGCTCACGCCCACCTCCTTGGGCAGAGCCTTGAGGGCGCTGCCGGCTTCTTTCTCGCTGTAACCGAGGGCCACCAGGGCTTGCAGGATGTCGGCCTGGTTGTCGTTCTCGGCGCGCATGGCGCTGCCGCCACTCAGGTCGGGCGCCAGCTTGCCCTTGAGCTCCAGCAGCAGGCGTTCGGCCGTCTTCTTGCCGATGCCGGGCACCTTCACCAGCCGGCCGGCCTCCTGCTGCGCGACCGCCTGGGCCAGTTCGGCCACGCTCAGGCCCGACAGCAGCGAGAGCGCCATGCGCGGCCCGATGCCGCTGATCTTGATGAGCTGGCGGAAGGTGGCGCGCTCCTCGCTGCTGGCAAAGCCGAACAGCACCTGGGCGTCCTCGCGCACCACGAAATGCGTCAGCAAGGTGGTGCGCTCGCCGATGCCTGGCAGGTTGTAATAGGTGCTCATGGGCACGTCGACCTCGTAGCCGACGCCTTGCACATCCACGAGTACGAGCGGGGGCGATTTTTCCGCGATGACGCCGCTGAGTCTGCCAATCATCGCCCCATTATCAGGGGCCGCAGGGCCGCGGCTAGTTTCTGCCGAACAAGCCCAGGCGCTGCGCCTCCAGGGCGGCCTCGGCGCGCGAAGAGACATTCAGCTTGCGGTAGATCTGCTTCACGTAGTCGGCAATGGTGTGGCGCGACAGGCCCAGCTGCACGCCGATCTCCGGCAGTGTGTAACCCTTGGCCACGCGCAGCAGCACCTCGGTCTCGCGATCGGTGAGCGAGACCTCGTGCAATTGCGCCGCTGCCTGCGGCCGTCGCTGCGCCGCGAAATAGGCGATCACCTTGCGCGCGATCGAGGGCGACAGCGGTGGCTCGCCCTGGCTGATGCGCTGCAGCTGCTCGACCAGCAACTCGCGCGATTGCTCCTTCAGCAGATAGCCGAAGGCGCCCGCCTGCAGGGCCGGGAACAGATGCTCGTCGTCGTCGTGGATGGTGACGATCACCGACTGCACCTCGGGCTGCTTCTCGCGCAGCGCCGCGATCACGTCCACGCCCGAGCCGTCGGGCAGGCCCAGATCGAGCAGCGCCAGGGTGAAGCGTTGGCTGTTGACCTGGGCCAGCGCATCCTGCACGCGCGAGCATTCGGTGATCACGGCATTGGCGAACACCTGTTTGACCAGGGCCTTCAGCCAGGCGCGGATTTCCGGGATGTCTTCGAGCAGGAGGATGTGGTTCATGGCGTTCTTCTCTGGCAATGGGTAGGCCGCGCGATCAGCACGCTGGATGCCTACGGTAGTCGTTTATCGGAGCTTCGCCTAGGCAATGAAGCTTACGCCTGCGCTGATCAGAGGGGAATCGTGAGGCGGATCACGGTTCCCCAGCCCGGGCCGGATTCCACCAGGCATTGCCCGTGCATCTGCTTGGCGCGCGCCTTCATGCTGGCCATGCCGTGGCCGCGGTCCAGGCGGCCGTCCAGCTCCATCGGGATGCCCTGGCCGTTGTCCTGGATGACAACGATGAAATAGCCATCCTCGACGCTGCAGCTCACCACGCAATGTGTGCCGCCGCTGTGCTTGATGATATTGCTGACCGCCTCGCGGAAGATGCGCGTGGTCTGCACATAGGCGCGCGCCGGCAGGGTGTGGACGATGTCCTCGGCCGGGGCCTTCCATTCCGCCAGGATGTTGGCCTGCGCCAGCCGCGACACCACCTCGGCACGCCAGTCGCCCAGCGCATCCAGCAGCTGCACGGGCTTGCCGGTGAGGCCGCGCACCGACAGCCGCATCTCTTCCAGCGCCTCGCGCGCCAGCGTGGAGATGCGGTCCGACTCGCTGGTGTGCACGATGGTCAGCAGCTTGGCGCCAAGGTCGTCGTGCAGGTCGGCGGCGATGCGCTTGCGCTCGCGCTCGGTGACCTGCTCCAGCTTGAGCTCGGCCATCTGGTTGTAGTGCCGCTCGATATCGGCCACGCGCTCCTGCACATGCTGCTCCAGCTGATGCTGCATGGCCTCGGCCTCCTGGCGCGCGCGCGCCAGCGCCAGCACGGCCTGCAGACCCATGCCCAGCATCACCAGCGGCACCACCACGGCCGTCAGGCTGGCGCCGGCGGGGGCGCGGAATTGCTGGGCGGCCAGCTCCAGCAGCACGCTGAGCGCCGCCAGCCCGAGCAGGGTCGTGGTGATCCACCATTGCCGGCGCTGCTGCTTGCCCTGCCTGGGCAGGCTGTGCGGCCCCTGCGCGCGCTGCCATTGCTGGCGCAGATGCCAGCCCAGCGCGCCCAGGATCTGCGCCGCCAGCAGCAGGCTCCAGAGGCTCACCGCGACGAACTGGAATTTCAGCGGCGTGAGCGCCAGGCTGGTCGGCGCGATGAGGGCCTGCAGCAGCAGGACCTGGTCGATGCGCTTGTCCTGGCGGCCCAGGGCGCGCAGCAGGTATTGCACGGCGCACAGGGTCAGCAGCGGCAGCAGCGAGGCGATCAGCACCTCGACCAGGGCGCGCGGCCAGGGGATGTCGCCGATCCACAGGCGGTTGGAGAACAGCACCCAGCAGGCCATCAGCCCGGCCAGGAACAGCAGGTGCTGGTCGCGCGCATGGCGCAGCGCCAGCAGGGTCAGCGTCAACGCCATCAGCACCAGCATGGCCGACAGCTGCAGCGGCAGGGTCTGTTGCCAGAACCAGGCCCGCGCCTGCCGCTTGGCCAGCGTTTCCAGCTCGCCGAGTTCGACGGCCGAGAGGCTGGCGGCCCGATTGCTGCTGCCCAGCACCTGCTTGGCATAGCCGGCGACCTTGATGTCGATGACGTTGCCGGCAGCGCGCAGCAGACCCGGCGGCAGCTCGATCAGCTGCGGTTCGAAGCAGCGCTCGGAAATCGGGTCGAGCATGCGCCCGCGCGCCACCAGGCTGACGCCATTGACCCAGAGCTGGTAGTTGCTGCAGACCTGCTCGATATAGAGCGCCTGGCGCAACAGCTGGCTGCTCCCGCCTTCCAGCTTGAACCGATACCAGACCGCGCCGCTGAAGCCGGGCCGGCTGCTGGCCCAGTGATCGGGCAGTTGCACCGCGGCGGCATCAGCATGGGCGGGGAATTCAGCGGCATCGCTGGCCACGGCCAAGGCCTGCCTCAGCACCAGTTCTTGCGCATCGGCCGGCCGCAGGCCCAGCAGGAGCAGCGGCAGCAGCAGCGCGCTGATGAGCAGGCGCCAGCCGCCCTGGCTGGCGGCAAATCGTCGAATTCTCTGACTGTGCATGGGCGGCGATTGTGCAGGACGGAGCGCGTCGGGAGGAGCGGGCGGGCTCGGGCGACAATAAGCGCTTGCACCGAGCAGACCCACCCAGAAAGTGCCGCCTTGATTCTCCGTCACGTTTTTACTCCGATAGACAACCGCCGTCTGTCCCATCTATGCGGCATGCTCGACGAGCATCTGCGCCAGATCGAACAGGCCATGGATGTGCGCATCAGCCGGCGCGGCGAGGCCTTCCGCATCGAAGGCCCCAAGGCCGCGGCCGAGCGCAGCCTGGTCTTGCTGGAGTCGCTTTACGAGCGCGCCCGCAAGGCCATCCCGGCCGAGCACCTGCAGCTCGCCATCGTCGAGGCGGCCGGCGAGCTGGGTGAGAAGCTGCGCGGCAAGCGCGTGCTGGAAGCCAAGCCGGCCGGCGACGCCATCGTGCTGCGTACGCGCCGCGCCGACCTGGCGGGCCGCACGCCCAACCAGCACCAGTACCTGCGCCACATCATGGCGCACGACATCAGCTTCGGCATCGGCCCGGCCGGCACCGGCAAGACCTTTCTGGCGGTGGCCTGCGCCGTCGATGCGCTGGAGCGCTCCTCGGTGCAGCGCATCATCCTGACGCGCCCGGCGGTGGAGGCGGGCGAGCGCCTGGGCTTCCTGCCCGGCGACCTGACGCAAAAGGTCGATCCCTATCTGCGTCCGCTGTACGACGCCCTCTACGACCTGATGGGGTTCGACCGCGTCACCAAGGCCTTCGAGAAGGGCCAGCTGGAGATCGCGCCGCTGGCCTTCATGCGCGGCCGCACGCTCAACCATGCCTTCGTGATCCTGGACGAGGCGCAGAACACCACGCCCGAGCAGATGAAGATGTTCCTCACCCGCATCGGCTTCGGCAGCAAATGCGTGGTCACCGGCGATACCAGCCAGGTCGACCTGCCCAAGGGCATGCAGAGCGGGCTGATCGATGCCGAGCGCGTGCTGGCACGTGTGCAGGGCATTGCGATGACGCGCTTCACCTCGGCCGATGTGGTGCGCCATCCGCTGGTGGCGCGCATCGTCGAAGCCTATGAGGCCGCACAAGCAGGAGGGCAGCGATGAGCCGGCCGGAGTTGAGCCTGTCGCTGCAGTTCGCCGATCCGCGCCATCGCGCGCAGCTGCCGCGCCATAAGGTGATGCGCTGGATACGCGCGGCGCTGGAGCTGCCGGGCGAGATCGCCGTGCGCATCGTCGACGCCGAGGAGGGCCGCGCCCTCAACCATGACTACCGCGCCAAGGACTACGCCACCAATGTGCTGACCTTCGACTACAGCCATGAGCCGGTGGTGGGTGCCGACCTGGTGATCTGCGCCGAGGTGGTGGAACGCGAGGCGCGCGAGCTGGGCATAGAACTGCTGGCCCACTACGCCCATATGCTGGTGCACGGCACCCTGCATGCGCAGGGTTACGACCATGAAGAGGACGACGAGGCCGAGGCCATGGAGGCGCGCGAGACCGAGATCATGCTGGCGCTGGGCTTTGCCGACCCCTACCGGAAGCGCTGATCAGCGCTGCGTGCCCAGGTAGCGCTTGCGCCAGAAGAAGGCGCCCAGGCCCAGGCCCAGCGCCGCCATCAGGCCGAACGCAATCCAGAAACCGGTGGCCTTGTGGATCAGCGGCAGAGTGTCGAAGTTCATGCCGAAGATGCCGGTGATCAGGTTCAGCGGCAGGAAGATCGCGGTCAGCACGGTGAGCGTGCGCATGATGCTGTTGGTGCGGTGCCCCAGCGCCGAGAAGTGCATCTGCACCGCGCTCTCCGCCGAACTCTCCAGGCGCCGCACATGGCTGAGCACGCGTTCCACATGCTCCAGCACATCGCGTGAGCGCACGCGCAGAAGCTCGCGTTCGCGCTCGGCCAGCAGGCTGCCGTTGACCGGCCAGTCGGCCAGCGAGTCGATCCACTCCTGCACCGCGCTGCGCTGATCCTCGCAGGTGTCCTCCAGTAGATGCAGGGCATCGCGCGAGGCCAGCAGGGTGGGCCAGTCGTCAAAGTGGCCGTGCGTGTCCATCAGCGACCGCTGCAGCGCGCCGAGCTGGCGTGTCAGCAGGCGGCGCAGCTCCAGATAGCTGTCCACCATGTGGTTGACCATGCGCAGCATCAACTCGGCCGGGCTGGTGGGCAGGCGGGCGCTGCCGCGGAAGTCGCGCCCCTCCTGCAGCTTGCCCAGGCGCTCGGCGAAGAAGTCGCGCACCTGGCAATCGTCCGGATGCACGGTCAGCAGCACGCGGTCGAACACCGCGAAGCCGACCGGGCTGGTGTCGATGGCCTGCAACGCCTCCTCGCTGCCCGCCACCGCGGCGAGGCGCCGGAACACCATCAGGTCGTACCAGGAGGTGTAGTCGAAATGCGAGGGCAGCTGGTCGTTCAGCAGGTCGGAGACATGCAGGTCCACCAGCTGCGCGCCGGTCCAGTGCTGCAGCTGCTGTTGCAGGCGGCCGACCTCGCGCTCGAACTCGGCGCGCGCCATGCCTATCCATACAAAGCCCTCGGCGGGCAGATCGGCGGGCAGCTCGGCGAGCTCGGTGAAATGCTCGCCGCTGAGGTGGAAGTGCCGCAAGGCCTTCAGGCTCCGGCCTTCAGCAGGCGCGCGGCCTCGAGGGCGAAGTAGCTCAGGATGCCGTCGGCGCCGGCGCGCTTGAAGGCCAGCAGCGCTTCCATCATCACCGCATCGTGGTCCAGCCAGCCATTCGCCGCCGCGGCCTTGATCATGGCGTACTCGCCGCTCACCTGGTAGGCGAAGGTGGGCACCGCGAACTCATCCTTGACGCGGCGCACGATGTCCAGATAGGGCATGCCGGGCTTCACCATCACCATGTCGGCGCCTTCGGCCAGGTCCAGCGCGACCTCGCGCAGCGCCTCGTTGCTGTTGCCCGGGTCCATCTGGTAGGTCTTCTTGTCGGCCTTGCCCAGATTGCCCTTCGAGCCCACGGCGTCGCGGAAGGGGCCGTAGAAGGCGCTCGCGTACTTGGCGCTGTAGGCCATGATGCGGGTGTGGATGTGGCCCTGCGCTTCCAGCGCCTGGCGGATCGCGCCAATGCGGCCGTCCATCATGTCGCTGGGCGCCACGATGTCCACGCCGGCGGCGGCCTGCACCAGCGCCTGCCGGGTCAGGATCTCGACGGTACGGTCGTTGATGATGTAGCCCTGCTCGTCCAGCACGCCGTCCTGGCCGTGGCTGGTGAAGGGGTCCAGCGCCACATCGGTGAGGATGCCCAGGCCCGGCACCCTGTCCTTGAGGGCACGCACCACGCGCGGTATCAGGCCATCGGGGTTGGTGGCCTCCAGACCTTCCGGATCCTTCAGCTTGGCATCGATCACCGGGAACAGCGCCAGCACCGGGATGCCCAGCTGCACGCATTCCTCGGCCACGAGCAGCAGCTTGTCCAATGTCAAGCGCGACACGCCTGGCATCGAGGCCACCGGCTCGGCGTGGTTCTCGCCCTCATGGACAAACACCGGCAGGATCAGGTCGCTGGCCGTCAAGGCGTGTTCGCGCACCAGGGCGCGCGTGTAGGCGTCGCGGCGCAGGCGGCGCGGGCGGCTGGCGGGATAAGGGGCAGGGAGTTGGCTAGGCAGGCGGCGGGACAAGCGAGTCTCCAGACGGGGCCAGCGGGCTGACCCCTCAAAAGCGGGGGCTGAGAAGGGCAAGCGTGCAATCCTGCGCTGATCTACGCGACATCCCGTAGAGACTGGATTGCGACAGCTCTGTTAAACTTGGCAGCGAATGATAGCCGCAAGGCGTCGTTCCCTGCTTTTCCTCCCTGAGCAGGAGCCTTAGCGTGATGACAGCGATAAGGCTTTGCCGCCCCGGCTTCATAGCCGGGGCTTTTTTTCGTCCGTACGGATCAAGGCGATGGGCGTGGCGGCAGCCCATAATGGGCCCATGCTCTGGATCAAAGCCTTCCACATCGTCTTCGTGGCGTCCTGGTTTGCCGGCCTGTTCTACATGCCGCGCATTTTTGTGAATCTGGCCATGGTGCCCGCCGACAGCCATGCCGAGCGCGAACGCCTGCTGCTGATGGGGCGCAAGCTCTACAGCTTCATGACCTTGCTGATGGTGCCGGCGCTGGTGCTGGGCCTGGTGCTGTGGCTGTACTACGGCATCGGCCGCGGCGCCGATGCCTACTGGATGCATGCCAAGCTCGCCTGCGTGATCGCCGCGGTGGGCTATCACCATTGGTGCCGGAGCATCCTGCGGCAGTTCGAGCAGATGGCGAATCGCCGCAGCCATCGCTGGTTCCGCGTCTTCAACGAAATCACCGTGCTGATGTTCATGGCCATGGTGATCCTGGTGGTCGTGAAGCCGTTCTGAGATGGGCAGACGCAGCTCGGCCAGCTGGCTGGCGCTGATCTATGCCCTGCTGGTCGTCTATGCCAGCCTCTACCCCTTCTGGCCCTGGCGCTGGTCGCCGAGCCTGCTGAACGGCCTGCCCTGGCCGCGCTACTGGAGCAGCTTCGACAACTGGGTCAACGTGATGGGCTACCTGCCGCTGGGCCTGCTCGGCTTTGCGGCGGTGGTGCGCAGCGGCGGGCGGCAGCGCGCGGGCTTCATGCTGGCGGTGCTGGGCCTGTCGGCGCTGTCCTACCTGATGGAGAGCCTGCAGTTCTTTCTGCCGGGCCGTGCGCCCTCGCGGGCGGACTGGCTGCTCAACAGCCTGGGCGGCGCCATCGGCGGCCTGGGCGGCTGGTTGTTGCACCGGCACGGCGGCCTGCAGCGCTGGCATGGCTGGCGCGAGCGCTGGTTCGTGCCGCACAGCGCCGGCGCGCTCGCCTTGCTGGCGCTGTGGCCCGTGGGCCTGCTGTTTCCCGCCCCGGTGCCGCTGGGCCTGGGGCAATGGCTGCCGCGCCTGCGCGAATTGAGCGAGAGCGCGCTGGACGGCACGCCCTGGGCCATCACGGTGGAGCAGGCCGCGCAGCCGCTGCCCCTGCCGCCGGGGCTCGAGGCGATCGCCATCGCGCTGGGCCTGCTGGGCCCATGCCTGCTGGCGCTCTCGGTGGCGCGGCCGGGCAAGCGCCGCGCCCTGCTGATCCTGGGGGCGCTGGCGCTGGGGGTGCTGGTGACGGCCTGGTCCACCGCGCTGAACTTCGGCCCGCAGCATGCCTGGGCCTGGCTGACCGCGCCCACCGTGCCAGGTCTTGCCACCGGCGTGCTGCTGAGCCTGCTGGCCTGCATGGCGCCGCGCCGCGCCAATGCGGCCTTTGCCCTGGTGGTGCTGACGGCGCTGATCGCCCTCATCAGCGAGGCACCCTCCGACCCCTATCTGCTGCAAAGCCTGCAGACCTGGGAGCAGGGCCGCTTCATCAACCTCTACGGCCTGGCGCAATGGATAGGCTGGGTCTGGCCCTTCGCGGCGCTGGCCTGGCTGCTGTGGTGCGTGGTGCAGCGCGAGCCCGGAAGCCCCGCCAACCAGGGTTGACCCCAGGCACTGCCTACAATCGGCGCATGAGCTATTTCCAGCGCCACATCTTCTTCTGCCTCAACCAGCGCGACAACGGCGAGAACGCCTGCGCCCAGCATGGCGCGCAGGCCGGTTTCGACCATTGCAAGGCGCGCGTCAAGGCGGCCGGGCTGGCGGGCCCTGGCGGGGTGCGCGTCAACAAGGCGGGCTGCATGGACCGCTGCGCGGGCGGCCCGGTGGCGGTGGTCTATCCCGAGGCGGTCTGGTACACCTATGTGGACCAGAGCGACATCGACGAGATCGTCGACAGCCATCTGAAGGACGGCAAGGTGGTGGAACGCCTGCTGCTTCCCGAGAGCGTCGGACGCTGAGGCCGCCGTGAATCTGCATACCCAACGCCGGCAGATCGCCGGCCCCGCGGGCGAGCTGGAGTGCGCCATCGACGCGCCGGCCGAGGGTCAGGTCTTGCGGGGCACGGTGGTGATCTGCCACCCCAACCCCACCCAGGGCGGCACGCTGGACAACAAGGTGGTGCAGACGCTGGCGCGCGCCTTTGTGCAGCTGGGCTATCGCGCGGTGCGCTTCAATTTCCGCGGCATCGGCCGCTCGCAAGGCGCCTGGGACGAAGGGCGCGGCGAGGTCGACGATGCGCTGGCGGTGATCGCCGCGCTGCGCGAGCCCGGCTTGCCGCTGGCGCTGGCCGGTTTTTCCTTCGGTGGCTATGTGGCCTCGCAGGCGGCCCTGCGCCTGCCCGCCGACGCGCCCGCCGAGCGCCTCGCCCTGGTCGGCCCCGCGACTTCACGTTTTGATACCGCCGCCGTGCCCGCCGACACCCTGGTGATCCACGGCGAGGTGGATGATGTGGTGCCGCTGCAGGCGGTGCTGGACTGGGCGCGGCCGCAAAGCCTGCCCGTCACCGTGGTGCCTGGCGTGGGGCATTTTTTCCACGGGCAGCTGCCGCTGCTCAAGAACATCGTGCTGCGCAGCTGGTATCCCGCCTGAGCGCCGCGTCCCTCCCTGCTTTTCCCGTAGTTCCGATACCGGATGAAATCCCTGATCGCCTTTGTGCTGGCCGCGGCCGCCAGCCTGGCTGTTCATGCACAAGCACCGCAGCCGCCCGAGATCGCCGCACGCAACTATGTGCTGGTGGACCTGAGCGCCAACCACAAGGTGCTGGCCGAGCGCGATGCCGACGCGCCCAATGACCCGGCCTCGCTGACCAAGCTGATGACGGCCTACATCGTCTTCAATGCGCTGAAGGAGAAGCGCCTCACGCTGGAGCAGGAGCTGAGCATCTCCAAGCGCGCCTGGGACGAGCGCAAGGGCGACCCCTCGCTGATGTTTATCGACACCACCATGCGCCCCAAGGTCGATGAGCTGCTGCGCGGCATGATCATCCTGTCGGGCAACGACGCCTCGGTGGCGCTGGCCGAGGGCGTGGGTGGCACGGTGGAGCAGTTCGTCGCGATGATGAATCGCCAGGCCCAGGCCTGGGGCCTGAAGAACACCAGCTTCACCAATGTGACCGGCCTGAGCGAGCCCGGCCACAAGAGCAGTGCGCGTGACCTGGCGGTGATTGCCGGCCACATCATCAAGGACTTCCCCGAGTACTACCCCTATTACTCGCAGCGCGAATACAGCTTCAACAAGATCCGCCAGCACAACCGCAATCTGCTGCTGACGCGCGACCCCAGCGTCGACGGTATGAAGACCGGCTATACCGAGGCCGCCGGCTACTGCCTGGTCTCCAGCGCGCAGCGCGACTTCCCGAACGGCAAGCGGCGCCTGCTCAGCGTCGTGATGGGCACGGCCTCCAAGGAGGCGCGCGCCAACGAGAGCCAGAAGCTGCTGAACTGGGGCTACTCCGCCTTTGACGCGGTGCGCCTGTTCGACAAGGATCAGGCCGTCTCCACCGCCAAGGTCTGGAAGGGCGCCGTGCCCGAGGCCAAGCTGGGCGCCGAAGGCCCGGTGTTCGTGGCTGTGCCGCGCGGCGAGGGTGGCAAGCTGCAGACCCAGGTCGAGCGCACCGACCCGCTGGTGGCGCCGCTGGTCAAGGGCCAGCGCGTCGGCACCCTGAAGGTCAGCACCACCGCCGGCGTGGCGGTGGCCGAGGTGCCCCTGGTGGTGCAGGAAGCCGTGCCGCTGGCCGGTATCTTCGGCCGTGCCTGGGATGCGATCAGGCTGTGGATCAAGTAATGCCGCATTTGGCGTGCCTGGCCGCGGGTGCCGGGCGTAAGCTAGGCGCATCGAAGAGGAGTGGTTCATGAGTGCATTGCCCGACGTCCCCTGCTACCTGAATGGCGCGTACTCGCCGCTGGCCGAGGCCAAGATCTCGGTGATGGATCGCGGCTTCATCTTCGGCGATGGCGCCTACGAGATGGTGCCGGTCTATGGCGGCCTGCTGTTCCGTTTCGACGAGCACCTGGCGCGCCTGGAGCGCAGCCTGGCCAAGCTGCGCATCGCCAACCCGCTCAGCCGCGAGCAATGGCTGGCGCTCGGGCGCCGGCTGGTGGCCGAGGTGGGCGTGCCCGATCAGTGGTGGTACATCCAGGTGACGCGCGGCGTGGCGCCGCGCGACCATGTGATGCCCAAGGACATTGCGCCCACCGTGTTCTCATACAGCAGCCCGCAGAAGCCGGTGTCGGCCGAGCAGCGCCACCATGGCGTGGCCTGCGTGTCGGCGCGCGATTTCCGCTGGGAGCGCGGCGATATCAAGAGCGTGTCGCTGCTGGGCAATGTGCTGGCGCGGCAGATTTCGGCCGACCAGGGCGCGCTGGAGACCATCATGTTCCGCGACGGCTTCCTCACCGAGGCCTCGGCGTCCAATGTCTGGATCGTCAAGGAAGGCGCCCTGCTGGGCCCGCCCAAGAGCGAGCATGTGCTGGAAGGCATTCGCGTGGACCTGCTGCGCGAGCTGTGCGAGGAGGTGGGCATCGCCTACAACCTGCGCCCGATCTCCGAGGCCGAGGTGTTCGCCGCCGACGAGATTCTGCTCAGCTCAGCCACCAAGGAGGTGCTGGCCGTCACCACGCTGGATCGCGAGCCGGTGGGCCATGGCGCCCTGCATGGCAAGCCCGGGCCCGTGTATGGCCGCCTGTACGAGGCCTATCAGCGTGCCAAGCTGATGCAATCCATCTGAGGTCAATATGGATTTCAACCGACCCATTCCCCCCGAAGAATCGCTGATCGAATATCCCTCGCGCTTTCCCATCAAGGTGATGGGCGCGCATGTGGAGGGTTTTGTCGAGGCCATCGTGATGGTGGCGCAGCAGTTCGACCCCGAGTTCGATGGCGCCACCGTGGAGCGCCGCCCCAGCTCGGGCGGCAAGTACCTGGGGCTGACCATCACCGTCACGGCCACCAGCCGCGAGCAGCTCGACGAGCTTTACCGCACCCTCACCACCCATCCGATGGTGAAGGTGGTGCTCTGAGCGCCACGCGCGCCCAACTCAGGCCTCGTTTGCGGGCGCCAGCTTGGCGTCGATTTCCTTGAGCTTGTAGGGCGCCGCATCGTCGCCATTGCGCGCGGCGATGTCGTACCAGTAGCGCGCCAGGCGCAGGTCCTGATCCACGCCCAGTCCGGCCTCATACATCGAGGCGAGCAGGTATTGCGCGCCCACATCGCCGCCCTTGGCCGCCTCGCGATACCAGTGCGCGGCGCCCGCCAGGTCCTGGGCAATGCCCCGGCCCAGATAGAGCGCGGTGGCGATGGCGACCTGACCATCCACGCTGCCATGCTCGGCGGCGCGCGCGTACCAGCTATTGGCCTGCCGCAGGTCCGGCTTGCCCAGCAGGCCCTGCTCGTGGAACTGGCCCAGGCTCAGTTCGGCGCGGATCAGGCCGCCGGCGGCGGCGCGTTCCAGCAGCCGGCGCGCCTCACGCAAGCTCGGCGCCGGCAATTCACCGCGGATGTGCATCATCGCCAGGTTGTAGTCGGCCAGCGGTACGGCGCGCCTGGAGAGTGCGCCGAAGCCGCGCGCGGCCGCTTTCAGATCGCCCTGCGCGTAGGCGGCAATGACGGCGTCGATGTCGGGTGCGGCCCAGCTCAAGCTGGAGGCGAGCAGCAGGGCGAGCAGGGCGAAAGCAAAACGCATCGGGCATCCTTTGTGGCTGGGTGAACGCTAACTCAAACTCGGTCGCCTGGCGGGCCCAGGGCCTTACAGCGCACCGGCTAGGATGGCGGCATGATTGTGAAAACCCTGGGCCGCGTGGACTATGTGGCCACCCTGGAGGCAATGCGCGCCTTCACCGAGACGCGCGGCCCCGACACGCCCGACGAGATCTGGCTGTGCGAATTCGACCCGGTCTACACCCAGGGCCTGGCCGGCCAGGCCGCCCACCTGCTCAACCCCGGCCAGATTCCGGTGGTGCAGACCAACCGTGGCGGCCAGGTGACCTATCACGGCCCCGGCCAGGTGGTGGCCTATCCGCTCATCAATCTGCAGCGCCAGGGCTATTTCGTGCGCGAGTATGTGTTCCGGCTCGAGGCCGCCGTGATCCAGACCCTGGAGGGCTTTGGCATCACCGGTCATCGCGTCAGCGGCGCCCCCGGCATCTATGTGCGCCTGGACGATCCCGGTGCCCATGCCGCGCTCACCGGGCCGGCCCATCCGGACGACCCCTTCCGCGGCCTGGGCAAGGTGGCGGCGCTGGGCATCAAGGTCAGCCGGCAATGCACCTACCACGGCGTGGCACTGAACGTCGCCATGGATCTGCAGCCCTTTACCGGCATCAACCCATGTGGCTATGCCGGCTTGCGGACGGTGGACCTCGCTACACTTGGCGTTTTCACCGATTGGCCCACTGTGGCCCAGTGTTTTGGCGAGCGGCTTGCCGCCCAGCTGGTGCGCTGAAGGAACGAGTACAAGGCGTCATGGCGACCGAGAACATCACCCACGAAGCGAAGAGCGGCGAGGCCTATGACGCCAGCGCCAAACAAAAGGCCCAGGCCAAGACGGCGCGCATCCCGATCAAGATCGTGCCGGCGGAGACGCTGAAGAAGCCCGACTGGATCCGCGTCAAGGCCGGTTCGCCCAGCACGCGCTTCTACGAGATCAAGCAGATCCTGCGCGAGCACAAGCTGCACACCGTCTGCGAGGAAGCCTCCTGCCCCAATATCGGCGAATGCTTCGGCCATGGCACGGCCACCTTCATGATCATGGGCGACAAGTGCACGCGCCGCTGCCCCTTCTGCGACGTCGGCCATGGCCGCCCCGACCCGCTGGATACCAGCGAGCCCGAGAACCTGGCCAAGACGATTGCCGCGCTCAAGCTCAAGTACGTGGTGATCACCAGC
Source organism: Roseateles sp. FW301-B2 (assembly GCF_058788955.1). Classification (NCBI taxonomy): domain Bacteria; kingdom Pseudomonadati; phylum Pseudomonadota; class Betaproteobacteria; order Burkholderiales; family Sphaerotilaceae; genus Roseateles; species Roseateles sp. FW301-B2. The sequence goes on from NZ_JBYTBE010000022.1 coordinate 94,696, forward strand.
GTGGACCGCGACGACCTGCGCGATGGCGGTGCCGGCCATTTCGCCGAGTGCATCCGCCAGGTGCGCGCGCAAAGCCCCAGCACGCAGATCGAGGTGCTGGTGCCCGATTTCCGCGGCCGCGTGGACCGCGCGCTGGAGATCCTCAAGGCCGCGCCGCCCGATGTCATGAACCACAACCTCGAGACCGCGCCGCGCCTGTACAAGGAAGCGCGCCCGGGTTCGGACTACGAGTTCAGCCTGAACCTGCTCAAGCGCTTCAAGGAGGAAGTGCCGGGCGTGCCGACCAAGAGCGGCATCATGGTGGGCCTGGGCGAGACCGACGAGGAGATCCTGCAGGTGATGCGCGACATGCGCGCCCACAACATCGACATGCTCACCATCGGCCAGTACCTGGCGCCCTCCGGGCACCACCTGCCGGTGCGCCGCTACGTGCACCCGGACACCTTCAAGATGTTCGAGGCCGAGGCCTACAAGATGGGCTTCACCCACGCCGCCGTGGGCGCCATGGTGCGCAGCAGCTACCACGCTGACAAACAGGCCGCACAGGCCCTGCAGGGCGCCAGCGGCGCCTGAGCTGATCAGGTCTCGGCCAGCAGCTGCTCCACCAGCCCGTGCAGGGCGGCGAAATCGGGCTCGCCCACATAGCGTTTGACGATCTCGCCGCGCTTGTTGATGAGCACGGTGGTGGGCGTCAGCTGCACGCGGCCGAACTGCTTGGCAATCTCGCCGGTGTTGTCGATCGCCACGCCGAAGGGGAGCTTGCGGCTCTCGGCAAAGTTGGCGACAAAGGCGGGCGGGTCGTAGCTCATCGCCACCGCCACGGTGTCAAAGCCACGGGCCTTGAACTTCTCGTGTGTGGCGATGATTTGCGGCATCTCGTGCACGCAGGTGGTGCAGCTGGTGGCCCAGAAGTTCACCAGCACGACCTTGCCGGCCCAGGCGCTGGAGTCGACCTTGCTGCCGTCCAGCAGCACATAGCGCACCGCGGGGGCCTGCTCCTTCTTCGCCAGACTCTGGTAGCCCAGCCAGGCAGCGCCGCCGAGGGCGGCCGCCATCACCACGGAAGCAAGCATGCGAGAGGTTTTCATAGCCCCGCCAGTGTAGGCCAGCGCCGCCGGCCCGCTGCTTCAGAGGGACTTTGAGAGTTCGAACAGCAGGATGGACGGCAGCGCGTCGGTGAGGTGCTTGCGCGCGATGCGTGCCATGCCGTCGCTGGTGGCGGTGGAGAGCTGGGTCACATGGTCCTCATCGAGCACCTCGACGAAGCTGAACTCCGGCACCTCGCGCAGCACGTCGGCGCGCAGCAGCTCGAAGGCCGCGCCGCGTTGGGCCGACTCGAACACGATGCCATGTGGCAGGCCTTCCAGGCAGAACTGGGTGGCCTCGTCCATGTTGTTGACCACGTCGATGATCAGGCCCATGTGTCGCACCGAGTCCTGGATCTGCGCGCGCAGCTCGCGCCGCGGCGTGACGATCAGCAGATGGCTGCCGGCCAGCGGCTTGGAATTGGTGGAGGGCTGGTGCTCGGGCTCCTTCTCCAGCACCGGCGGGGTGGCGCCAGGTTCGTCGCTGATGGTGTGCGGGAACTCCAGCGTCAGCACCGTGATGCCGGCCTCGTCCTCGCGCAGCGGCAGCACGCCCATGGTCAGCGCGGTCTGCTCGACCAGGCGCCAGGCCAGCGAATTCAAGGCCGGCGGCAGCTCCTGCTTGCGCGGGTCGTCGATCAGGTCCAGCGAGCGATGCGCGAAGCGGCACATCAGGCGCGCCTTGGCGGGCCAGGGCGTCAGGTCCAGGCGCAGATCGATCGACGAGTGCGTGCTGGCGAGGGCCCAGTCCAGCAGGGCATTCAGCAGCGAGAACAGCAGCGAGCCATCCGCCACGATCTCCACCGGCTTGAGCACCTGGCGCACCTGGATGCCGCGTGCCTGGGTCTCGCGGCTGCGATGCGCCAGCACGCCGCGCAACACCTGGGTCAGGTGCACGCGTTCGCGCGAGAGCCGCAGCCGGCCCGAGGCCAGGCGTGCCAGTTGCTGGCCCATCATGCCGGTCTCGCGCGCCAGCGCCACGTTGTCGCGCAGGGCGCGCAGGCTCTGCCGGTCGATCTGGCCGGTCACGACGAGGTTGTGCACCCGCTCCAGCGCTGCGCTCAGCGGCCCGGCAATCTCGGCGCCCAGCTGCTGCACGATCTCCGCCCATTGGGATTGGCTCGGCCCCTGCGCCACGTCATTGGCGGCGGCAGCGGGCGGAGCAAGCGGGGTGGCGGGC